>NZ_JBMDWH010000230.1:0-2461 GCF_048595345.1 Allobosea sp.
GATGCGGGCGGTGGCGGATAATCCGGATCTGGCCCGGCTCAAGGGCATCGATCCGGCGCGGATCGCCATCGTGACGCTGTTCATCGGGGCGGGGCTGACCGGCGTCGGCGGCGTGCTGATCGGGCTCGACACCTCGATCGACCCGTTGACGGGTTATCGCGTGCTGCTCTCGGTCTTCGCCGCGGCCGTGCTCGGTGGGCTCGGCTCCATTCCGGGGGCGGTTGCGGGCGCGCTGTTGCTCGGCATCGCCGAGGAGCTCGCCCTGCTCGTCGTGCCCGCGACCTATCGCACCGGCGTCGGCTTCGTCGCCATCCTGCTGATGCTGACCTTCCGCCCGCGCGGAATCCTCGGCGAGAGGGCCGCCTGATGCTGTCCTATGTCGTCTTCACCCTGACGCTCTGCGCCATCTACGGGCTGCTGGCGCTTAGCCTCAACCTGATCTGGGGCGGGGCGGGGCTTGTCAATCTCGGCCTTGCCGGTTTTTTCGCGGTGGGGGCCTATGCTTCCGCCCTGGCGACTGGAGCGGGCGCCCCGGTGCTGCTGGGCTGGGGCGCGGCGCTCGCGGTGGGGGCTGCGGTCGGGGTTCTCGTTACCTTCGCGACGCTCAAGCTGCGAGACGATTATCTCGCCATCGTCACGCTCGGCTTTGCCGAGGTGATCCGGCTCGTGGCGCTGAACGAGCGCTGGCTGACCAATGGTTCCGACGGCATCTCCGGCATCAAGGCGCCGCTCAAGGCCGAACTCGGTACGCAGAATTTCGCGCTGTTCTATCTCGGGCTGGCGACGGCGGTGCTGGTCATCGTCTGGTTGCTGCTGCGCCGGCTCGACCTTTCGCCTTATGGGCGGGCGCTGAAGGCGATCCGCGAGGACCAGCAGCTGGCCGCGTTCGCCGGCAAGCTGGTGCTGCGCTTCAAGCTGCAGGCCTTTGCGCTCTCTGCCGCGATCGCGGCGCTGGCGGGCGCGCTCTATGCGCATTTCCAGTCCTATGTCTCGCCCGACCATTTCCAGCCGCTGATCACGATCTACATCTTCCTGGCCGTCACCGCGGGCGGCGTCGGCCGGCCGAGCGGGGCGGTGTTGGGCGCCTATGCCGTCGTGATCTTCCTGGAGGCGACGCGCTTCATGACCGAATGGGTGCCGGGGCTCCAGCCGGTGCAGATCGCCGCCATGCGCGAGATGCTGATCGGCATCGCGCTGATCCTGGTGCTGCATCTGAAACCGCAGGGCATCCTGCCCGAACAGATTCCGAAGGCGCCGGCGCCGCCCGCAGCCGCCTGATCCCGGAGAGACCCCATGTCCGACGACCTCGCTACCCTCTCGTCCCTGATCGCCGCGCCCGGCCAGCCGGAGACGGTGTTCAAGGCTTTCGAAGAGGCGACGCAACGCCTTGTCGGCCATCAGCTTTTTACGCTGCTCTATGTCGACGGGCAAGAGGTCGCGCGGATCTACTCCAACCGCCCGGAAGAGTATCCGGTCTCCGGCCGCAAGACGATGGGGCCGACACCCTGGGGCAAGCATGTGATCGAGGGGCTCCAGCCCTATCTCGGCACCGACAAGGCCGGCATCCGCTGGGCCTTCTTCGACCACGAGTTGATCGAGAGCATGGGGCTGGGCTCTGTCATCAACATCCCGGCGATTTATGACGGCAAGGTCGTCGGCACGATCAACCTGCTGGCGCCGGAGCATCACTACCGCGAGGAGCATGTGGCGCCGGTCGCGCGGCTGGCGCCGATGCTGGTTCCCGCCTTCCTCGCCGCCCGCGCGGCGGCAGGCGCCGCCTGAGCCATCGCCTCCCATCCTCCGTCTTTCGCTTCAAGGAACAGCCCGTGGCCTCGATCCTCTTCACCAATGCCCGCATCGTGGACGGCTCGGCGCCCGAGCCGGGCGCGCCGGTCAGCGTCCTCGTCGAGGGCGGGACGATCCGAGAGGTCGGCAAGGCGGTGACCTCCGCCAAGGCGAAGACGGTCGATCTCAAGGGCCGCACGCTGATGCCGGGGCTGATCGACGCGCATGTCCATGTCGTGGCCGGCGTGGCGGATCTCGGCGCCAATGCGCGCCTGCCGGATTCGCTGGTGACGGCGCGCTCCTTCGTCATCATGCGCGAGATGCTGCTGCGCGGCTTCACCACGGTGCGCGATGTCGGCGGCGCCGATTTCGGCCTGAAGCAGGCGACGGAGGAAGGGCATTTCCCGACGCCACGGCTCGTCATCTCCGGCAAGGCGCTGAGCCAGACCGGCGGGCATGCCGATTTCCGCGGCCGCTACGATGATCGGCCGAGCGTGATCGAGCGCCATCGGCTGGGCGCGCTCGGGCGCATCTGCGACGGCGTGCCCGATGTGCGCCGCGCCGCGCGCGAGGAGCTGAAGGGCGGGGCCGACTTCATCAAGATCATGGCCAATGGCGGCTGCGCCTCGCCGACCGACCCGATCCATTTCCTCGGCTTTTCGGTGAGCGAGCTGGA
>NZ_JBMDWH010000231.1:0-20558 GCF_048595345.1 Allobosea sp.
CGCCGCCAAAGCGGTGCGCGCACAGGTCCAGACCATCGCGCCTTCGATCGGCGGTAACGATCACATCGTCTTCGGCTCCGGCCGCAACGTCGTGATGGGCGGGGCCGGCAGCGACCTGATCGAGGGCGCCGATCGCGGTGCGGTCATCCTGGGCGACAACGGCATCGCCACCTTCGATGCGGCCGGCGTGATCCTGCGCGCGCTCACCACGGCGCCGGAGATCGGCGGCGATGACCGCATCAGCGCCGGAAACGGCGACAATGTCGTCATCGGCGGCGCGGGTGCCGATACCGTCACCCTACGCGACGGCAACAACGTCGTGCTCGGCGATGGCGGCCAGGCGGATTTCACCAATGGCGTGATCACGGAGATGGTCTCGGTGGCCGCGGCCATCGGCGGAAACGACGCAATCACCCTGGGCCGCGGCCGCAATGTCGCGATCGGCGGCGCGGGCTCGGACAGCATCGCCGCGGGGGATGGTCCCGACGTGATCATCGGCGATGCCGGCCATGCGACGCTCAGCGCGAGCGGCCTGCCGATCTTCGTGGAGACGCTCGCTCCCGACGTCGCGGGCGACGATGTGATCCGCATCGGCCATGGCGACAGCGTGATCCTCGGCGGTTCGGGCTCCGACCAGATCGTCGCGGGCAATGGCCATAGCGTCGTGCTGGGCGACAATGGCCAGGCGAGCTTCGACGCGCTCGGCCGCGTGCTCCTGGCCCGCACCACGGCTGCCGCCATCGGCGGCCATGATCGCATCACCATCGGCGATGGCGGCAGCGTGGCGCTCGGCGGCGCTGGTGACGACGCGATCGCCACGGGCTCCGGCGACGATGTCATCCTCGGCGACAATGGCGTCGCCAGCTTCTCCGGCGGCGTGCTGACGCATCTGGAAACGACCGATCCGACCATCGGCGGCAACGACACGATCCTCGCGGGCGATGGCGATAATGTCGTGCTGGGCGGTATCGGCGGCGACGTCATCACGACGGGAGCCGGTGCGGACGCGATCCTCGGCGACAATGGCGTGGCGGACTTCGTCCTGCAGAACGGGCAGCGCGCGCTGCGCCGCCTGCAGTCCACCGATCCGCTCGCGGGCGGCGGCGACCGCATTTCCGCAGGAGCGGGCAATGATTTCGTCGCCGGCGGCACGGGCGACGACGTGATCGACGGCGGCGACGGCAACGACATGCTGTTCGGCGACCATGCCCTTTACGATCTGGCGCTGCCGGCCAACCAGCGCGGCCTCGCGATCTTCACCGGCGCGCAGGATGGCGGCGGCAACGACGTGATCCATGGCGGCGCCGGCGACGATCTGATCTACGGCCAGCAGGGTGACGATGCGCTGTTCGGCGACGATGGCGACGACGACATCACCGGCGGCAGCAACGTCGTCGGCGCGGCCGACGGCAACGACACGATCTCCGGCGGCAATGGTCAGGACGTCGTCCTCGGCGACAATGGCATGATCCTGCGCCAGGTGCTGGTCGACGACGTCAAGCACATCACCTGGCAGATGGACCCGGCGCCGTTCGCGGCGGCGCGGCGCGAGGTCGCCCTGTTCGACCTGATCGACGGCATCGGCGGCGCCGACCACCTGATGGGCGATGCCGGCGACGACCGGCTCTTCGGCCAGGCTGGCGACGACTGGATCGAGGGCGGAGACGGAGCCGACGAGATCATCGGCGGCCTCGGCAGCGACCGCATCTCCGGCGGCGCCGGCGACGACATGATCCTCGGCGATCTCGGCCGGATCGTGCGCGCCTACCGGCCCGATGGTTCGGCGCTGCTCAACAGCGACGGAGGCTGGCACCGCGACGTGGTGCTGGAGGAGATCGGCACCATCACCGGTGTGATCGCCACCGATGTGCGCGGCTCCATCGACGCCAACGCTCTGGCGAAGTCGGACCTGCTGCTGGTCACCGGCGCGCGCGACGCAGCCGGCAACCTGCTGGCCGGGGCGTCGGGTTCGCAGGCGACCGCGCTGCTGACCGTTTCGCTGGGCGCTGCCTATGACGACGTGATCGACGGCGATGCCGGCAACGACACCATCTTCGGCCAGCGCGGCGACGACACGCTGCGCGGCGGCGACGGCGACGACGTCATCTATGGCGACCGTGCCTCCAACAGCGCCGAGTTCGTCTCCGACGAGCCTACGATCGTGAACGCAGTGCGTCTGATGGCGGCTCCGGCCTCAGCCGGCTTCGCCCTGCCGCTGGGCGGCGCCGTGATCGTGCCGGCCGCGACCCTGCTGCCCCAGGCCCTGAACGCGACGGCGCCGCGCATCGAGATCTACCCGACCATGTCGGGCACGATCAGCGCGCTCTCGGGCGCCGGCCCGCTGCAGAAGCAGGATGGCACCGGCCTCACCGTCTATGCCTCGGTGATGCCGAATCTCGTCGATACCCGCAGGGTGCTCTTCGGCAACGACGTCATCGACGGCGGCGTCGGCGACGACGTGATCTATGGCGACGACTCCCAGATGTTCAGTCTGGACGTCACCCGCTACGGCTCGCTGAACGCGCAGATCGACGGCGTCACCCTCGCCATGCAGCAATTGCTGGCGATGCTCGACGGTGTCGCTGCCGGTATCGACGCGATCGATCATGCCAACGGGCAGTCCTCGCCGGTGCAACTGCGCTTTGGCAATGATCGCATCTCGGGCGGCAGCGGCAACGATGTCATCGTCGGCGATTCCGGCCGCACGGTCGTCGCCGGTTCCGGCCTGGCAGTCGACCGGGCGTCCGCCTTTGCCCTGAACAACTTCCTCGATGCGATGCGCACGGCGATCGCGGATGCCACGGCCACCGCGAGCCATGCCCGCGAGGGCGTGATCGGCACGATGCAGGCAATGTCCGGCGGGCAGCTCTGGCCCGGCAGCTGGGCTCTGCCGGACCGCTTCGCCGTCAGCCACGAACTCGTGCTCGGTAACGACACGATCGATGCCGGCGATGGCGACGACCTCGTGGTCGGCGACAATCTGATCATCGTGAAGTCGGGAATCGCCCAGAGCCAGACGCGCTCGGATCTCTGGACGGATTTCGAGATCGGCCAGCGCCTTGCGGCGCAGGACGCGGCCTTGCAGGCTCATCTCGCCAAGGACCACCCGGTCGATCTGGTGGCGACGCAGATCGGCGCCGCGCTGCTCGGCGGCGGGCAGGGCTATGCCGTGACGATCGGCAATGATCGCATCGCGACCGGTGCCGGCACCGATGTCGTGATCGGCGACACGGCGCTGATCCAGCTGCCCTCCGCAGCCAGCCTCCAGGGCGCCTGGACCTATGCGGACGCGCTCGCCGCCGATCGCGCCCAGGTGCTCGGGCGTCTGTACGCCCATGCGGTCGGGCCCTTCGGCGGTTGGACGATGGATACGCCGATGGTTGGCGCCGCGATGTTCGGCTGGGGCCCGAATGGTGAGAACTTTGCGCGGCGTCCAGGAGCGGTCTCGGTCGATAACGATACGATCGAGCTCGGCTCGGGCATGAAGCGGCTGTTCGGCGGCAGCGCCGTGCTGGTGCCGGTGCTGGACGCGTTCGGGCGTCCGGTCGGCTTCGAGGGCATCAGCGGGAGCTTCCGAGGAGCGCTGGCGCAGCAGGCGTGGTTGGCCGCGCGAGTCGGCGCCAATCCGGCGGATGCGAGCGGTTGGACCGGCGGTGTCGTCGGCTTCGGCTGGGCTGGTTTCGGCTGGGCCGGCTTCCAGGGCTTCGGCCTCTGGAACGGCTTCGGCTTCTGGAACGGTTTTGTCGTCAGCGGGCGCGCATCCGGATGGGGTGGTTTCGCAAACAGCTTCGGCATGGCAGGCGAACCGGCGGCTGGCGGCTGGTCCGCTGCGCTCGGCAGTGTCGTCGGGTTCTGGAACGGCCCGGCCTGGGCGATGTCGCCGGCTTTGGGAGGCCTGCCTGGTGCAGGAGCCTTCCGCGGGGGCGTCGGCCCGGCCACCAGCTTCGGCCCGGTGGTTCAGGGCCAGGGGCGCGACAGCGTCGTCGATGGCGCGACCGGTGTGGATCTGTCGGCGCATCGGATCTATTCCGCGACAGGCAAGGTCGCGACCTTCCGCATGGGAGTGGACCAGATCGCCGACGGGGCCGGGCACTCGGCCATCATGGCCGCGCCTGAACTGATTGTCGGCCTGCCGTTCTTCTCGCTGGCCTTGGGGCCGGCCGCGTTGATCGGTCCAATCGCAGGACGCGGGCGCGACGAGCCCATTCGCGGCGTGTCGTACGAGGCGCTTCGGGCGTCCGATCTGATCGGTGCGTTGAAGAACTCGCAGATCGTCCTGCGCACGGGCTCGGAAGCGCCGAGCGGTCCCTACAGGACCTATGTCTTCGACGATCGCTCGGGCAGCCTGCTGGCTAGCCGAGAGGAAGACTTCCTCCTGCTGTGAGCCGCCAGTCTCGCGGGGTGCGGCTCAGGCATTGAAACGAACAGCGGCAATCCGCTTTTCGGCAAACGTCGATGCCTGAGCGATCACCTGCATGCCCGCCTTGGGCGCGTGGGCATCGAGCGGGAGCGTTCGGCACGAAGTCCCGGCAGATGCGGAGGTCCCCTGCGCGCAGGCGATCGGGCGCTCAGATGGTGAAGGGGCTGCGGTGGTCTTCCACGCCCCCCTGGCTCAAGCCGGGTCCGCCGCCTTCTCCGGGATCCTGAACCAGGCGACATAGAGCGCCGGCAGGAAGAGCAGCGTCAGCACCGTGCCGACGATGATGCCGCCCATCATCGCATAGGCCATCGGCCCCCAGAAGATTTCCCGCGCGATCGGGATCAGGGCCAGACTCGCGGCAGCGGCGGTCAGCATGATGGGCCGCATGCGATGCTCGGTCGCGTCGACAACGGCCTGCCACGGAGCGATGCCCTCACGCCGCAAATCCTCGATCTGGACGATCAGGATCACCGAATTGCGGATCAGGATGCCGATCAGCGCGAGCACGCCGAGGATCGCGACGAAGCCGAGTGGGGCCCCGCTGGGCAGAAGCGCGGCGACGACGCCGATGATGGCGAGCGGTGCCACCGCGAACACCAGGAACAGCCGCTGGAAGCTCTGCAGCTGGATCATCAGGATCGTCGCCATGATGAACAGCATCAGCGGCACCACCGCGACGATCGGGGCCTGGCTCTTGGCGCTTTCCTCGGCCGTTCCGCCGGTGGCGACGCTGTAGCCGACCGGCAGCTTGGCGTTGAAGGCCGCGATGGTCGGCTGGAGCTGGGCGGCGACGGTCGCCGGCTGCGTCTTGTCCGCCACGCTGGCCTTCAGCGTCACCGTGGTCTGTCGCGAGCGACGCCAGATCGTCGGCTGTTCCATGTCGTATCGCAGGGTCGCGACCGAAGCGAGGGGCACCGCCCGCCCGCCGCTGCCGGAGAGCTGGAGATCGCGCAGCGTTTCGAGCGACTGGCGCTCCTGCGCGCTGGCGCGGGCCACCACCTTGATGAGGTAGATGCTGTCGCGCACCTGCGTCACCGAGGTTCCGGCGAGGACGCCGTTCAGGGCGGAAGCGATGTCTTCCGAGGTGATCCCCAGCTGGCGCGCCTTGTCCTGCAGCACGTCGACCTTCACGACGCGGGCCGGCTCCATCCAGTCGAAGACGATCTCGCCGAGATGCGGGTTGCCGCGCAGCTCCGCGGCGAGCTGCTGGGCGTATTCCCGCACCTTTCCGATGTCGACGCCGCTGACGCGATACTGCACCGGGCGGCCCACCGGCGGACCGATATCGAGGAGTTTGACCAGCGCATCCGTGCCGGGGAACGTCGCCTTCAGATAGGCCTGCAGCTGCGCCTGCACGCGGTCGCGCACCTCCAGGCTCTTGGTGAGGATGATCGTCTGGCCGAAGGAGACGGCGCCGGGCTGCACGTCGAAGGAGAGCACGAAGCGCGGCGCGCCCATCCCGACATAGCTGCTCCAGTGGTCGATATCGGCATTGCCCTTCAGCGCCTCCTGCTCGAAACGGGCCATCTGCGCGTTCGTATCCGCGATCGAGGCATTCTGCGGCAGGTTCCAGTCGACGATCAGCTCGGCCCGGTCGGAGGAGGGGAAGAACTGCTGTTGCACCAGCCCCATGCCGCCGAGCGACAGCAGGAACATCGCCAGCGTGACGCCGATCGTGATCCAGCGGCGGCGCATGCAGGCCAGCAGCATGCGCGAGAACAGGCGCCCGAAACGGCCCTTTTCGGCGTGGTGGCTCTGCAGCTTGGCGGGCAGGATCGCGACGCCGAGCAGCGGCGTGAACAGCACCGCCACCACCCAGGACACCAGCAGCGACACGGCGATCACCACGAACAGCGTGAAGGTGAACTCGCCCGCATTGCTGCTGTTGAGGCCAATCGGGATGAAGCCGGCGACCGTGACCAGCGTGCCGGTGAGCATCGGGAAAGCGGTCGAGGTGTAGACATAGGTCGCCGCCTTGCGCAGCGTGTCCCCCGCCTCCAGCCGCGCCACCATCATCTCCACCGCGATCATGGCGTCGTCGACCAGCAGCCCGAGCGCGATGATGAGCGCGCCGAGCGAGATGCGCTGCAGCGAGATGCCGAGATACGCCATGACCACGAAGGTGATCGCCAGCACGAGCGGGATCGAGATCGCGACCACCAGGCCGGCGCGCAGGCCGAGGCTGATGAAGCTGATACCGAGCACGATCACCACCGCCTCGAACAGCGCCTTGGTGAAGCCGCCGACCGCCTCCTCGACGATATGCGGCTGGTCGGACACCAGATGCACGCCGACGCCCACCGGCAAATCCGCCTCGATCCGCGCCATCGACGCCTTCAGCGCCTCGCCGAACTCCAGCAGGTTCGCACCCTGCTTCATGCCGATCGCGAGGCCGATCGCCTCCTGGCCGTTGAAGCGAAAAAGGGCGGTCGGCGGGTCGACATAGCCGCGCGTGATCGTGGCGACGTCGGTGAGCGGAAAGAACCGGTCGTTGACCCGCAGATTGATCGCCCTCAGGCTCTGCTCGGAGGTGAACTGCCCACCGACCCGCACGCTCACGCGCTCCGGCCCCGCTTCCAGCACGCCGGAAGGGGCGATCGCGTTCTGCGCCTGCAGCGAGGCCAGGATGGAGCGCTGGTCGAGACCGAGCGCGGCCACCTTGCGCGGCGAAAATTCGAGGAAGATTACCTCGTCCTGCGCGCCGACGATGTCCGCGCGGCCGATATTGGGCACGGTCAGGACCTTGCTGCGCACCATCTCGACCTGATCGCGCAATTGCCGGCGGCTCAGCCCGTCCGCCGTGAAGGCGTAGATGTTGCCGAAGACGTCGCCGAAGCGGTCGTTGTAGAACGGGCCGGCCACGCCCTGCGGAAATTCGCCGCGGATGTCGCCGATGAGATTGCGCACCTGCAGCCAGGTCGGCACCACCTCCCGGGCCTTGGTCGTGTCGCGCAGATTGACGAAGACGATGGTCTGGCCGGCCGTCGTCATGCTGCGGGTGAAGTCGAGCTGAGGCAACTCCTCGAGCTTCTTTTCGATGCGGTCGGTGACCTGCCGTGCCATCTCCTCGGGCGACGCGCCCGGCCACTGGGCCTGCACGACCATGGTCTTGATCGTGAAGGAGGGATCTTCCTCGCGGCCGAGCTGCAGATAGGACATCAGTCCGGCCGCCATGAAGGCGATCATGAAGAACCAGACCAGCGAGCGATGCTCGAGGGCCCAATCGGAGAGGTTGAAGCTCTTCACGGCTGGTCTTCCTGCGCGACGCGCACCTTCTGTCCGTCCTGAAGCGAATGCACGCCGGCGGTCACGATCCGGACGCCGGCCTCGATGCCCGATGCGACCGCCACCTGCCCGCCCACCGGCTCGCCCGCCTGCACCTCCCGCTTCGACACCTGGCCCAGCCCCGCATCGGCGATCCAGACGTAATTGCGTCCGTTCTCGCGCAGCACGGCGGAAGCCGGCACGCTGAGCACCGGCCGGCGCGGGTCGTCCTGCGAGGCGACCACCGTCGTGCCGAGCCAGAAGCCGCTCGGCGGGTCCTTGAGCAGGATGCGCACGCGCCGCGTGCGCGTCGCGGCATCGGCGCCGGGTGCGATTTCCCGCACCGACCCCTGCGCGGTGATGGTGGGATCGAGCTGGAGAGCGACGGTGAAGCCCGTGCCGGTCGACAGCGCGGAGACGGCATCCTCGCTGACGTCGATCACCGCCTCGCGCACATCGGGTCTGGCGACCGTGACGATGCTCTGGCCCGGCGAGACGGTTTGACCCGGTTCGGCGCCCGTCGCGGTCACCACCCCCGCAAATTCCGTCTTCAGCTGCGCATAGCCGAGCTGTTCGCGGGCTTTGGCGAGGTTGGCCTGCGCCCGCGTGACCGAAGCCTCGGCGGCTGCCTTCGCCTGCGTGGCATTGTCGACCGAGGCGCGCGTCGTCGCATCGGAATCGACCAGCGCCTTCTGCCTCGCTTCGGTGCCGAGCGCATTGGAGAGCTGCGCCTGGGCATTGGCCAATTCGGCGGCCGCGCTGCGCACGCCGAGATCGAGCGCCGCGGCATCGAGTGTCGCGACCACCTGATCCGCGTCCACGAGATCGCCGACCTGGACCGGCCGGGCGATCAGGCGGCCGAGCACGCGGAAGGAGAGGTCGGTGCGATAGCGCGGCTCGACGACGCCGACGATCCGTGTGGCGCCGCTCGTGGCCGGCTGGAGAACCATCGTCAGCACGGGGCGGGGCGGCTGCGGGGCGGGAGTCTCGGCCTTGCAGCCGATGAGCAGCAGGGCGAGGGCCGAAACGGCCGAACGTCCGATCATGACCGCTGCCCCTCGAAAGAAACCTGTTGCCCCTCGGTGAGCAGCTTGCCGCCATCGGTCACGATGCGATCCCCCGGCGCGAGACCAGACGCGACGACGATCGAGGCCGTCTCGTAGCTACCGATGGCAATCGGCCTGCGCGTCACGCTTTTGCCGTCCGGTCCGACGATCCAGACCGCCGGCCGCTCGCCGATGGCGGTCAAGGCGCTCCAGGGAATGACGATCGCATCTCCCGCGACGCGACTGGCCGTTCCCGCGACGGGGCTGCCCAGCGTCATCTCGGGCGGGGGATCGACGATCGAGACCTTCACCCGCACGGTCGCGCTGCGCGGGTCGATGGTGGGCGATACCTCCCGCACCCGGCCGCGCGCCGTCACCTTCGGGTTGGAGACCAGCGCAATGCGGATGCTGTCCTGATCGACCTTGTTCAGGAAGAAGGATTCGTAGACGTCGAAGACCGCGTCGCGATCGCCGTCCTGCGCGAGCGAATAGACCGACTGCGCCGCCTGCGCGACCTGCCCGACCTCGAGATTGCGGGCGGTGATGACGCCATCCGCCGGGGCGCGCAGCTCGGTATAGCCGAGGGCTTCCTGCGCCGTGCCGAGCTGCGCCCTGGCGGCGTCGAGCGAGCCTTCGGCGGTGCGCTGTGCCTCCTGCGCCTGGTCATAGGCGGCGCGCGTCGTGAACCCGTTGCCGAGCAGGGTCTTTTGCCGCTCGAAATTCGCATTGGCGAGGCGAAGCTGCGCCTCCGCTGCGCTGACCGAGGCCGCCGCGGCCGCCTTGTCGGCGAACTGCTCGGCCGGATCGACCTTGGCCAGCAACTGTCCCTTCGTGACATGGGCGCCGACATCGACGGCCCGCTCGATCACCCGCCCGCTGATCCGGAAGGACAATTCGGCCAGCACGCGCGCCTGGACGTCGCCGGTCAGGGTGACCGCAATCGGCCGGCTCGACTCCGTGACCAGGGCCGTCTTGACGCCGAGCGGCTTTTTCGGCGGCGCCTCGCCGCGATCCTTGCAGCCTGCCGCAGATGCGGCGATGACGACGCCGAGCCCCATCGCCCGCAGCATGCCGCCGAGCCGGGATTGCGAACTGCCGGGATAACGTGGAAGGCGGGCCATCGCTTGGTCCATTCGGTAGCGGCACACGAAGAATGACCCACTTTCTGGCGGCTGTCGCGCGTGACGAACGTAAAGACAGCCGAACACGACCGGCTGGTGCCACAGGCCCGGCCGGCTGATCTCTTGAAGTTGACATTGACAACATATCATTTGGCAGGGCGTTGTCAACGCCCCGGCAATCTCGTGTTGACGCCGGCGGCCGGGGCGTTTCAATCACGGCACGATGAGCGACACCGATCCGGCCGCCGATCCCCGCCCTTATCATCACGGCGCCCTGCATCAGGCGATTGTCGATGCCGCGCTCGAAACCCTGGCCGAAACGCAGAGCACCGCGTTCTCGCTGCGCGAACTCGCCCGCCGTGCCGGCGTGAGCCACAACGCCCCCTACAAGCACTTCGCCGACAAGCGCGAATTGCTGGCCGCCGTCTCGGCGGTGGGGTTCGAGCGTCTCTCGGAGAAGATGCTGGCGGCTACCGGGACGCTATCGCATCCGCGCGACCGGCTGGCGACGGTCGCGCGCGCCTATGTCGAGGGCGGGGTCGCCAATCCGGCGCTCTACCGGCTCATGTTCAGCGGGCCCGACGGCACACGCTACCCCAATGAGGAGCGCGCTGCAGAGAGGATGAAGGGGATCGTGCTGTCGGCCATCGGCGATGGCGCGCTCGGCGAGGCCCTGCCGCAGTCGCCGGATCAGGCGCGTCAGCTCGATGCCGCGATCCTGATCTTCTGGTCGCAGATGCACGGCCTGACCCTGCTGCTGGCGGACCGGCTGGTCGGCCCGGCCGATGCGGCCGGCGCTCTGAGCGAAACCGCCCTTCAGGGGTTGATCGACGGCCTGGCCCACCGCGTTCCTCCCCTCCCACCGGGAATCTGGGTCGGCCCGCCCCCGGCCGATGCCCCAGCCATGAGTTAGTTCATCGTCACCGCATCCGAACGGAGGCGATTGCGAGGGTCTAATACACATCCGCCTGATAGCGCCCGGCCTTGCGCAGGGCGGCGACATAGGCGATCGCCTCTTCCGCCGAGCGCCCGCCATGCTGCGCGACGACGTCGATCAAGGCGCGCTCGACATCCTTCGCCATCCGCTTGGCATCGCCGCAAATGTAGAAATGCGCGCCGTTCTCCAGCCAGGCCCATAATTCGGCGCCGCGCTCGCGCATGCGGTCCTGCACATAGACCTTCTCGCCATCGCGCGACCAGGCGAGCGTGAGATTGGTCAGGAAGCCCGAATCCTTCATCGCCTGCAGCTCATCCTCGTAGAAGAAATCGCAGGCCCGCCGCTGATGGCCGAAGAACAGCCAGTTGCGTCCCGGCGCCTTCGTCGCGCGGCGATCGTGCAGGAAGGCGCGGAACGGCGCGACGCCCGTGCCCGGCCCGCACATGATGACGGGTGTCTCCGGGTTCTCCGGCAGGCCGAAGCCATGCGCGCGCTGGACATAGACCGGCACCTTCTCGCCCGGCTTCACGCGCTCGGCCAGGAAGGTCGAGGCGACACCCCAGCGCGGGCGCGAGCCGATAGCATAGCGCACCGCATCCACCGTCAGCGAAATGCGCCCCGGCGTGGCGATATGCGAGGAGGAAATCGAATAGAGCCTCGGCTGAAGCGGATCGAGCGCCTCGACGAAGGCTTCGGCCGAAAGCCTCGCCTTGCCGAATTTATGCAGCGCGCCGAGCACGTCGAGCCGGTCGAGATCGCCATCCGGGTCCTCGCCCGCCGCGAGCCGGCGCGCTCTGGCGCGGTCCTCGCCGCCGGTGACGTAGGAGATGAGCTGGAACAGGGCATCGGGAGCCGGGCCGAGCGCGCAGTCGCTCAGCAGGCGCTCGCGCAGGGTCTTGCCGCCGCAATCGGCATCCGGCCGCGCGCCCAGCAGCGCGATCACCGCATCGACCAGCCGCGGATCGTTCTGCGCGACGATACCGAAGGCGTCGCCGACGATGTAGTCGAGCCCGCATTCCGAGAGGTCGAATTCGACATGCCAGGTCTCCTTTTCGGAGCCGGGCCCGTTGAGCTTGCGCCGCGACAGGAAGGTGGCGAGCGCCGGGTTCTCGCGGCAGCGCCCCACAGGGCCGATTGGCGTCGCGGCCGCCGTCTCCGCCGGAGCCGCTGCGGGCGCGCCGCCCGCTTCCATCAGCGCCTTGACGGCCCGCAGCGTGTCCTTGCCGCCCGGCGCGCAGAGGTTGAGCCGCGTTTCGCCGCCTGAGGCGATGGCGGCCGAATAGCTCTCGCAGACATAGCCGCATTGCCCGCAATCCTGCTGCGCCATGGCGGCGAAGAGCTTGCGCGGCAGCGGTTTGCCCTCGGCGAGCGCCTGCCGCTCCGCCAGCGGCATCGCCGGATCGTGCCAGGGCGCGCCGTCATCCTCGGCCTGCCCCATCATGGCGGCGTTTTCGGAGGGCGACAGAGCGGTGACGCCGGCATTGTCGAGCGAGAGCAGCCCGGCGAAGAAGCCGTTGAGCCAGGAGCGCTGCTCCTCGCTGAAAGGCGCGGTGTCGGGAATGACCTGAACCAGCGGGGAAGGGGTCTGGACGGTCATCGGGCCGCGTCTCCCACCGTGTCGACCAAAGCCCGCAGCGCCTCGATCTCGTGACGCCGGGCGAAGGCGACGAAGCTTTCGTCCGGCGCGGCGCGGTGCGCCTGCCATGTCCGCAGGATCGCCTCGACGAGGGCGGGAGCGTCCTCGGCCTTGATCTTCTCGCGAAAGGGGCGGGCGATGCCGCCATCGACGCCATAGCCGCCGCCGACATGGAGGTCGTAGCCCTCGACCGTGTCGCCATCCTCGTTGATCGGCACTTTGGCGCCGATCAGCCCGATATCGCCAATGTAATGCTGGGCGCAGGAATTGTGGCAGCCGGTGAGATGGATGTTGACCGGCTGCTCCAGCGTGATCCGCGGCTCGCAATGCGCGGCGATGGAGAGCGCATCCTCCTTGGTGTGGGCGGCGGCGAATTTGCAGCCCGTGGCGCCCGTGCAGGCGATCAGCCCGGCCCGCAGCACCGAGGTCTCGGCGGAGAGCCCGGCGGCCTGCAGATTGGCGACCACGTCCTCGATCTTCGCGTCAGGCACGCCCGAGATCAGCAGGTTCTGCCAGACGGTGAGGCGGATATCGCCGTCGCCGCAGTTCTGGGCGATCGCGGCGATGACGCGCATCTGCGTGACGGTGAGCTTGCCGACGGGCAGGGCGACCCCGACCCAGTTCAGCCCGGCCTGGGCCTGCGGGTGGACACCGATATGGCCGAGGCGGTCATAGACCGGGCGAGGTGCGACGAATTCCGTGCCGAGGCGGATCAGCCGGCGGGCAAGCTTCTCCTCCACGGCCGCAAGGAAGCGTTCGAAGCCCCAATCGTCGAGGACGTATTTCAGCCGCGACCTGTTGCGGTCGGTGCGGTTGCCATGCGCGATGAAGACGCGGATCACGGCATCGGCCACCGCGACCGCATCGGACGGCGCGACGATCACGCCGGTGTCGCGGGCCAGATCCTTGTGGCCGGTGATCCCGCCCAGCGCGAGCCGGTACCAGATGCCGGGCCCGACGGGCTGGCCCTCGAAGCTCGCCCCCTCGACGACCTCGATCGCCTGGAAGCCGATATCGTTGGTGTCCTCCAGCGTCGCGATCGAGCCCGCCCCGTCGAACGCGACGTTGAACTTGCGCGGCAAGCCATAGAGCGAGCGGTCGTTGAGGATGTGATGGTGCCACGCCTTGGCATGGGGGCGCGTGTCGAGCAGTTCGAGGGGGTCGATTCCCGCCGTCGCCGAACCGGTCACGTTGCGGATGTTGTCGGCCCCGGATCCGCGCGCGGTAAGGCCGAGATCGGTCAGCCCCTCGATGAAGGCCGGCGCATTCTCGGCCTTGATCTCGCGGACCTGAAGATTGGCGCGCGTGGTGACGTGGGAATAGCCACCGCCTAGACGCTCGGCGAGGTCGGCGACGCCCGCGAACTGCCAGTGGGTCAGGATCCCGTTGGGGATGCGCAGCCGGCACATATAGCTGTTCTGCGCCGGGGCCACATAGAACAGCCCGTGATAGCGCCAGCGGAAATTGTCCTCGGGCTTGGGATAGGTTCCGCTTTCGGCCTGGGCCTTGAAGCGGGCATAGGCGTCGAAGGGATGCTCGGCGGCTTTCCACTTCTCCGGCTCGGCGAGCTTGCCGCCGGCCGCGACCGTCTTCGCCTGCGCCTCCAGATGCTCCTTGTCCGGCCCCGCCGGCCCCGCGGCCGTGGCGCCGGCGGCCGAGCCCAGCGGCGCCAGCCCCCGCGCGGTGCGGGCCGACTGCATGCCGGTCATGAAGCCTTCGAGATAGCGCTTCTGGTCGGGCGTGAAATCGTCGGTCATGGCCGGTTCATCCGTCACGCCGCCTCGACGAAGCGATGCCGTTCGTAGAGGAACTTCAGCACCGCTTCGCGCGCGGCGATGTAGGTGCGGTCGGCGACCAGATCGAGCCGCTTGCGCGGCCGCGTGAGCCTGACATCCAGCACCTCGCCGATGCGGGCGGAGGGACCGTTCGTCATCATCACGATCCGGTCGGAGAGCAGCACCGCCTCGTCGACGTCATGAGTGATCATGATCATCGTGTTGCCGAGCGCGGCATGGATCTGCATCACCGAGTCCTGCAGATGCGCCCGCGTCAGCGCGTCGAGCGCGCCGAAGGGCTCGTCCAGCAGCAGGATCTTCGGCTCCATGGCGAGCCCGCGCGCGATGCCGACGCGCTGCTTCATGCCGCCGGAAATCTCGCCCGGGCGCTTGTCCTTCGCATGACCCATCTGCACGAGGTCGAGATTGTGCAGAATCCAGTCATGCCGCTCGGCCTTGCTCTTGCTGCGGCCGAAGACCTTGTTCACGGCGAGCGCGACATTGTCGTAGACGCTGAGCCAGGGCAGGAGCGAATGGTTCTGGAACACCACGGCCCGCTCCGGCCCCGGCGCGTTGACCTCCTTGCCCTCCAGCAGGACCGCGCCGGCCGAGACCGGCGTCAGCCCCGCGACAATGTTGAGCAGGGTCGATTTCCCGCAGCCGGAATGGCCGATGATCGAGACGAATTCGCCCTTCTCGATGACGAGGTTGACGTCCTTCAGAACCTCGGTGGAGGCGCCGCCGCGCTGGAAGCGTTTGTCGACATGGTCGATCTTGAGATAGCTCATCGCCCGTCCCTCAGTTCGTCGCGGTGCCGCGGGTGACGACATGGCCGATGAAGGCGACGAGGCGGTCGAGCACGAAGCCGACCACGCCGATATAGACCAGCGCCACGATGATGTCGGAGAGGCGCGAGGAGTTCCACGCATCCCAGATGAAGAAGCCGACGCCGACGCCGCCGGTCAGCATTTCCGCCGCCACGATGGCGAGCCAGGACAGGCCCACGCCGATGCGCAGGCCGGTGAAGATGTAGGGCGCCGCCGAAGGCACCATGATCTTGAAGAAGAATTCGACCTGGTTGAGCCGCAGCACCTGCGCGACGTTACGGTAATCCTGCGGGATGTTGCGGATGCCGACGGCGGTGTTGATGATCACCGGCCAGATCGCTGTGATGAAGATCACAAAGACGGCGGCAGGCTGGCTGTCGCGGAAGGCGGCGAGCGAGAGCGGCAGCCAGGCGAGCGGCGGCACGGTGCGCAGCACCTGGAACACGGGGTCGAGACCGCGCATCGCCCAGACCGACTGGCCGACGACCGCCCCGAGCAGCACCCCGACCACCGCCGCCAGGCTGAAGCCGATCGCCACGCGCTGCAGCGAAACCAGAATGCGCCAGCCCAGGCCGATATCCTGCGAGCCGTTCCAGAAGAAGGGCTCGACGATCAGGTCCTTCGCCTCCTCCCAGATCTTGGTCGGTGTCGGTAGCGCCGATTGTGGCCCATGTGCGGCCAGCTGCCAGAACAGCAGGATCAGCGCGACGGTGATCAGGGGCGGGATCAGGTTCACGAGCACGCTCTTCCCGAAAGGGACGAGCCGCGCTGCGAGGGGCTTCGTCTTCGCGGCCGGCAGGCTCACGACCTCCGAAGCCGGCCCGGGCAGCGCGACCACCGCGGCGCTGGCGCCCTTCAAGACAGGCTGACCCATGTTCAAATCTCTCCTCTGACCAAGATCGTCCGTCATTGTCGTCATGCTGCGGCGCTCGGGCGCACCTGCGCGCCGATGCGGCGGATCTCCGGCAGGCAGGAGCCGCAATTGGTGCCGGCCTTGAGCTGCGCGCCGATCTCCGCGGCCGTGGCGGCGCCGCCCTCGAAAGCCGCACGGATCGCATGGAGTCCGACGCCGAAGCAGGCGCAGACCGTCGGGCCGGGATCGACGCCGCCCGGCACGCGGCCCGAGAGCAGAGCCAACCGGTTTTCGACGGCGGCGTGCGGATCGGCGAAGATCGCCTTGACCGTGTCCCAGAGCGGCGCCTGCCCGGCGCGGGCGAGGAACAGGGCGGCCTCCAGCCGGCCGTTCCGGAGCACCGCGCAGCGATAGCTGCCGCCGGTCCCGTCGATGAATTCGGTCAGGCTTTCGGGGCCGAAGCGCTCGCGCATCATCGCGGCGATGTCCACGATCGAGGCATCGGTGCCGAAGAGCCGCCCCTCGCCGCCCTGGACCGCCAGCCGCGCCCACCAGCTCGGCTCTGGCAGCGCGAAGGAGTCGCGCGAGAGCACGAAGCCCTCGAAGGCATAGCTGACCGGGGCGAGCGAGACCGGCGTCGCCTTCAGCTCGGGCTGGCCCGAAAACGGGTCGCAGACCGGCTGGCAAAGGGCCCCGATGCGCGCATCCGATGCTGTCTCGCCGGACCAGTGGATCGGCGCGAACACGGCGCCCGGCGAGACGCCGCGATCGGCGGTGACCTTCAGCACCACGCTGCCATGGGGGCTGGCGAGGCGCGCGAAGCCGCCGTCGGCCAGCCCGAAACGGGCGATGTCGTCGGGGTGGATCTGCACCGACGGCTCGGCGATATGGGCGCTCAGCCTGGGGCTGAGGCCGGTGCGGGTCATCGTATGCCAGTGGTCGCGGACGCGGCCTGTGTTCAGGATCAGCGGAAAATCCCCGCCCGGCTTCGCCGCCAACTGCGGCATGGCCAGCGGGCGCATATGCGCCCGGCGGCCGGGGCCGAAGAACTGGCCGTCGCCGAAGAGGCGCGCCGTGCCTTCGGGATGCTCGGCCGGGGCCGGCCATTGCACCGGCTCCAGCGCGTCATAGCCGGCGCGATCCAACCGCGTATGCGCGCCGATGTCGAAATCCCGCCTGCCATCGTTCTCGAAGGCCGACAGCGCCGCGTGCTCTGCATAGATGTCGCCGGGTCCGGCATAGGCGAAGGCGCCGCCGTAGCCGAGCCGCCGGGCGACCTCGCAGATGATCCACCAATCGGGCTTCGCCGACCCCGGCAGCGGCAGGAACGCGCGCTGGCGCGAGATTCGGCGTTCGGAATTCGTGACGGTGCCGTCCTTCTCGCCCCAGGCGGCGGCGGGCAGGATGTAATGCGGCCCGGCGGCGAGGGTGTCGTTGGAGAGCACGTTCTCCGAGACGATGAAGAGATCCAGCCCCGCGAGCGCCGCGCGAACGGCATCGGCGTCCGGCAGCGAGACGGCCGGGTTCGTCGCCATTACCCACATCGCACGGATACGCCGCTGCGCCGCGGCCTGCAGCATATCGATGGCCTTCAGGCCCTCGCGCCGCGCGATCTGCGGCGCGCCCCAGAAACGGCGGACGCGCTCCACCTCCTCGGTGCCATAGCCCATATGGGCGGCCAGCATGTTCGCCAGGCCCCCGACCTCGCGCCCGCCCATGGCATTGGGCTGCCCGGTGAGGGAGAAGGGCCCGCAGCCCGGCCGGCCGATGCGGCCGGTCGCGAGATGGCAGTTGAGGATCGCCGTGACCTTGTCGGTGCCCTGCGCCGACTGGTTGACGCCCTGGCTCCAGGCCGTGACGACATGGGGCGTGCTCGCCCAGAGCGCGTAGAACTCCGTGAGTTGCTCGGCGGCCAGCCCCGTGGCGGCGCGGACCGCGGCCGGATCGGGCGCCAGGGCCCGCGCATTCGCCAGCGCCTCGTCGAGACCCTCGACGTGACGGGCGACAAAGCTGCGATCGATCAGGCCGCTCTGGGAGAGGTGAACCAGCAGCCCGGCGAAGAGCGCGGCGTCCGAGCCCGGCTTCAGCGGCAGCGCCAGATCCGCATCCTGGGTGGTCGCAGTCAGGCGCGGATCGATCACGACCAGCCGGGCGCCCCGCTCGCGGCGGTTCTCCTGCATCCTCTGGAATAGCACCGGATGGCACCAGGCGGTGTTGGAGCCGACGAGGACGATCAGATCCGCCGTGTCGAGATCCTCATAGGCGCCGGGCACGGTGTCGGAGCCGAAGACCCGGCGCTGGGCCGCCACGGTGGAGGACATGCAGAGCCGCGAATTGGTGTCGACATGCGGCGTGCCGATGAAGCCCTTCGCCAGCTTGTTGGCGACGTAATAATCCTCGGTCAGCAACTGCCCCGACAGGTAGAACGCGACCGCCTCCGGCCCGTGCTCGGACAATGTGCTCCGCAGGCCCGCCGCCACCGCGTCCAGCGCCTCGTTCCAGCCCACCGGATCATACCCGCCGGAGGCGTTGCGCTTCAGCGGCTGCAGCACGCGGGTGCCGAGCCCCAGCGTCTCGCCCAGCGCCGAGCCCTTGGAGCAGAGCCGCCCGCGATTGGCCGGGTGCAGCGGGTCGCCCGCGATCGCGGCCCCGCCGGCGCCGTCCGGCATTGCGAGAACGCCGCAGCCCACCCCGCAATAGGGGCAGGTCGTCCGCGTCGCGGCCTCTCGCGGCAGGGCGCCGGTCGCGGTCATGCCGCCTCCCGCACGCAATAGCTCTCGCCGAAGGGCAGATCGGCCCGGATCGCGCTGACATCCTGCCGCGAGCGGATCAGCCCGAGATAGAACAGGGCACCCTGCGTGTCGCCGATGAGGACGCAGCCCGCCAGCCGCCCCTGTCTCAGAACGAATTTGCGGTAGATGCCGGCCGCGGGATCGCGCAGCACAACGGTCTCGGTGCCGTCGCCATCCTCGAACTCGCCCGCCGAGAACACCCCGACGCCGGAGACCTTGAGATTGGTCGCGAGCAGCGAGCCGGCATAGCGTTCCGGCGTGCCGGTCAGCCGCGCGGCCAGCACGCGCGCCTGCTCATAGGCCGGCTCGACGAGGCCATAGGCGAGGCCGCGATGCTCCGCGCATTCCCCGATGGCGAAGATGGCGGGGTCGTCTGTCGCCAGCCCGTCATCGACGAGGACACCGCGCTGCACGCCGAGGCCCGCCGCCCGGGCGAGGTCGATCTGCGGGCGCACGCCAATCGCGACGACCACGAGATCGGCCGGGATCGTCGTGCCATCGGCGAGCTCGACCGCCTCGACCCTGCCCGAACCCAGGAAGCGTTCGGTCGCCGCGTTCAGCCTGATCTCGACGCCGCGATAGGCGATCGCCTCCGCCAGTATCGCCGCGCCCTGCGCGTCAAGCTGCCGTTCCATCAGCCGGTCGGCAAGATGGATCAACGTCACGGCGGCGCCGGCGCGCGCCAGCCCGGTCGCCGCCTCGAGGCCGAGGAGCCCGCCGCCGATCACGACGATCCGCGCCCCGCTCGCCGCCCGTTCGCGCATCGCGGCGACATCCGCCATGTCGCGGAAGGTCAGGACGCCGGGCAGATCGGCGCCGGGGCAGCTCAGCCGGATCGGCCTGGAGCCGGTGGCGAGGACGAGCTTGCCATAGGGCAGGCTCGGCCCGTCTGCGAGCGTGACGGTCTTCGCCGCTCGGTCGATGGCCGTCACCGGGCGGCCGTAGAACGTCGACACCCCATTGGCCTGCCACCAGCCGGCGGGCTTCAGCTCGATGTCGGCCTGGCCGATTTCGCCGGCCAGCAAGGGCGAGAGCAGCACCCGGTTATAAGCCAGCCGGGGCTCCTCGCCGATGACGGCGATGGCGTAGCGGCCGAGCGCGCGGCGGCTGATCTCCTCGACCAGCCGCGTCGCGGCCATGCCCTTGCCGACGATGACGAGCGGCTCGGCCATCGGCTCACGCCACCCGCTTGATCTTCAGCGCCTTGAGATAGTCCATCGGCGCTGCCGGATCGAACTTGGTGCCGTCGAAGAAGGTCTCGATGCCGCGGCTGTCGGCGGTGGGCGCCCCGGCGACCCCGAGGGTCTTCGCGGCCTCCCGCCACAGATCGGCGCGGTTGGTCTTGTCGACCAGCGCCTTGATGTCGATCGTCGGCTCGAACTTGCCCCAGCGGATGTTTTCGGTGACGAACCAGGTGTCGAGCGACTTCCAGGGATAGGAGGTCGAGCCGCCTTCGCCCCAGAACTTCATATAGAGCTTGGTGCCCTTCACCTCGCGGCCGTTGCCGTAGTTAATGTCGCCCTTCAGCCGCTTGTTGATGTCGCCGACCGGCACGTTGAACCATTGCCGCTTGCCGACGATCTCGGCCAGTTCCTGCCGGTTCTCCATCTTGTCCGCCCACATCTGGGCTTCCATCACCGCCATCAAGATGGCCTGCGTGGCCTTCGGATTGGCATCGACGAAATCGGCGCGCATGCCGAGGATCTTCTCGGGATGGCGGAACCAGAGCTCGCCGGTGGTCAGCGCCGTGTAGCCGATGTTCTGGTTGACGAGCTGCTCGTTCCAGGGCTCGCCGACGCAGAAGCAGTCCATCGTGCCGACCTTCATGTTCGCCACCATCTGCGGCGGTGGCACGACGATGACCTTGATGTCGGTGTCGGGGTCGAT
>NZ_JBMDWH010000232.1:0-9752 GCF_048595345.1 Allobosea sp.
CTCTCAAACCCTGGCTCAAAACCAAACGGCCCCAGAGCCAAAAAGCCAGGACACAAAAGTTGACGCGGGGTGGAGCAGCCCGGTAGCTCGTCAGGCTCATAACCTGAAGGTCGTCAGTTCAAATCTGGCCCCCGCAACCAATTTTACCGAACACCGTTCTTCGGTGCTTACAGCCGCCCCTCCAAGGGCGGCTGTTTTGCTATGGTGGACAGCGCCTTCAGCATCCCGATGACCTGTTCTTCCGTGAACGGTGAGGGCCGGTTCGCCCGTCTCCGTGTCTGACGAATTCGACTCAGGTCTGGAGGATGGTCATGGCCTCAGGCCACGACTTATCCGACCGAGCTCACCAGCTCAGCCTCGCTCGAAGAGGCGGATTTTCTCCCAATCGGTGACCGCGGCGGCGAACTCCTCCAGCTCTCGGCGACCGCAGCGCATATAATGGTCGACGGCGTGGTCGCCCAACGCCTCGCGCAGAGCCGAGGACTGGTCCAGCGCCTGCAGGGCGTCGTGCAGCGAGAGCGGGATCGTGCTCGCACCGCTGGACTGATAGCCATCGCCCGACTGGGCGGGGCGCAGCTCGGCGCGTGTTTCGACCCCGTCGATCGCGCCTGCCAGCAAGGCTGCGAAAGCGAGATAGGGATTCACGTCCGCACCGGGAATGCGACATTCGAAACGGAGGCTCGGGCCGTGCCCGATCACCCGGAATGAGGCGGTGCGATTGTCGTGGGACCAGGCGAGGTGGGTCGGTGCGAAGGTGCCGGGGCGGAAACGGCGATAGGAATTGATGTTCGGCGCCCAAAAATAAGTGGCGGCTGAAGCGTTGTTCATGGCACCTGCCAGGGCATGTCGCATGACAGGCGACATGCCGCTCGGCTCGTCCGCGTCATAAAAGGCGGGCGTGCCACTTTCTGCGCGGTCGAGCGACAGGTGCATATGGAAGGAATTGCCGGCCAAGGACGGGTCGACCTTCGCCATGAAGCTGATCGACTTGCCGGCCTGATGGGCGAGCTCCTTGCAGCCGTTCTTGTACAGCACCAGCCTGTCCGCCATCTCCAGTGCTTCGGCATATTGAAGATTGATCTCCTGCTGGCCTGGGCTCCATTCGGCCTTGGAGCCTTCGATCGGGATATCGGCGGCCTCCATCATATTGCGGATCACGCGAATGAACGGCTCGTCCTTGCTGGTCTGAAAGACGTGTCCGTCCTCGGGGTACCAGCTCGACGGTGTGATGCCGCGGTATTCCTTTCTCCTGGCCTCGGAGAAACTGTCGTCGAACAGGTAGAACTCGAGCTCCGCTGCCATGTTCGCGCGGTATCCCAAGGCGGCGAGGCGCGAGAGCTGTCTCTTCAGGATTTGTCGCGGCGAATGCTCCAGATCCCGGCCCTCTCGATCGGCGACATCGCAGAGCACGATCGCCGTGCCGGGCAGCCACGGGACGCGGCGCAGGGTCGCGAGGTCGGGGACCAGGCTGAAATCGCCATAGCCGCGCTCCCATGAGGCCGCCGCATATCCCGGGACGAGCGACATCTCCATATCCGTCGCCAACAGATAGTCGCAGAACAGTTGCGGGCCGGCCTGCGTCTCGAGGAAGAAGCGCCCGGTCAACCTCTTGCCGATCAGGCGACCCTGGAGATCCGTCATGCAGACGATGACCGTGTCGATCGCGCCGCCGCGGACCTGCGCCTCCAGACCCTGGAGGTTGAGACGCCCCCCGCGCGCGGCGGGGGACAGATCGTTTTCGCTCATCATGAACCTGGATATCGTGTTTCGGGGAGGAATGCGGCGTTGTCTCAGCGGTCGATCGTGACTTCCCAGACGCGCGGTCGCGCCTGCCAGCTGCGATATCCTTCGACGCCCTGTCGCGACACGCCGAGGTCGATATTGTTGTAGAGCATCAGCATCGGGACCTCGCTCAGGAACCGCCGATGAAGCGCGTCGAACAGGGCCTGGCGCGATGCTCGGTCAGAGGTCTCCATGGTCCGCTGGTTCAGATCGCGAGCGTGGTCGTCGTCCCAGATTTTCTGCGGCAGACGCGTCTTGTCGCCGATGATGTTCTGATAACTGAAGGCGGGGTCGAGTTGTGCCGAATAGGGGAAGGCGCTGAACTGGTAATTGCCCTTCCAGTAGCGATCGAGCTGGGTGGTCCATTCCAGGACCTCGAGGCGAACCTTGAAGCCGGCCGCCTGAAGCATGGCTTGGGACACGATCGCGACATTGTAGCTCCAGGGGAAGCGCTGGTTCGTCTGGATGACCAGTTCCTCGCCTTTGTAGCCGGCTTCTGTCGCGAGCTTTCGGGCCAGAGCGGGGTCGAAGCGATAGCCCTCGTCATGGGCAGTCGTGTGATAAGAGGACGTCGAGGGCACGATCGAATTGTTGCGTTTGGCAAGGCCGTCGGAGGCGGCGAGCGCCAGCTCCTCCGTGTCGACGGCGGCCGCGATGGCGTGCCGCATCCGCACGTCCTGTAGCAGCGGATCCTGGGTCTGCATCAGCAGCGTGACCATTCCCATATTGGGCGCACGCGAGATCTGGAGCGTCCTGTCATCCTTCAGCCCGGAGAACTCGGAGGGTGACAGATAAGGTATGATGTCCAGATTGCCGGTTTTCAGCGCTGCGATCGCAGTGGCATTGTCGGGAACGACGGTGAATTGGACCTCGTCCACCAGAGGCCTCTTGCCGCCGGTGTAGCCATCGATGGGGCCGCCGCGGTTTGCATAGTTCTCGAAGCGCCCGAGGCGGACCATCTCGCCGCGTTTCCATTCGAGAAAACGGAACGGACCGGTTCCGACCGGCTTCGACCAGGTCCCATCCGGATTGAGTGACGACCGATGAATGACCGGCGCCATGGCGCAGTCGGGCCGCGCGAGAATGGCGAGGAACATCGCGTTGGGACGGTCGAGCCGATAGACGATGGTGCGGGAGTCCGGGATCGTGACCTGCTCGACCTTCGCGATCCCGCTGCCGTCGAACTCCCTTCGGCAACGCCAGTCTCCATGACCCATGAAGTAGTCCCAGCTCCATTTGACGTCGTCCGCCGTCACCGCCGCGCCATTGTGGAACCGCAGGCCGTCCCGGAGCTGGAAGCTGTAGGTCTTGCCGTCCGGCGAGACCGAGACGCTCTCCGCCAGCAGAGGTTTCACGTCGCCGGCCTCGCCGAACGCCATCAATCCCTCGACGATGTGCAGATGGATGCCGTTGGAGATCCCGTCCGCGGCGCTGACGCCGGGCGTGCTGGTGCGCATGTCGGAATTGATCTGGACCCGCAGCGGCGCGGCGATAGCAGGCGATGCCAAGGCAAGGGCCGTCGCCGAGGCGCCGAGAAGCGTGGCCAGTCCGGGTAGACGGAAGCGCATGACATCCCCTTTCGTTAATGTATTATCTGTTTGAATAATTCATTGTTGTCGCAGAGCGTCGATTTGGTCAAGAGCCGATGGGGACCGGTCCGGCATCCGCCACGACGCTGTTGCCTCTTGAAGGGAAACCGGCCAGTTCTGGCGGCGCCGTTGAGACAGGGAGCTTCCGTGGATGGCAGCCCAGGCCAGCCCGCTTCAGATGCGCATTCTTTCGCAGTTGCAGACCCGGTTCGGCGGGAAGCATGCTGTCGGGCAGCGGCTCAACGAGGTGGACATCGCGGAGTGGCTCGGCGTCTCGCGGACGCCGGTTCGAGAGGTCCTGCGCGCGCTCGAGCGGCAAGGTGTGTTGGCCTATGAGCCGCGACGCGGTTTCGAGATTCTGCGGTCGCTCGATCCCGATCCCGGCGACGCTGGCGATCGCAGCGACCTGCTCGACGAGCGCGTCATGCGGGAAATGGCTCTCGGCACCCTGAAATCCGTGATCAGCGAGCGGGCGCTCCTTCAGCGTTTCGCCGTCCCGAAGGGATTCCTCAACTCGACCTTGCGCAGGCTGATGCGCGACCAGTTGGCCGAGCCGTCGCCCGGCCGCGGCTGGGTCTTCGCCGATGTCGGCCCCGAGGCGCTGAAGGATGGCTATCGCTTCCGCCAGATCGTCGAGCCTGCCGCGATCCTGAGCGACGGCTACGCCGTCGACTCGGCTGCGATGGCGAGGCTCGACTCCGATCACGAGGCTGCGATCGCCAAGATCGACGCTTTCGACCGCCGGGCTCTCTTCGAGCTCGACGCCCAGTTCCACCTCGCGATCGCCGAGGGGGCCGGCAGCCGGCCTCTGGCCGACGCCATCCGCCGCCAGAACAATATCCGGCGCGTCGCCGAATATATGGGCTTCGTTCGGCTCGACCGTATCAGGCAGTCGATGATCGAGCATCGCGGGATCATGGCGGCGCTACTCGGGGGCCGGCGCCAGCAGGCCGCGACGCTGATGAGACTCCATCTTGACGTGTCCGCGCAGGAAACCTTCTCTCATCTTCCCGAAGACCTGGAGCGCATCCGGTCAGGTGGAACGCTGTCTGAGGCGCCCGTTTCCGAGACATGAGGCCGCGCCGGCCGCGTGAGAGGATCGGACCGAAAGGTCGAATCCCCTTCTCGGAAGCGCGACGCTTCAGCACGATCTTGGACGGTATGACCGCGTCCGTCGGGACGCCCGATCTCTAGGAAGCCGACAGCGCAGGTTGGCCATATCGCGATCTGGGCCGTGTCAGCGCGGCGTAGCCCAGCGACGACAGCGAAATGCCGCGGCCGCTCTCCTTCAGACCGGTCCAGGCGAGGTCAGGATCGAGATAGTCGCAGCGGTTGACGAACACCGTTCCGGCCTCGACGGCGTCGCCCAACCGATCGGCCTGCTGGAGATCGGCACTCCAGATCGATGCCGTCAGGCCGAAGCGGCTGTCGTTCATGAGAAAGATGGCTTCGCTGTCGTCCGCCACCTTCATGATCCCGACGATGGGCCCGAAGCTTTCATCCCGCATCACGTCCATGCCGTGATCGACATCGACCAGCACCTGCGGTGCCAGATAAGGCCCATGGGTCCGGCCTTCGGGGAATCTGGATGTCTCGACGCACGCTCGGGCACCGGCAGACAGGGCCTGCGCGGTCTGTTCCCGCACGAGATCGGCAAAGCGCGCATGCGCCATCGGACCGAGAGTGGTTTCCGGTTCGAGCGGATTTCCGAGGCGGTAAGCTCCGACTTCCGCAACATATGCCTCGACGAAGCGGTCGTAGAGGCTGTGATGGACATAGATGCGTTCGACCCCGCAGCAGCATTGGCCGCTGTTGAAGAATGCGCCATCGACCAGAGCGGGCACGGCGACATCGATCGCCGCGTCCGACCTCACATAGGCGGCATCCTTGCCGCCGAGCTCCAGGCCGAGGCCGACCATGCCTTCGCCCGCAGCGCGGGCGATCGATCGCCCTGCCGGCACCGATCCCGTGAAATTGACGTGATCGACCGCCCCCGTCGCGATCATTGCGAGCGTGGCGTCGTGGCTCAGAATAAGGGATTGGAAAAGTCCAGGCGGCAGCTTCGCCGCCACCGCCGCCATCTGGAACCGGTCCCCGGTCAGGAGGGCCTGGGATGCCGCTTTCAAGATCACCGCATTGCCCGCGATCAGCGCAGGCACGATGGTGTTGATCGCGGTGAGATAAGGATAGTTCCATGGCGCGACGACCAGCACGAGCCCCACCGGCCGGCGCTCGATCCGACGGCGGGTGCCGGGCCGCTCCGATGGAACCACCGGCGCCAAGGCATCTTGAGCCAGCGCTGCCATTCGCCGGCCTCGCTCCTCGAGGCCGCGCGCCTCGCCGCCATAGCGGATCGGTCGACCGATCTGCCAGGCGAGTTCCGGCACGATCTCGTCGTTCATCGCCAGCAGCGCGTCGACGAAGGCCATGGCGGCTGCTACACGCTCCGCCAGCGGCGTCAGGGCCCAGCCGCGCTGGGTATGTCGGGCCTGCATGAGTGCCGCTGCAATGGCCCCGTCATCCGCATAGCGGCGGCGTGCCAGTTCGCGCCCATCCACCGGAGACAGGCAGATCGCGTCGTCGGACGGCGCGCGGTGCTGGATCATCGCGACATCCCGGCTTTGACATCCGGCTGCGCGGCGATGTCGTCCAGAACATCGGAGAGCGTCGAGAACAGGTGTTCGACTTCGCCGTCCGTCAGGATGAAGGGCGGCGCCAGCACGATCGAGGAGCCGAGCGGGCGGATGATCAGTCCACGCGCCCGCGCCGAGGCTGCGACACGTTCGCCGATTCGCAGCGCGCCGGAAAAGGATTGCTTGCTGTCCTTGTCGGCGACGAGGTCGAGCGCGCCCATCAGGCCGATGCCCCTCGCTTCCCCGACGAGGGCATGGCTCGCGAGATCCGACAGGCGCCGCTGGAAGCCCGGCGCGATTTCACCGACATGAGCGAGCACGCCCTCGTCCACGATGATCCGGATCGCCTCCAGCGAAATGGCGCAGCCGACGGGATGGCCGCCGGCGGTGAAGCCATGCGGAAACTCTTCCCAGGCACGGCTAGCCGCGCTGGCGCGCTCGTCCATCTCCCGCGACAGCATCACGGCGCCCATCGGAAAATAGCCCGCAGAGATGCTTTTGGATGCGACGATGATGTCGGGGCTCTGGCCGACGCATTGCGCGCCCCAGAGCTTCCCGGTCCTGCCGAAGCCGCAGATCACCTCGTCTCCGATCATCGGGATTCCGTAGCGGCGCAGCACCGGCTGCACATGGGCGAAATACGTCTCCGGAGGCAGGAGCACACCGCCGGCGCCCATGATCGGCTCGGCGAAGAAGCCGGCAATGGTGGAGGGATCCTCGGCCTCGATGAGGTCCGCCAGTTCGGTGGCCAGGCGGGCAGCGAAGGCGTCGTCGCTCTCGCCCGGTCGCGCGAAACGCCAAGCATGCGGGCAGCCGGCCATCACCACCTCCGGTAAAGGCAGACCGAAGGCACGGACATAGTCCTTGCCCGTCAGGCTCGCTGCCATCACCGTCGCGCCATGATAGGCGTTGCGTCGCGAAATCAGCTTTCGCCGCTGCGGCTGTCCTTCTGCGGCCCAGATCATCCAGAGAAGCTTGACGACCGACTCGTTCGCTTCCGAGCCTGAATTGGTGAAGAAGGCGCGGCTCATCGGGACCGGCGCGAGCGACAGGACGCGCTCCGCGAGCGCGATCGCCGGCTTCGAGTTTCGTCCGAAGAAGGTGTGATAGCCAGGCAGGCTGTCATATTGCCGGCGTGCGACCTCCGCGAGACGAGGCTCGCTGAAACCCAACGTCATGTTCCAGAGCCCGGAATTGCCCTCGAGATAGCGGCGCCCGGCATTGTCGAAGACATAGGCGCCCTCGCCGCGCTCGATCACCGTCGGTCCGGCCTCTGCCAGAGAGGGAAGGTCGCTGAAGGTGTGGAAGAAGCTCGCGAGCTCCCGGCTTTCCCATGACTGCAACGCTGGCTTCATCGTCCCACTCCGCCTGTCTTCCTCGGGCGCGCCGATCCGCGCGTCACGGCAAGGGAGCGATTCAATGAACTTTTGTCAATCAAAATACATTGACAACTTTTCCTTGGCGCGGATATTGGGCCGATCGATCGGATAGTCGAATGCGCGCCCCGCCGGTGACGCGACTTGCCGGAGGTTTCGATGAAAGTCGCGCTGGTGCAGATGAATGCGGGTGCCGACAAGGCGGCGAATATCGCGCGCGCCCGGCGCCTGATCGACCGCGCGGTCCGCGAGGAGCAGCCGGATCTCGTGCTGCTGCCGGAATGCTTCGCCTTCTACGGCGGCTCGCGCGAACAGCAGATCGCCTCGGCGGAACCGTGTCCCGGAGGGCAAGCCTACGCCATGCTGCAGGATGCGGCGGTCCGACATCGTGTCTTCATCCATGCCGGCTCCGTCAACGAGCGCGCCGGGGACACCGTCCATAACAGCACGATCGTCTTCGACCGGGATGGCCGCGAGGTCGCGCGCTACCGGAAGATCCACATGTTCTCGATCACCGCTCCGGACGGCGTCGCCTATGACGAGGCTTGGCTCTACGGAGCCGGTTCGCAGATCGTCACCTACGACCTGGACGGCGTCACGGTCGGCTGCACCATCTGCTACGACCTGCGCTTCCCCGAACTTTTCCAGGCGCTCGTCGATCGGGGCGCCAAGATCATCGCCGTTCCGGCGGCCTTCACCTTGCAAACGGGCAAGGAGCATTGGGAGCCGTTGCTTCGTGCGCGGGCCATCGAGACGCAATGTTTCATCCTCGCGCCGGCGATGGAGGGTGCCTACGAGGAAGACGGCGCCACGCATCACACTTACGGTCATTCTCTGGTCGTCGAGCCTTGGGGCACCGTCATCGCGCGCCGCGGCCTGGGCGACGGCATCGTCGCAGCGCGCCTCGACATGGCGGAAATCGATGCTGCCCGAAGCCGGATCCAGCTCGCCAGCCACCGTCGCAAGCGATTGATTTCGTTCTGACGCGGATGCCGCTGAAAGCGGCCTTTCAGCAAAGCCTCGCAATCAACCACACACACCCCGCGGAACCGGCGATGACGATTGCTCCTTTTCCTCTGATCAGCGTTTCCGGCAAGCCGCGCGAGCGGGGCCGGGCTTATGGCGAGGCTGCGGCGGAGCGCGTGCTGGGCAGCATCGCGCTCTATGGCGGCCAGCTCTCCGACCTCGGTTACAGCGAAGAGCGTAAGGCGGAACTGATCGCGGGCTTCGTGCGCGAGATCGATGCGTTCGATCCGTCCTACCCGGAGGAGATGGCGGGCATCGCCGAGGGGGCGGGCGTCGCCTTCGAGGATGTCGTCATGATCAACGCCCGCACGGAGGTCATGGCCAAGGCCCGCCGGGAGTCGAATCGTCCTGTCGACGCATCGATCGAGCCGGACGACGGATGCACGGGAGCCGTCATCCTGCCGGAGCGAAGCGCGAGCGGGCGGCTGATCCATGGCCAGAACTGGGATTGGCGCTCGGAATGCGCGGAGACGTCGGTCGTGCTGTGCGTGCGCCGCGACGACGGGCCGGATTTTCTGACATTCGTGGAGGCGGGCGGGCTGGCACGCTCGGGGCTGAACCAGGCGGGCCTGTCGATCACCGCCAATTACCTCGATTCCGAGCGCGACTATAAAACCCCCGGCGTGCCGCTCGTGTTCATTCGGCGCAAAGTCTTGGAACAGGCGCATTTCGCCATGGCGGTGAAAGCCGTGGCGGCGACGCCGAAGGTCTGCTCGAACAACATGATGATCGCGACCGCGGAAGGGTTCGCGATCGACTTCGAATGCGCGCCGGACGAAGCCTTCCCGCTTTATCCCAGCGCTGGCCTGATCGTGCACGCCAACCACTGGGTCAGCGCGGTTGCGCTCGCAAAGCTGAAAGACACTGGCATCGCGAGCGTTCCCGACAGCGTTTATCGCGACTGGCGTGTGAGCAAGCTCCTGCGCGAGGCCGGCGAGAAGCTCACGCCCGATGATCTCAAGCACGCTTTCTTCGACGAATTCGCCAAGCCCTACAGCGTCTGCCGGCCGCCGCGGCCGGGACTGCGGGACAATAATCTCTCGGCGACGGTGGCGATGGTGGTGATGGATCCGGGGCAGGGGGTGATGGAGGTCGCTCCCTTGCCGGCGCTCAACCGCAGCTTCACACGCTACAGCTTGGATTGAGAAGTGCTCGACCCGCAGCGTGGGACGCTAGGCACTTTGTTTTTGGCCCTTTGATTGCGGTTGGGAGGGCATTGATGGTTCGTTTTGGGTTGACGCGGCTTGGGATGGCGTTGCCGACGCTTGTGATCGTTGCGGTGTCGGTTTTTGTCTTGATCCGTCTGATACCGGGGGATCCGGCGCAGCTGATGCTGGGGGATCTGG
>NZ_JBMDWH010000233.1:0-16488 GCF_048595345.1 Allobosea sp.
TTTTCGCCCACCTTCAGCCCGATCATCGTGAACTGGCCGTTCTTGAAGCGGAAGGTCGCATCCCGCGTCGTCGTGAAGCTGAACAGGGTGTCCGTCCAGTGATGGACCGAGAGAACCCGCTCCTCGTAGAAATTGCTCATCCTGCTGTCCGCGCGGCTGGCTTCGATTTGCGGCGCCCTTCTAGCGGATTTCGCAGTGCAACGAAACGATGCGCGTGGAAAAGCGCTCATGCCCCCGGCGCCGATCGGGGCCGGTGCCCCGCGCCTCGCGCGCAGGCTGATTGACAAGCCCGCTCACCGCGACGAAAGTCGTAAGCTCGCAACGGCTTGCGGAGAGCTGAGCCCCCTCGCACATCACCGACGCCGCATGGCCCGCCCGCCGCCGGACCATGCCCAGAGGGGGAAGGGCCTGCGGCGCCTGACTTGAGGACTCCACCATGACGATCGACCGCAGGCGCTTTCTGGCGGCCGCTTCCGCCGGAGCCGCGACTTTGGCCGCGCCGACCCTCGTCCGGGCTCAGGGCGGCGGCGTCATCCGCCTCGGCGAGATCAACAGCTATACGGCGCAGCCCGCCTTCCTGAAGCCCTATCGGCAGGGCTGGGAGCTGGCGCAGGCCGAGGCCAATGCCGCCGGCGCGCGCCGCTTCGAGACCATCTTCCGCGATGATGGCGGCAAGCCCGAGGACGCCGTGCGCCATGCCGGCGACCTGATCAACGGCGAGAAGGTCGATTTGATCGCGGGCGGCTTTCTCTCCAATGTCGGCCTCGCCCTCGCCGATTTCGCCTTGCAGAACAAGCGCCTCTACGCCGCCTCCGAGCCGCTGACCGATGCGCTCGTCTGGGCCAAGGGCAACCGCTACACCTTCCGCCTGCGCCCCTCGACCTATATGCAGGCGGCAATGCTGGTCGAAGAGGCGGCCAAGCTCCCCGCCAAGCGCTGGGCGCTGATCGCCCCGAACTACGAATACGGCCAATCGGCCGCAAAGTGGTTCAAGGAGTTGCTCAAGCAGGCCAGGCCCGATGTCGAATTCGTCGCCGAGCAGTTCCCGGCGCTCGGCCGCATCGATGCCGGCGCCACCGTGCAGGCGCTGGAAGCGGCCAAGCCCGACGCCATCTTCAACGTCACCTTCGCCGGCGACCTCAGCAATTTCGTGCGCCAGGGCAATACGCGGGGCCTGTTCGAGGGCCGCTCCGTGGTCTCGATGCTGACCGGCGAGCCGGAATATCTCGAGCCCCTCGGCGCCGAGGCCCCGATCGGCTGGATCGTCACCGGCTACCCCTATGCCGACATCAAGACGCCGGAACATGTGAAGTTCGCCGAAGCCTACAAGGCCAGGTTCAACGAGGATCCGCGCCTGGGTTCCGTCGTCGGCTATTCGACGATGCAGTCGATCGTGGCGGCGGTGGACAAGGCCGGCTCGACCGAGACCGAAAAGCTGGTCGACGCCTTCAGCGGATTGAAATTCCCCTCCGTCTTCGGCCCGGCCGAGTATCGCGCCATCGACCACCAGTCGACGGTCGGTGCCTATGTCGGCAAGACCGCGCTGCGCAACGGCAAGGGCGTGATGGTGGATTGGCGCTATGCCGACGGCGCCAAATATCTGCCGTCCGACGAGGTGGTGAAGACGCTGCGCCCGGCCGGGTGAGCTTGCTGCGCAATCCGCCTGCGAACCACCGTCATCCCAGCGCTGGCCCTGCCGGCAGCCGGGGTGACGGCTCAACCCGGGATCACGGCGCTCCGGCATGCTTGACCTGATCCTGACCCAGACGCTGAACGGGCTGGCCTCGGCCTCCTCGCTGTTCCTGGTCGCCTCGGGGCTGTCGATCATCTTCGGCGTCACGCGGATCGTGAACTTCGCGCATGGCTCGCTCTACATGCTGGGCGCCTTTCTCGCGGTCACGCTGGTGGAGGCGTTCGGCGCGGCCAGCCCGCTCGGCTTCTGGAGCGGCGTGCTCCTCGCAGCCCTGCTCGTCGGGCTGGCCGGCATCGCCATGGAAATTCTGATCCTGCGCCGGATTTATCAGGCGCCGGAGCTGTTCCAGCTGCTGGCCACCTTCGGCGTCGTTCTGATGGTGCAGGACATCGCGCTGGCGCTCTGGGGCCCGGAGGACCGGCTCGGGCCCCGCGCGCCCGGCTTCAAGAGCTTCGTCCTGATCTTCGGCAATCGCTTTCCCAGCTATGAACTCTTCCTGATCGCGGTCGGCCCGCTGGTGCTGGCACTGCTCTGGTTCCTGTTCCGCAAGACCCGCTGGGGCACGCTGGTGCGCGCGGCGACGCAGGATCGCGAGATGGTCGGCGCCCTCGGCGTCAACCAGCGCTGGCTCTTCACCTCCGTCTTCGGCTTCGGCGCGGCGCTCGCCGGGCTGGGCGGGGCCCTGCAGCTCCCGCGCGAGGCGGTGACGCTGCACATGGACCTTTCCACCATCGCCGAGGTCTTCGTCGTGGTGGTGGTCGGCGGGCTCGGCAGCGTCGCGGGGGCCTATCTCGCCGCCGTGCTGATCGGCGTACTGCACGCTTTCGGTATCCTGATCTTCCCCAAGATCACCCTCGTCCTCGTCTTCCTCGTGATGGCGTTGGTGCTGGTGGTGAAGCCCTATGGGCTGCTGGGCACAAAACCGACGGAAGCCGCTTCGACGCCCGCTTCCGCGCCGCCGCCGCTGCGCCCGGCCGGGCGCGGGGCGCTGTCCGCCTGGCTGGCGCTCGCCGCCCTGCTGCTAGCCGCGCCGCTCCTGGTCTCCGATGCCTGGCTGCTCACCCTGACGGAGCTCCTGATCTTCGCACTCTTCGCCGCCTCGCTGCATCTGATGATGGGCCCGGGCGGCCTCACATCCTTCGGCCATGCCGCCTATTTCGGCCTCGGCGCCTATGGCGCGGCGCTCGCGGTGAAATGGCTGGGCGCGCCGATGGAGCCGGCCCTGCTGCTGGCGCCGTTCCTGGCCGGGATCGCCGGGGTGGTCTTTGGCTGGTTTTGCGTGCGGCTCTCGGGCGTCTATCTCGCCATGCTGACCCTGGCCTTCGCGCAGATCGCCTGGGCCACCGCCTTCCAATGGGTGGAACTCACCGGCGGCGATAACGGCATCCTCGGCGTCTGGCCCTCAAGCTGGGCGGTGCCGAAATGGGCTTTCTACGATCTGTGCCTCGCGATCTGCGGGGCCTGCGTGCTGCTGCTGCGCCGGCTCGTCTTCGCGCCGCTGGGCTACGCGCTGCGCGCCGGCCGCGACAGTCCGCTGCGGGCCGAGGCGATCGGCATCGACGTGATGCGGGTGCAATGGGTGGCCTTCGCCATCGCCGCTTTTGCGGCCGGCATCGCCGGCGCGCTCTTCGCCTTCTCGAAGGGCTCTGTCTTCCCGACCTATCTCGCCATCCCCCGCTCGGTCGATGCGCTGCTGATGGTGCTGCTTGGCGGCGTGCAGACCGTCTCCGGCCCGGTCGTCGGCGCCTTCGCCTATATGGGCCTGGCCGAGCAGCTGATGAAGGCGACGCCCTATTGGCGTTTCCTGCTGGGCCTGACCATCGTGCTGCTGGTGATCCTCTTTCCGCGCGGCCTCGTCGGCAGCTTTATCGCCTGGCGCGAGCGGCGCGGCTTGGCGGGGGCCGCCTGATGCCGGGGGCGGCCGAACCGACGCTGAGCGTGCGCGACCTCGCCAAATCCTTCGGCGGCGTCCATGCCGTGCGCGGCGTCTCCTTCGACGTCGCGGCCGGCGAGATGCTGGCGCTGATCGGGCCCAACGGCGCCGGCAAATCCACCTGCTTCAACATGCTGGGCGGCCAGCTGAAGCCGGATGCCGGCTCGGTCGCGCTGTCGGGCCGGCCGATCACGGGCCTCTCCCCGCGCGCGATCTGGCGCCTCGGCGTCGGCCGCACCTTCCAGATCACCGCGACCTTTGCCTCGATGAGCGTGCGCGAGAACGTGCAGATGGCGCTGATCTCGCAGGCCGGCGGCCTCTGGAATCCGTTCGCATCGGCGAGGACGCGCCATGTCGCAGAAGCTGACGCCCTGCTGACCGAGGTCGGCATGGCCGAGCAGGCGGAGCGCCCCTGCGGCATCCTCGCTTATGGCGATTTGAAGCGCGTCGAACTCGCCATCGCGCTCGCCAACCGGCCAAGGCTGTTGCTGATGGACGAGCCGACTGCCGGCATGGCCGCCCCCGAGCGCATTGCGCTGATGGCGCTGGTCGCTCGCATCGCGACGGAGGCCGCGATCGCCGTGCTCTTCACCGAGCACGACATGGACGTGGTCTTCGCCCATGCCGACCGCATCGTCGTGCTCGATCGCGGCCGGCTGATCGCCGATGGACCACCCGCGGCGGTGCGGCAGGATGCCGAGGTCCGCGCCGTCTATCTCGGCGCCGCCGAGCCCGGGGGCGAGCCATGACCGAAGCGCTGCTGGAGGTCGAGGGGCTCGAGGCCCAATACGGCCGCGCGCGGATTCTGCACGGCGTCACCCTGTCCTTGCGCCGCGGTGAGGTCCTCGCCCTGATGGGCCGCAACGGCGCCGGCAAATCGACCACGATCAAGGCCGTGATGGGTCTGGTGCCGCCCAGCGGCGGAACGGTCCGTTTTGCCGGCACCCGCATCGACGGGCGCGAACCTTATGAGATCGCCCGCCTCGGCCTCGGCTATGTGCCCGAGGAACGGCGCATCTTCTCCGAGCTGACCGTGATGGAAAACCTCGCGGTCGGCGCCCGCCCGCCGCGCAAGGGCGCACCGGTCTGGACGCCGGAGCGGCTTTTCGCGCTCTTCCCCAACCTCGCCGCCATGCGCGACCGGCCGGGCGCAGCGATGTCAGGCGGCGAGCAGCAGATGCTGACCATCGCCCGCACCCTGATGGGCAATCCCGGCGCGCTGCTGCTCGACGAGCCTTCGGAGGGCCTCGCCCCGGTGATCGTGCAGGCGATGGCCCGCACGATCCTGGCGCTGAAGAGCGAGGGCCTCTCCATCCTGCTCTCCGAGCAGAACCTGCATTTCGCCGGCAGCGTCGCCGATCGCGCCGCGATCATCGAAAAAGGCGAGATCCGCTTCGAGGGCACAATGGCTGCGCTGAAGGCGTACGACACGCTGCGCACCCGCTATCTATCGGTCTGAGGCGGCGGTTACCACAGCCGACCACGAAAAAGGCCGGCGCGGGAACGCCGGCCTCCTGCGATGGGCGCTCGCGGTTCAGCGCTTGCGCTTGGCGCCCACGAGTTCGTCCCATTTGCGGAAGGCCACGACCATCCTGTCGGGCTTCAGCGGCAGCTCGATCGGGTTCTTGGCGATGAGCTCGGCATATTCGGGCCGGCCGAATTCCGCGATCACCTCCTGGCTGCGCTTGGGTGCCAGCGACAGCGGCACGTTCTTCACCGCCGGGCCCGGATAGAGATAGCCCTCGTCATAGGAATAGGCCTGCATCTTCGGCGTCAGCACATGCGCCATGATGTCGAGCACCACCGCGAGGCGATCATTCGGAATGCCCTTCGGCACGCACATGAAGAAGGCGTCCGAGACCCAGTGGAAGCCCTTGAGCGTCTGGATCTTCGCCTCTTTCGGCACGATGCCGAGCGCCCGCGGATTGATGTCCCAGCCCGTGGTCGAGATGATGATGTCGCGCGAGCCGTCGCCGAACTCCTTCATCGTCGCCCCGGTCCCGGCGGGGTAATACTCGATGTGCTCGCCCAGCTCCTGGAGATAGGCCCAGGTCTTGTCCCAGCCATTGACCGGGTCCTGCGGGTCCTTGTCGCCCAGCAGATAGGGCAGCCCCATCATGAAGGTGCGGCCCGGGCCCGAATTGGTCGGGCGGGCATACATGAACTTGTTGGGATTGGCCTTCGCCCAGGCCAGCAGCTCCTCCGCGCTCGTCGGCACCTGCTTGACGCGGTCTGGCATGTATTCGAGCAGCGGGCCGGACGGGTAGTAGTTCACCACCGTGCCGAACCCCGCCCCCTGCACCTTGTGCAGATTGAGCGCGGCGGGCTCGTAATTCTCCTCGATGTTCGGGAATTTCTCCGCGAAATCCGGGAAGATCTTCAGCCAGAGATTCTGCTCCAGCCCGGCGGCGAGCCCGTCCGAGCCGGTGAGGACGAGGTCCAGATCGGAGCGGCCGGCATCCTGCTGCGCCTTGATCTTGCTCGCCAGCTCCGGCGCCGGCGCCTTCACATAGGTGATGCGCGAGACGAGCTTGGGATTGGCGCTGCGGTAGTCCTCGAAGGCCTGCTGCATCAGCGCCAGCGCCCCGCCGACATCGATGATGTTGATGCCGACCGGCGCTGCCGGCAACGCCGGCACGGCCGCAATGGCGCGGCCCGTCCCGGCCCCGGTCGCCAGCGCGCCGAGCCCGCCCAGAACCGTGCGGCGGTCGAACCCTTTCGAGAATGCGGTCATGGATTTCCCCTCTCCTTTGATGGACGATTCATTCGGTGACGTAGACACGGCTGACCGGCCCCACGCGAACGCGCGCGACACGCAGGCCATCCGTCCAGTCGATCTCGCTCTGCGGCAGGACGATACCGGAGGCGGCGAGTGCCGGCGCGAGCGCGGCCAGCGCATGCGTCGAGGCCATGGCGATGGCCTGCTCCGCCGTGGCGAGGCCCCAGGCGACCATGTTCCGGACCGCCTCGTCGAGCTTGAGCGCCGAGCCCGCCAGCGAAACGCCGCCCGGCTGGCGCACGGAGCCATCCGACGCCAGATCCACGGGCATGCCCGCGAAATGGTAGCGCCCCGGTGCGGCACCGGCCGCGACCACGGCGTCGGTGACGAGGATCGAGCGTTCGAAGCCCTTGGCGCGCAGAAGGCTCTTCAGCGCTGCGGGATGCAGGTGGATTCCGTCCGCGATGAAGCCCGCCATCAGCCCATCCTCGCCGAGCTGCGCGAACAGCGGATTGTCGAGCTTGTGCATCTGCTGCGGCAGCCCGTTGCCGAGATGGGTCGAGAGACTCGCCCCGGCCGCCGTCGCCTCTGAGACAGTCGCAAAATCGGCCGCCGAATGGCCGATCGCGACGATCTTTCCGGCCTGGGCGAGGGCGCGCACCGCGGCGATGCCGCCCGCCACCTCCGGCGCCAATGTCACCACGAGAATCGGCCGGCGCAGGCGGCTCTCCAGCCTCGTGACCAGTCCGGCATCGGCCGCGACCATGGCTTCGGGCGGATGGCAACCGGCGAAACCCGCGGCCGGATTGAGGAACGGCCCCTCCAGATGAAAACCGGGACACATCAGCGGCCCCAGCCGGCTTTCAGCGACGGCACGGCCCAGCGCATCCGCGCGGGCCTCCAGCTCGTCCGGATGCGCGGTGATCAGCGTCGGCAGGCAAGTGGCGACTCCCGTCGCCAGCATGGCCTCGAGCGCGTGGTCCAGCGCCTGCGCCGTCACCGCCTCCGCATTGAAGTCGACACCGGCGAAGCCGTTGACCTGCAGATCGACGAGGCCGACCGTGCGCATGCTCAGAACCGCCGGCCGAGAAGCGCCGCGGCCGGCTGGTCGAGGAACATCACGGCGCGCGGATGCGTCTGGAGGATGGAGGCCGGAGCCATATTGGTGACGGGGCCTTCGAGCGCCGCCTTGGCCGCCTCCGCCTTGCGCGTATCGGAGACCGACAGCACGATCAGCTCGCTCCTGAGGATCTGGCGGATGCTCATCGAGATCGCCTGTTCGGGCACGCTGTCCAGATCGGGGAACCAGCCTTCACCGAGCTGCTGGCGCCGGCAGGCTTCGTCCAGATTCACCACCAGATAGGGCTCGTCCGTGTCAAAATCGGCCGGAGGGTCGTTGAACGCGAGATGGCAGTTCTCGCCGATGCCGGCGAAGCAGACGCAGATGCGACGCCCTGCGATCGCCTCGCCCAGTTTTTTCGCCTCGGCCTGGGCATCGCCGTCCCCGTTCACCGGCACGAAGACCGGCCTGTTCCCCAGCGGGGCCAGGAAGCGTTCGCGCAGATAGCGCCGAAAGCTCGCCGGGTGCGATTCGAGCAGGCCGACATATTCGTCGAGATGGAACGCGGTCACCTTCGACCAGTCGATGCCCTCCGCCCTGACCAGTTGCTCCAGCATCTCGAACTGGCTCGCCCCGGTGGCGACGATGATGGAAGCCTGCCCATCGCGTGCCAGCGCCTCGCGGATCGCCTGGGCGCCCCACTCCGCCGCCAGCCGGCCGAGTTCGGCCTTTCCCGCCACCACAACCGTCTCGATCATCGATTTTAGAACCTTTGACTGAAGGAATAATTCAATATTACTCTCATGAGCTTACGAAGCATCGAGGCCAACGCAAGCAGGATTTTGGAACATGATCGTCCTAAATCAGACGCGCCATCCGCGGAGTTGCGGCGCTTGAGCCTGCTCGCGATCGATCCGGCGAGCCTGTCGCCTGCCCAGGCGCGCGACGGCGCCCGCGCCTTCGCGCTGATCCTGGCCGGGCAGGCCCGCTCCCGGACTGACATCAGCCGCGCGCTGGCGCTGCGCTCGACCAGCACATCGGCCGTGGTGGCCGAGCTTCTGGCCAGCCGGCTGGTGATCGAGAGCGCCGGCGCGGTGTCGGGCCGCGGCCGCCCCGCCTCGCAGCTCGTCGCCAATACGCGGCGCATCGGCGCATCGGTGCTCTATGTGTCGAGCCGCAGCCTCGCCGGAGCCCTGGTCGATCTGTCGGGGCATCTGGTCGCGGAGCGGCGCCTGACGGTGGCGTCGGACGCGGGCAACATCGAGCTGTCGGAGGCGCTCGCCAGCCTGGCGGGCGATCTGCTGGCGTCGATGCCGCCGGGCATGAGCCATGCCGGCACGGCCGTCTCGCTCTCGGGGCTGATCGATCTGCGGCAGGGGCGCTGGCGCTTCGCCTCGCGCTGGCCGCGCATGCGGGGGCTGGCGATCGATGCCCCGCTGGGAACCATCGCCGGGCCGATCGTGATCTGTCGCAATCTCGACGCCGAATTGCGCAGCCGCGCGGCACGCGAGGTCGATGGCGTTCCGGGCGGCACGCTGCTGCTGCATTGGGGCTGGGGCATCGGCCTCGCCTATGCCGAGGATGGGCAACCCTTCGCACCCTCCGGCTCCTTCGGCGAGATCGGCCACTGGCGTCTCGCGGCTCTGGAGGGCAGGCCCTGCGGCTGCGGCCAGACCGGTTGCCTGGAAACCGGCGCCGCTCTCTGGTCGCTCCTGCCGGCGCTGCGCAGGCGATGGCCCGAGCTGGTCGAGGACGAGGCGCGCCTCACCCGTCAGCTCGCGACGCTGGACCTGCTCGCCCTGGAGGAGATCGAAACCGCCGCCCGGCTGCTGGCACGCTCTCTCGCCAATGCCTGCCGGATGCTGTTCCCGGCCCGCATCTGGGTCAGCGGACCGTTCTGCGGTCATCCTCAGCTCTGGGCGCGCTTCGTCGCGCTGGTCCGGGCCGAGGGAACGATGGAGGGGTTCGCGCTGCCGGAGCTCAGACAGGTCGAGCCAGGCCATCGCGACGAGATCCACGGCGCCGCCGGGCCCCTGCTGAGCCGCGCGGTGGAGGCGCTGCTGGGCGCCCGATCCTGAGAGTGCTCAAACCCATAAGCTGTCGGGATCGCACGCCGACCTGCGCAGAGCGACCCCGCCCATCGCAGGACCGATGCGTCAGCCCTCGACGAACTGCAGCCGGTGCAGCCTCGCATAAGCGCCCTCGCGCGCCAGCAGCTCCTCGTGGCTGCCGGTTTCGACGATCCGGCCTTCATCCATCACCACGATCAGGTCGGCCTCGCGGATGGTCGAGAGCCGATGCGCGATCACCAGAGTCGTGCGGCCTTTCATCAGCCGCGCCAGCGCCTGCTGCACCAGCCGTTCGGATTCGGTGTCCAGTGCGCTCGTCGCCTCGTCGAGCAGGAGGATCGGCGCATCCTTGAGGATCGCGCGGGCGATCGCCACGCGCTGGCGCTCGCCGCCGGAGAGCTTGTGCCCGCGCTCGCCGACCGAGGCGGCATAGCCGCCCGGCATCGCCGTGATGAAGTCGTGCGCGGCGGCGGCCTTTGCGGCGGCGACGATCTCCTCATGCGAGGCACCCGGCCGGCCGAAGGCGATATTTGCCGCGACGCTATCGTCGAACAGCACCACATCCTGGCTGACGACGCCGATCTGTGAGCGCAGACTCGCCAGGGTGACGTCGCGCAGATCCTGCCCGTCGATCGCGATGCTCCCCTGCGTCGGGTCGTAAAGCCGCGGCACTAGCGCCAGCAGCGTCGACTTGCCCGAGCCGGAGCGACCGACCAGCGCCGTCATCCGCCCGCCTTCCGCGACGAGGTCGATATCCTCGAGCGCGCGCTGGTCCTCGCGGTAGCGGAAGCGCAGCGCCCTGAACGCGACCTCGCCCTTGCTCACCACCAGCGGGCCGGCCCCGGACCTTTCGGTCACGAGCGGCTTTTCGTCCAGCAGCGCGTAATAGCGCTTCAGCGAGGCGCCCGCCTCCTGCACGATGGCGTTGAGATTGCCGAGCGAGCGCATCGGCTGCGCCGCCAGCAGCAGCGCCGAGACATAGCCGGTGAAATCGCCCACCGTGGAGGCCCCCGAGGAGATGCGCACCCCGATGGCGGCCAGGACGCCGGCCACGGCGATGCCGCCGCCGACTTCCAGCAGCGGATCGAGGCGCCCGCGCGCATTGGCGGCCTTCATCTTCAGGGCGCGGATGTTCTCGAAGGCCTCCGCCGCGCGCCGCTTGAGATAAGGTTCGAGCCCGTCCGTCTTGGCGACGCGCGCGCCCTGCAGGCTCTCGGTGACGAGGCTCGCCATGATGCCCGTCTGCTCCTGCTGGGAGTTCGCCATCCGCCGCAGCTTCTTGCCGATCCGGCCGATCGGATGGGCGACGACGGGCGCGATCAGCAGCACCACAAGCGTCATCTGCCAGTCGATCCAGAACAGCGCGCCGATCAGCGCGATCGCCGTCACCACGTCGCGCACCGCGATGTTGACGATGCGCGTCAGCGCCTCCTTCACGAAGGTGAAATCGGTGGTGAAGCGCTGCGTCAGCGAGGCCGGATTCTCCTTTTGCAACTGCGCCAGGTCGGCATCGATCAGATGGCCGTAAAGCTCGATCTGCATGTCGGCCTCGATGCGGCTGACGACGCTGTTGGTCATCACGGTCTGGGCGAGCAGGGAGAAGCCCTTGATCGCGGTCACCAGCACGACGACGCTGGCCACGGCGTTGATCACGCCGATATCGTAATCGATGGATTTGGAGACCAGCCGCTCCATCCGCCTGACGAAGCCCGTGGATTCGGCCGCCAGCGGATCGGCGAAGGCGTCGAAGGCCGCCTTGATCAGCAGCGGGTAGAAGCTCGTCGTCGCGGCGATCACCACCACCAGCGCCAGGATCGTCGCCATCTGCGGCAGATAACGGCTGACCTGCTCGCGCCAGACACGGGCGAACAGCGCGAGGGTGTCGTCGGTGACGCGGCCGATCTTCATGCGCCGCCGCCTACCATGACGCGCCCGCGAGCGCCACCGATGCGACGCGGCCCCGCCGCATGGTATCCTGCGCCCTTGGGTCTTGCTCCCGACACGAAGCTGTCATCCCATGGACAAGACCGATTCAGGAGTTCGCATGCCTTCCGTTCAGCCGGCTCAGCCCGGCCAGAGTTTCGCCGAGATCGACACCCCCGCCCTGATCGTCGATCTCGACGCCTTCGAGCGCAATCTGGTCGCGATGGCCGCCTTCGCCGAGGCGCATGGCATCCGCCTGCGGCCTCACGCCAAGACCCATAAGAGCCCCGACATCGCTCTGCGCCAGATGGCCCATGGCGCGGTCGGCCAGTGCTGCCAGAAGGTGTCCGAGGCCGAAATACTGGTGGCCGGCGGCGTCGGCGACGTGCTGGTGACCAACGAGATCGCCAGCCCCGCCAAGCTCGACCGCCTCGCTAAACTCGCCCGCACCGCCCGCATCGGCCTGTGCGTCGACCATGTCGACGGCGTGCGCGAGGCGGCCGAGGCGGCCGCCCGCCACGATGTGACGCTCGACGTGATGGTGGAGATCGATGTCGGCGGGCGCCGTTGCGGCGTCGCGCCGGGCGAAGCGGCGGTGCGCGTCGCGGAGGCCGTGGCCCGCTCGAACACGCTGCGTTTTGCCGGGCTGCAGGCCTATCACGGCGCGGCCCAGCACATGCGTTCGATCGATGAGCGGCGCGAGGCGATCGAGCGCGCGGCCTTCGCCACCCGCAACACCGTGGAGCGCCTGTCCCAGGCCGGGCTCGAATGCCCCGTCGTCAGCGGCGCCGGCACCGGCACCTTTGAACTCGAGACCCAGTCCGGCATCTGGAACGAGCTGCAATGCGGCTCCTACATCTTCATGGACGCCGACTATGCCCGCAACCGCCAGGCCGACGGCTCGCCTTTCCGCAGCTTCGAGCACGCCTTGTTCATCCTCGCGCAGGTGATGAGCAAGCCGGTGCCGGACCGCGCGATCATCGATGCGGGACACAAGACGGCTTCGGTCGATTCCGGCATGCCGGTGCCGTTCCAGCGCGAGGGCGCGATCTACACCAAGCCCTCGGACGAGCACGGCGTGCTGACCGGAGACCCGATCGCGCTGCCCCACCGTGGCGACCGGCTGCTGCTGGTGCCGGGCCATTGCGACCCGACCGTGAACCTGCATGACTGGTATGTCGGCGTCCGCGGCCTGCACGGGCCGGATGCGCATGTCGAACTGCTCTGGCCCGTGGCCGCACGCGGCGCGGTGACCTGAGCGGACGCGACCTCTAGGAAACCGGCTTGCCCCTCGTCATTGCGAGGAGCGCAGCGACGAAGCAATCCAGAGCGGCAGAGCTCTTCGTCCTTCTGGATGGCTTCGCTGCCGCTCGCGATGACAATGTTCAGGGCCGCCAGCCGGTTTCCACCGCCGGCGCCTTGTCCTGTTCCTCGTCGCGCCGCGCCGCCTCGACGACGGCGAACAGCGCCTGCAGTGCCCGGTCGACCCCTTCGCCCGAGGCGGAGGACAGCACGATCGGCATCTGCTTGGCGGCGCGCTTCAGCCGCGCGACCTGCTCCTTGAGCACCTCGGGGGTCAGCGCATCGGCCTTGGAGAGCGCGACGATCTCGGGCTTGTCCTCGAGACCCTGGCCATAGGCCTCCAGCTCCTCGCGGATGACCTTGTAGACCTTGCCGGCATGCTCGCTGGTACCCTCCACCAGATGCAGCAGCACCCGACAGCGCTCGATATGGCCGAGGAAGCGGTCGCCGAGCCCATGGCCCTCATGCGCGCCCTCGATCAGCCCGGGAATATCGGCGAGCACCATCTCCTTGTCGTGGACGCGCACCACGCCCAGCCCCGGATGCAGCGTGGTGAAGGGATAGTCCGCGATCTTCGGCTTGGCCGCGGTCACCGTGGCGAGGAAGGTCGATTTGCCCGCATTCGGCAATCCCACCAGCCCGGCATCGGCGATCAGCTTCAGCCTGAGCCAGACCCAGCGCTCCTCGCCCGGCAGGCCGGGATTGGCGTGCTTCGGCGCCTGGTTGGTCGAGGTCTTGAAATAGGCGTTGCCGAAGCCGCCATTGCCGCCCTTGCACAGCACGAAGCGCTGGCCGGGCTCGGTCAGGTCGGCGATCGGCGTCTCGCCGTCCTCGTCGAGGATTTCGGTGCCCGGCGGCACCTTCAGTACCACGGCCGGCGAATTGGCGCCATGGCGGTCCTTGCCCATGCCGTGCTCGCCGGTCTTGGCCTTGAAATGCTGCTGGTAGCGATAATCGATGAGCGTGTTCAGCCCCTGCACGCATTCGACGACGACATCGCCCCCACGCCCGCCATCGCCGCCATTGGGCCCGCCGAACTCGATGAACTTTTCGCGGCGGAAGGAGACGCAGCCGGCGCCGCCATCGCCCGCCTTCACATAGATCTTGGCCTGGTCGAGGAATTTCATGCTGTTCTCGTAGTGCCGGAGGCCGCGAAGAGCAATGCCGGGTTCAGGCCGCGTGGCGCAGGCTGCTCATCTCGTCGCGCAGCGCGTCGGCGAAGCGCCGCGCCGCGAGATCGGGCCGGGGCCCGGTGATCAAACCGACCGACAGCTCGAACAGCGCCGGCATGCCTTCCGTGGCGCCGAGCCGGCGCAGCGAGGGCGGCGCGGCGCTCTCGGTGATGGCCGCGACGCAGAAACCCGCCTCCACCGCCGACAGGACGCCGGATGTATGCGAGCAGGAGAACACCAGGCGATGCGCCTTGCCGGCCGTGTTGAGCGCCGCCAAAATCCGGGGCCGCGCCCGGCAGCCTTCGGCGAAGAGCGCGATCGGCAGCACCTCCTGCAGTTCCGGCCGGTGGCCCTTCGCCGCCACCCAGACCAGCGGCTCGCGCCGCAGCACCTCCCCCATCGGCCGGTTGGGATCCTGCGTCACCACGGCCAGGTCGAGTTCGCCCGCCAAGAGCGCCGGCTCGATCCGCTTGGACAGATCGCAGCGCACCTCCAGCTCGACCTTGGGATGGTCGCTGGCGAAGCGCGCGATCAGGGGCCGCAGATAGGCATCCATATAGTCGTCCGGGATGCCGAGACGCAGACGCCCCATCGGCATCTCGCCGTCGAGATCGGCCAGCGCCTCCCGCTCCACCGCGAGCAGCCGGCGCGCATGGGCGATCAGCCGCTCCCCGGCATCGGTCGGCGTCACGCCCCGGCGGGAGCGTTCCAGCAACTTATGGCCGAGCTGGTTTTCCAGATCCTGGATGCGCACCGAGATTGCCGATTGCGTGCGGCCAAGCCGTGCGCTGGCGGCGGTGAAGCCCCCGGTTTCTGCCACGGCGACCAGCATGCCGAGCGCCGCGAGATCGAAATGCCCGTTCATCCGCACCTCCCCGGGACCGCCACCCTACCATCGATTTTAAGAATGGTTAAATCAGTATAATCCGTTTTTCCGATCGAAGGAAGCGGCCTATACCGGCGGCGAGGAAACGAAACGGCGCTCCCGCGCGCATCATCGACAAGACGAACGCCCGATGTCCGCTCCCAGCATCTCCGCCCCCGCCATGGGCGTCCGCGCCGAGGCGCCCGCTCTCGCGATGTTCCTGACGCTGCTCGCCGGGGCGACCTGCATCGGCTTTTCCGGCGTGTTCGTGCGCCTCGCCGATGTGGGACCTGCTTCGGCCGGGTTCTGGCGGATGATGGTCGCCCTGCCCGTGCTGACCGCCTGGACAGCGATGGAGCGCCGCCGCCCGGCCGCCCCTGCCCAAGGCGCGGGCGGCCTCGTCGCCATCGCGCTCGCGGGTCTGACCTTCGGCATCGATGTCGTGCTCTACAATGCCTCGCTGTCCTACACGACGCTGGCCAACGCTTCCCTGCTCGGCAATCTCGCCCCGGTCGGCGTCGTGCTTGGCGGGTGGCTTCTGCTGGGCGACAGGCCGTCTCGCCGCATTCTCGGGGCGCTGATGCTGGCGGTCGCCGGCGCCGTCCTGCTCGTACTGCCAAAATTCACCGGCCAGAGTGTGCGGGGGAGCCTGTTCGGAGACGGTCTCGCCTTCGGTGCGGCCATGTCCTATGCCGCCTATATCCTCGCCGTCGGCCGGGCGCGGGCCCATGCCGACGCAGGGCGCGTCAGCCTGATCTCCAGCATCATCTGTGCCGCCTTCTGTCTCGTCGCCGCGCTCGGTCTGGGCGAAACCATCCTCCCCGGCAGCCTGCAGGGCTGGCTCGCCGTCATCGCGCTCGGCCTCGTCTCCCACGTGCTCGGCCAGGGGCTGATCACGCTCTCTCTCGGCAGCTACGGCGCCGGCGCCGCCTCGCTCGTCATGGTCTGGCCGGCGCTGGTCAGCGTGCTTGCAGCCTGGGCGATCTTCGGCGAGCAGCCGACGCCGGTGCAGGCCTTCGGCGGCGTCGCGATCCTGGCGGCCGTGCTGCTGGTGCGGAAGGGCTGAGGCGGCCTAGCCGTGCAGGCGAAAACCGGACTTATCCCCGGTCGCTGAAGCAGCCGGACACTGGGCTCCCCGCAGGAGCCCGCCATGCCGTTATCTCGCCCCCGTCCACTCTCGCAAAGCGGGCTGATCGCCCTGCGCATGCGCGCGCTGCGCGTCCGCGACGAAATCGCTCTGATCCGCCGCGATCGCCTCCAGCGGAAATACAATCCGGACCAGCCGCGCGTGCCCGCGGGCAGCCCCGAGGGCGGCCAATGGGGCAGTGGCGGCGGGAACGGCGAAGCCGGCGACGCCAACGCCCTCGGGATCAGCCTGCCGAGCTTCGCTGCGACCGACTTCAATCCGATCTGGTCGACGATCGCGGAAGGCTGGAGCGAGGACGGCTCCGTCTTCGAGCGGACGGTCGCGGACAATGCCGGCAACCGCATCCGCTCGGAATATGCCGCCTCGCGTGCCGCCGGCTTCGACGAGCGCCAGACGGTCATCCAGCCGGGCCGGCCCGCCGTCAGCTTCGAGACCACCGACGACCTCCAGTCGATCTACCTCGGCGGTCCCGATGGCGAGCTTGCCGCGCGGACCGTCTGGACGCCGGATGGACCGGACCCTGACGCGACGGTCCAGCCGGCCTTCGCTCCGCTTTTGCCCGCCGCCGGCGCCACGATCGTTACAGGCGGCGCGATCCTTTTCGG
>NZ_JBMDWH010000234.1:0-12228 GCF_048595345.1 Allobosea sp.
GGACCACGCCGCCGCCGCGATCGCCGCGACCGGCACGCCCGTCTTCGCCATCAAGGGCGAGACGCTGGAGGAGTACTGGGAGTACGTTCTGAAGACCGCGACCTGGGGTGACGGCGGCACGCCGAACATGATCCTGGACGACGGCGGCGACCTGACGATGCTGATCATCCTCGGTGCCGAGGCCGAGGCCGGCCGGGCCGAGTTCCTCGACAAGCCGGGCAATGAGGAAGAGACGATCTTCTTCGCGCTGATCAAGCGCCAGCTCAAGGCCAATCCGGGCTGGTTCACCAAGACCCGCGACGCGATCAAGGGCGTCTCCGAGGAGACCACCTCCGGCGTCCATCGCCTCTATGAGCTGGCCAAGGCCGGCCGCCTGCCGTTCCCGGCGATCAACGTCAACGACAGCGTCACCAAGTCGAAGTTCGACAACCTCTATGGTTGCCGCGAGTCGCTGGTCGACGCCATCCGCCGCGGCACGGACGTGATGATGTCCGGCAAGGTCGCGGTCGTCGCCGGCTATGGCGACGTCGGCAAGGGCTCGGCCGCCTCGCTGCGCCAGGCCGGCTGCCGCGTGCTCGTCACCGAGATCGACCCGATCTGCGCCCTGCAGGCGGCGATGGAAGGCTACGAGGTCGTGACGATGGAAGACGCGGCCCCGCGCGGCGATATCTTCGTCACCGCCACCGGCAATCTGGACGTGATCACGGTCGACGACATGCGCGCCATGAAGCACCGCGCCATCGTCTGCAACATCGGCCATTTCGACTCCGAGATTCAGGTCGCCGGCCTGAAGAACTTCAAGTGGGACAACGTCAAGCCGCAGGTCGACGAGGTCGAGTTCCCCGATGGCAAGCGCATCATCCTGCTCTCGGAAGGCCGCCTGGTGAATCTCGGCAACGCGACCGGTCACCCCTCCTTCGTGATGTCCTGCTCCTTCTCGAACCAGACGCTGGCCCAGATCGAGCTCTGGAACCACCACGCCAAATACGAGAACAAGGTCTACACCCTGCCCAAGCACCTCGACGAGAAGGTCGCCGCGCTGCATCTCGCCAAGGTGGGTGCCAAGCTGACGAAGCTCAACGACCAGCAGGCGAAGTATATCGGCGTGCCGCAGACCGGCCCGTTCAAGCCCGATCACTACCGCTATTGAGCGGCGCGGCGGGCGCTTCGCGGCGCCTCATCGCAGCGAACGACGATGTCAGGAGGACCCGGCCCCGGCCGGGTCCTTTTTTATGGTCTTGTGAACGACTGTGGATAGCGCGCCTCACACCACTAATGGTGCGCGGCGTGGCGGGCTCGACTAGCCCTTGTCGGTCCTGGGTATGTTGTCGGCCCCTAGGGAAATAACCCTCCGTTTACCTCGGATTAAGCACTTCCTGACGGAGTCGGGCGATGATTACAGTGGGGCTGATTCGGGGCTGCGCGGCACGCATGACCCGGTCGAAGCTCTGATGTGATTGGCGTGGTGGCGCTCAAGTCTCGGCGTCCGGAGAAGGGATGATGTCCCCGCTCCGCGATGACGATTCCGGGCACGCCATGCGTGGAACGATGCGCCACGGCGCGAGAGGCGGCAGACGCGGCATGACGAGCGCGAAGCGACAGGCGAACGAGGGCGGGTGCCGACCGCGCGTTCTTCTCCCGGCTGCCCTGAGTCTCATCCCGATGCCGGCCCTCGCCCAGGGCTGGCTGCTGCCGGTGAAGCACGAATTGCTGAGTGCGGGAGCGCTGTCGCTCGTCTTCGCCGGGCTCACCGTCTTCGCCGCCACGACCTCCTTCGTCTATGTCCGCGAGCGCGCCCGCTGGCAGAAGCGCGAGGCCCGGCTCGCCGGCGAGCTCGAGGCCGCGCGCAGCCATCAGGAGCGGCTCTCGCTGCTCCTCGGTGCCGATCCGCAGGTCGTGGTGAGCTGGAACGGGCGCGACGCCCAGCCTGTCTTCGAGGGTGACAGCGGCTTTCTCGGCGCCGCCGGCTCCGCCCTGGCTCTGGCCTATGGCAGCTGGGCGCCGCCCGCCGACGCCAAGCGGCTCGAACTGGCCACCGATGCGCTCAAGGAGCGCGGCGAAGGCTTCGGCTTCACCATCCGCAGTAAATCCGGCCCCTTCATCGATGTTCAGGGCCGGCCGGTCGCCGGCCGCGCGGTCATCCGCTTCCGCGAGGTCACGGGCGAGCGGGCCCAGCTGATGACCCTGCGCAGCGAGCTGGAGCGCCTCACGGGCGACCATGCCGCCTTCGCCAGCCTGCTCGGCGGCCTCGCCCACCCCGCCTGGATGCGCGATGCCGACGGACGGCTGAGCTGGGTCAATGCCGCCTATGCCCGGGCCGTCGAGGCCGCCGATCCCGCCATCTGCGTGCGCGGCAGCCTGGAGCTGCTGGACCGCAACGACCGCGACGCCGCCGCCCGCGCCCGCCGCCAGGGCACGCCCTTCTCCCTGCGCACACCGGCCGTGGTCGCCGGCCAGCGGCGCATGCTCGACGTGATCGAGCTGCCGACCCCCACCGGCTTTGCCGGCTTCGCCACCGATATGAGCGAGCTGGAATCGGTGCGCACCGATCTGCAGCGCCAGATGGACGCGCATGTGCGCACGCTCGATCGTCTCAAGACGGCCGTGGCCGTCTTCGACGGGGCGCACAGGCTGGTCTATCACAACACCGGCTTCGAGACCCTCTGGTCGCTGGAGCCGGGCTTTCTCGATGGCCAGCCCAGCGACGGCGAAATCCTCGACCGGCTTCGCGCCGAGCGCCGCCTGCCCGAACTCGGCGACTATCGCAGCTGGAAGGCGGCGGTCCATGCCGCCTACACCGCGACCCGTGCGAGCGAGGACTGGTGGTATCTGCCCGATGGGCGGACCATCCACGTGGTGTCGAGCCCCAACCCGCAGGGGGGCGTCACCTATCTCTATGACGACGTCACAGAGCGCTTCACCCTGGAATCGCGCTTCAACGCGCTGATGCGCACCCAGCGCGAGACCCTGGATTCGCTGCGCGAGGGCGTGGCCGTGTTCGGCTCGGACGGCAAGCTGAAGCTGTTCAATCCGGCCTTCGCCCAGTCCTGGCGGATCGATGCGGCCCTGCTCGCCAGCAACCCGCATGTGGAGCAGCTGGTGACCCTGTGCCGCCCGCTCTTTCCGCAGGAGGATGTCTGGCGCGAACTGGTGAGCGCCGTCACCGGCGTGCGCGACGCCCGCGAGGAATATCGCAGCCGCATCGAGCGCCGCGACGGCACGGTGCTCGACATCGCCACCGCCCCGCTGCCGGACGGCGCGACGCTGATCTCCTTCGCCGACGTCACAGCCAGCGTGAATGTCGAGCGGGCGCTGACCGAGAAGAACGACGCGCTGGAAAAGGTCTCCCGCCTGCGCGAGGACTTCGTCCACCACGTCTCATACGAGCTGCGCTCGCCGCTCACCAACATCATCGGCTTCGCCCAGCTTCTCGGCACCGAGACCGTGGGTGCCCTCAACGAGAAACAGCGCGACTATACCGGCCATATCGTCCGCTCCTCGGGGGCGCTGCTCGCCATCATCAACGACATCCTCGACCTCGCCAGCATCGACAATGGCGCGCTGACGCTGGAAGTGCAGGAGATCGACGTGTCCGACACCATCGCCGAGGCCGCAGCCGGTCTCCAGGACCGGCTGACCGATGGGCGCCTCGCGCTGAAGGTCGAGATCGATCCGCGCACGGGGCCGCTGCGCGCCGATGGCAAGCGCCTGCGGCAGGTGCTGTTCAACCTGCTCTCAAACGCGATCGGCGTCTCGCAGCCCGGCCAGACGGTGACGGTCAGCGCCGGCCGTCGCGGCGGGGAGATTCGGATCGCCGTCGCCGATCACGGGCCCGGCATCCCGGCCGAGATCCGTGAGAAGGTGTTCGAGCGTTTCGAGAGCCATGCGCTCGGCTCCGGCCATCGCGGGGTTGGGCTCGGCCTGTCCATGGTGCGCTCGATCGTCGAGCTGCATGGCGGGCATGTCGAGCTGGAATCCAACCCGGGCGAGGGCACCTGTGTCACGGCCATCTTCCCGGCCGGCGGCCTGCCGCTCTCGGACGCCGCCGAATGATCGGCAGTTCAGGAACGGCCGGCCCGCACCGGCTGAGGCTCGTCGACGAGGCCGCCACGATGCGGCTCGCGGTCGATATCGCCGCCATCGTCAGGCCGGGGGACATCGTCGCGCTGTCGGGCCATCTGGGCGCCGGCAAATCGCTCTTCGCCCGCGCGCTGCTGCGCGAACTCGCCGGCGATCCGCAGCTGGAGGCGCCGAGCCCGACCTTCACCCTCGTCCAGAGCTACGAAACCCCGCGAGGCCCGGTTCTCCATGCCGATCTCTACCGGGTCCGCTCCCCCGACGAGCTCGACGATATCGGCCTGATCGAGGATCTCGATCAGGCCGTGCTGCTGGTGGAATGGCCGGACCGTGCCGGCTCTCGCCTTCCGGCGGCCCGCCGGCTGGACATCGTGCTCGAGGTCGATGCCGACCGTCCCGAAACCGGCCGCATCGTGGACCTCGCCGGCGGCGTGCTCTGGAAGCAGCGCCTCGCCATCGCCGTCGCGTCGCGCATGCTGATCGACGAGGCCGGCTGGGGCGAGGCGGCGCGCGTGTTCATGATGGGCGACGCCTCGACCCGAGCCTATGAGCGTCTGACCCGGCCGGATGGCGAAACCGCTGTGCTGATGATCTCGCCGGCGCGCCCGGACGGGCCGCCGGTCCGCATGGGCAAGCCCTACAGCGCCATTGCCCATCTCGCCGAGAGCATCGATGCCTTTGTCGCGATGGATCGCGGGCTTCGATCGCTCGACTATTCCGCCCCTGAGATCTACGCGCAGGACCTCGAGACCGGCCTGCTGCTGATCGAGGATCTCGGCGCGGAGGGCGTGCTCGATGCCGAGCGTCGCCCGATCGTCGAGCGCTACGAAGCCTCGGCCCGGCTGCTCGCCGATCTGCACCGCCACACCTTGCCGGCGATCCTGCCGGTCGCGGAGGGGCGCGATCATCCGGTGCCCGAATACGACCGCCAGGCCCTGGCGATCGAGACCGAGCTGATGACCGACTGGTACGGCCCCCATATCGCGGGGGTCACCCTGCCGGCGGTGACGCAGGCCGAGTTCGGCCGCATCTGGAACAGGCTCTTCGACGAAATTCTCGAAGGCCCCGTGACCTGGACGCTGCGCGACTTCCACTCGCCCAATCTGATCTGGCTGGAGGAGCGCGACGGGCTGGCGAAGGTCGGCCTGATCGACTTCCAGGACGCGGTTCTGGGCCACCCGGCCTATGATCTGGTCTCGCTCGGGCAGGATGCGCGGGTCGATGTGCCGGCGGCGCTGGAATTGCGGCTGCTCGCCGCCTATGGCGCGGCGCGGCGGGCCGATGCGCCCGATTTCGATCTCGCCAGCTTCGCCCGCGCCTATGCGATCCTCGGCGCCCAGCGCAACACCAAGATCGCCGGCATCTTCGCCCGCCTCGACAAGCGTGACGGCAAGCCGGTCTATCTCCAGCATCTGCCGCGCATCGAGGCCTATCTGCGCCGCAACCTCGAGCATCCGGCGCTGGAGGAGCTCAGGGGCTGGTACGAGGCGCATATGCCCAAACTATTCGAGGTGGGTTGAGCGAGCCGCCGGCGGCCGGGCCGGGCCGTGCTGTGAGTTCTGATCCCGAGGCGCCGCGATAGCGGCGGCTCGAAGGATGGGCCAGAAGGTTCCTGAGCCATGAGGAGCGTCCTTCGAGACGGTCTTTCGGGCCTCCTCGGGACGAGGGCCCGTACTCCAGGGCGCATCATCCCGGATGAGGGCTGAGGATGGTGATCGCCGACACTTCTGCTAGGTTCCGCGCGATCCATGGAGAGATTCGCGTGACCCGACCCGCTTCGCAGCCGATCCGCCGGGCGATGGTGCTGGCCGCCGGGCTCGGCCAGCGCATGCGCCCGATCACCGACACACTGCCCAAGCCGCTGGTCGCGATCGGCGGCAAGGCGATGCTGGACCACGCGCTCGACCGGCTCGCCGAGGCCGGCATCGAGGAGGCGGTGGTCAATGTCCATCACCTCGCCGACAAGGTCGAGGCGCATCTGGTGGGGCGCACACGGCCGCGCATCACCATCTCGGACGAGCGCGGCGAATTGCTGGAAACCGGCGGCGGGGTGAAGAAGGCGCTGCCGCTGCTCGGCACCGATCCGATCTTCAGCGTCAATTCCGACTCGCTCTGGAGCGAATGGGGCGTCAGCAATATCGCGGAGATGGCCGCCGCCTGGGATGCGGAGCGCATGGACATGCTCATGCTGCTGGCCAAGCGCGAGGAGAGCGTCGGCTTCAATGGCGCCGGCGACTTCTTCCGCGACGGGGAGGGCCGGCTGACGCGGCGCGGGACGGCGCAGACCGCCCCTTACGTCTATGCCGGCGTCGCGATCTCGAAGCCGGAGCTCTATGTCCACATGCCGGACGGCTCCTTCTCGCTGAACCGGATGTTCGATTTCGCGATCGGGCGCGGGCGCCTGTTCGGCCATGTGCTGCAGGGAAGCTGGCTGCATGTCGACCGGCCGGAGGCGATCGCGCCCGCCGAGGCCGCCTTCGCCGCTCCGCCGGTCGATGCCTGAGCTCAATCTTTACAGCATTCCGGCCGGCGCGCCCTTTCTGGATGTGCTGGCGCAGGCCATGATCGAGGGTCGCTTCGGCCCGGTCCATGACCCGGCGGACCCCGCCGCCATGGCGCGCGCCACCGTCTATCTGCCGACGCGCCGCGCCGCGCGCGCCTTCACTGCGCTGCTGGCCGAAAAGCTCGGCGGCCGGCCGCTGCTTTTGCCGCGCATCGTGCCGCTGGGCGATGTCGACGAGGCCGAGGCGTCCGTGATCGGCGCCGGGGGCTGGGCGGCGGAGCGGCTGGCCCCCATCGAGCCGCTGCGCCGGCGGATGCTCCTGACCCGGCTGATCGAGGCTTGGGGCCGCACTGCGAACCGCAACCATCTGAGGCTCGATCCGGGCGAGCCGGCATTGGTGCCGGCGACTTTGGCGGATGCCTACGCGCTGGCCGGAGACCTCGCGGCCCTGCTCGACCAACTCCAGACCGAGGCGATCCCGGTCGAGCGGCTCGGGACCCTCGATGCGCAGCGCTTCGACGAAGTCTGGCAGCTCAATGCCAGCTTTCTCTCCATTCTGGGCGAGGCCTGGCCGGCCATCCTCGCCGATGAAGGCGCCTGCGACCCCGCTGCCTTCCGCAACACCATGCTGGCGGCGGAGCGCAAGCGCCTGCTCGCCGGCGGGGCACGCGGGCCGATCATCGCCGCCGGTTCGACCGGCACGGTGCCGGCGACCGCCGAATTGCTCGCCGTCATCGCCCGCCTGCCGCAAGGCGCGGTGATCCTGCCCGGCCTCGATCTGGCTCTGCCCGAGCGGGCCTGGGAGGCGATCGCCGACGAGCCCGCTCCCTCCCATCCGCAAGCGGCGCTGCGCCAGCTGATGGGCGTGTTGCAGGCGACGCGCGCCGACGTCCGTGAACTGGCTGAGCCCGACGCGGCACGCAGCGCCCGCGCCGAATTGCTGCGCGAGGCGATGCTACCGGCCTCCGTCACCGAACTCTGGGCCGGGCTGACCGAACGGCTGCCGCAGGCGACCGCCGCGCTGGCCTTCCGCAACCTGCGCATCGTCGAGGCGGCCGATGAGCGCGAGGAGGCTCTGGCCGTCGCGCTCGCCCTGCGCGAGGCGCTGGAGGAGCCGGGCGCGCGCGTGGCGCTCATCACCCCCGATCGCGGCCTCGCCGAGCGCGTCGTCGTCGAGCTGAAGCGCTGGCAGGTCGAGGTCGACGATTCCGCCGGCCTGCCGCTCGGCCGCTGGCCCGCCGGTTCCCTGCTGCGGCTGGTCATCGAGGCCGCTTTGGCGAAGATGGCGCCGGCCGCGCTGGTTCCGCTGCTGGCCCATCCGCTCTGCCGGCTCGGCCTTGGCCGCGAAGCGGTCCTGCAAGGCGCGGCCGCTCTCGAGATCGGCTGCTGGCGCGGCCGGGCGGTGGGGCCCGGTCTCGCCGGACTGCATGTCGCCCTGAGCGAATGGGCGGGCGAGACGCCGACCCGCCATGTGCCCGGGCCGCGCGCCCGGCTCGGCCCCGCCGACCGCGCCGCCGCCGCCACGCTGCTGCACGCGATCGAGGCCGCGAGCGCCTCGCTGCTGGAGGCGCTGTTTCTGGACGAGCCCTCGCTCGCGGCGGTGGCGGAGGCCGCACGCAACGCCGTCGAAGCGTTCGGCGCGACGCAGACCGGCGGCTCGCTCGCCTTCGTCGGACCCGATGGCGAGGCCCTGGCCGCGCTGTTCGACGAACTTGCCGCCGCCGCCGACATCATGCCGCCGGGCGGGCGCCCGCAGGATCTCGTCGCGATCCTCGACGGGCTGCTAAACGAGAAGGCGGTGCGCCGGGCTTCCTCGGCTCATCCGCGTGTCGCCATCTGGGGCCTGCTCGAAGCGCGGCTGCTGGAGGCCGACCATGTCGTGCTCGGCGGGCTCAACGAAACCGTCTGGCCCCCGCAGACGACGACCGATTCCTTCATCAATCGCCCGATGCGCGCCGAACTCGGCCTGCCGCCGCCGGAACGGCGGATCGGCCAGACCGCGCATGATTTCACCCAGGCGCTGATGGCGCGTTCCGTCACCCTGACGCGCCCGCGCAAGGCCGGCGAGGCGGAGACCATCGCCTCCCGCTTCTGGCAGCGCCTCCAGGCGGTGACGCCGGCCGAGATCTGGCAGGAGGCGATGGCGCGCGGCGCAAGGCTGCGCGGCCTCGCCGCCCGGTTGAGCGCCCCCGCCGAGGCCCGTCCGGTCGCGCGGCCCGCCCCGCGCCCGCCGAAGGCGCTCCAGCCGCTCTCGCTCAGCGTCACGGAGGTCGAGACCCTCTATCGCGACCCCTACCAGATCCACGCCCGCAAGATTCTGGAGCTCGATGCGCTGGACGAATTGGTCGAGGAGCCGACGGCGCAGGACCGCGGCAAGCTGCTGCACGGCATTGTCGAGACCTTCACCACGACCTATCCGGACCAGTTGCCCGCCGATGCCGCAGGGCAGATCATCGCCATGGGCGACCGGCTGTTCCGCCGGCATGACGACGTGCCGGAGGTGCGGGCCTTCTGGTGGCCGCGCTTCCTGCTGACCGCGGGACATTACATCCGCTGGGAGGAGCGCCGCCGGCCGGACATCGCCCGCATCGGCGTCGAGCTGGCGACGGCCGCGAGCTTCCCGCTCTCGGATGGCAAGGAACTGCGGCTCCATGGCCGCGCCGACCGGGTCGAGCTGACGCGCGAGCCCAGCCTGCGCATCGTCGATTTCAAGACGGGCGCGCCGCCGAGCAAGGCGCAGGTCGAGAAGGGCTTCGCGCCGCAGCTGACGCTGGAGGCCGAGCTGGCCGCCCGCGCCGGCTTTAAGGGGCTGTCGGGGCCGATGCCGGTGTCGGCCGTGCTCTATGTCAAGCTGAGCCATGATCCCAAGGGCTGGGACAAGGACCAGGGCCTGAGCTTCGGCGAGGAAAGCCTCGCGGATGTCGCCACGCGCCACCTGCAAAACCTCCTCGCCCATGTCGAGGCGCTGCGCGCGGGCCGCGAGGCCTATGTCTCCCGCCGCGCGCCGGACTATATCCGCTATGCCAGCCCCTATGACCATCTCGCACGGGTGAAGGAATGGTCGGCCGCGCCCGGCGGGCAGGAGCAGGCCGATGGCGGTGGCGAGGCATGACGCAGCCGGCCCGGAACGTTCCGCTTCTTACCAGCCAGCGCCAGGCCCGCGCCGCCGAGCCGCATCTCTCCGCCTGGGTCTCGGCCAATGCCGGCTCCGGCAAGACCTATGTGCTGGTCAACCGGGTGCTGCGCCTGCTGCTGGACGATGTCGCGCCCGGCCGCATGCTCTGCATCACCTACACCAAGGCGGCCGCCGCCAACATGTCGAACCGCATCTTCAAGGCGCTGGGCGACTGGGCGACGATGCCGGAGGCGGGGCTGGCCGAGGCGCTGGCGAAACTGACCGGGCGGGCGCCGACGGCGGCCGAGCGCGGCAAGGCGCGCCGCCTCTTCGCCGAATCGCTGGAGACGCCGGGCGGTTTGCGGATCGAGACGATCCACGCCTTCTGCACCCGCGTGCTGCAGGCGGCGCCCTTCGAGGCGAATGTGCCACCGCGCTTCGAGGTGGCGGACGAACTCGCCCAGGCGCAGATGCTGCGCGAGGCGCGGCGTGACTTGCTGGCGCTGGTCGCCGCCGATCCCGAAGGCGAGGAGGCGCGCGCGCTCGATCTGCTGGCCCGCCTCGCCGCGCAGGATTCCTTCGAGACCATGGTGCAGGAGGCGCTGCGCCAGCGCGCCTTGTTCAATGACGGGAGCGGCCGGGCCCGCGATGCACGCGCGATGCGCGAGGGCATCAGCGCCTTCCTCGGCATCGAACCCGATCTGGAGGCCGCCACGATCAGGGCCGCCTTCCGCACCGAACTGGCGGCCCTGCCGGATCTGCCGCTGCTGATCGAGACGCTGCAGGCCGGCAGCACGACGCGGCAGAATTGCGCCGCCAATCTGCGCACCCTGCTGGCGGGGCGGGACGATGGCGACCCGGTCGCCTTCTGCCGGCGCGGGCTCATCACCGAGGCCGGCACCGTCAACCTCAATATCCGCGGCCGGAGCAAGTCGGAGCTTCAGGGCGCCCCGCTCGCGGCGCTGGAGGCTCTGGCTGCGCTTGTCCTTTCGGCGGCTGAGCGGCTGGATGCCGTCGCGATCCGCGACCGCAGCGCCGCGCTGGCCCTGCTGGTGACGCGGATGCTCGCCTCCTACCAGCGGCAGAAGAGTCTTCGCTCTCTGCTGGACTATGACGATCTGATCGCCCGCACGCGCACGCTGCTGGAGCGTGTCGAGGCGGCCTGGGTGCTCTACAAGCTCGATGCCGGCATCGACCACATCCTGCTCGACGAGGCGCAGGACACCGGCGAGGCGCAATGGGCGATCCTGCGCAAGCTGGCGGAGGAATTCGCCAGCGGCGGCGACCTGCGGGCCAGGCCTCGCACGATCTTCGTCGTCGGCGACGAGAAGCAGTCGATCTACGGCTTCCAGGGCGCGGCACCCTCCGCCTTCGGCGAGGAGCGGCGCGCCCTCGGCCGGCGGATCGCCGAGGCGCAGATGGCGTTCGAGGCGATCAGCCTCAACACCTCCTTCCGCTCCACGCCGGACATCATGCAGGCGGTGGATGCCGTCTTCGCTCTGCCCGAGCATGCGCGCGGCCTCGTCTTCGACGGGGCCGATCGGCCCGAGCCCCATGACACCGTGCGGCAGGGCGCGCCCGGCACGGTCGATCTGTGGCCGCTGGCCGCCAACGATACCGGCGAGCCGCCCGATGCCTGGACGACGCCGGTCGATGCGCCCGAGCGCCGCAGCGGAACCGTCAAGCTCGCCGAGCGCATCGCCCGCAGCCTGAGCCGCTGGCACCGCGACGGGCGCGACGATCGCGGCCACCCCTTCAGGGCGGGCGATGTGATGATCCTGCTGCGCCAGCGCGGCGCGCTGTTCGAGGCGATCGTCAAGGCGCTCAAGGATGCCGGCGTACCGGTGACCGGCCGCGATCGTCTGACCCTGGCCGAGCACCCGGCGGTGGAGGATCTCATCGTTCTCGGCCGCGCGCTTCTGCTGCCGGACGATGACCTGACGCTCGCGACGGCGCTGAAGACGCCGCTGATCGGCCTCGACGACGACGATCTGCTGCGTCTGGCACCGGAGCGGCCGGGCTCGCTCCGGCAGGCCTTGCAGGCGGCGGCCGAAGCCGAACCGCGCTTTGCCCGTGCCGAGGAGAAGCTGGTCGCCTGGGCGCGGGAGGCCGGGCGCTGCGGGCCCTTCCGCTTCTATGCCGATCTTCTGGGTCCCGGCGGCGGGCGCAACCTCGCCCTGGCCCGGCTCGGCGCCGAGGCGGGCGATGCGCTGGACGCCTTCCTCAATGCCGCGCTCGATCACGAGCGCCGTTACGGCCCCTCGCTGGCCGGCTTCCTCCAGCATGTCGGCGGCAGCGCGGCGGACGTGAAGCGCGACCTTTCCGCCAGCGCCGGCGAGGTCCGCGTCATGACCGTCCACGGCTCCAAGGGGCTGGAGGCGCGGATCGTCATCCTCGCCGATCTCGGGCCGGAGCCGGGCCTGAAGCGCCTGCCGAAGATCCTCGCCGTGCCGGGGCTGCGGGGGGAGAAGGTGCCGCTCTGGCCGCCGGCGACGGCGCAGGACATCCCGGCGACCGCCGCCGCCAAGGCCGG
>NZ_JBMDWH010000235.1:0-7722 GCF_048595345.1 Allobosea sp.
CCGGAGGACATCTACAAGACCGACGCCAAGGTGAAGGAGCTGATGCCGGACAACCCGCATCTGCACAACTGGCTCGACATGGCGCGCGAGCGCATCCAGTTCCAGGGCCTGCCGGCGCGCATCTGCTGGGTCGGCCTCGGCGATCGGCACCGGCTCGGCCTCGCCTTCAACGAGATGGTGGCGAAGGGCGAGTTGAAGGCCCCCGTCGTGATCGGCCGCGACCATCTCGATTCCGGCTCTGTCGCCTCGCCCAACCGCGAGACGGAGGCGATGAAGGACGGCTCGGACGCGGTCTCCGACTGGCCGCTGCTCAACGCCCTGCTCAACACGGCCGGCGGCGCGACCTGGGTCTCGCTGCATCATGGCGGCGGCGTCGGCATGGGCTATTCGCAGCATTCGGGCGTCGTCATCGTCGCCGACGGCACGCCGGAAGCCGCCAAGCGGCTGGAGCGCGTGCTCTGGAACGACCCGGCCACCGGCGTGATGCGCCATGCCGATGCGGGCTACGAGATCGCCCAGGACTGCGCGCGGGAGAAGGGGTTGAAGCTGCCCGGCATCCTGGGCTGACGGCAGCGATTGACGGCGCCGCCATCGTGCATAACCTTCCGGCAGCGAGCGCCTGCAGAGAGGTTATGCCCGTGGCCATCCTGTCGATCATGCGTGCCCTGCCTCCCAGCGTGGCGCAGACGCGGCGCGACAGCTGTTGGGCCGCGGTGCTCGAAAGCTGGACCCGGGTGGCGAAGCATCTGCCCCCACGCGGGCAGGCGGAGCTGATCGCGCGATGGGGCGAGGGACAAACCGGCGGGATCACGCCGTGGATCAAAATCCCGTTGATCGCCGCCGATCTTGGGCTGCAGCATGGCGGCATCGCTCCCCGCGATGCGCTGCAGTATATCCATCGCCATATCGGGGGCAGCTACATCTTCTGCGCACATGCAGCCGGCGCCTTCTCTCACGCCCAGCTCATCTACGGGTATGACGACGAAGCGAAGCAGGTGCAGATCATGGATCCGGCGGGCGGACGCTATCTTGTCCGTGATTTCGCCTGGTTCGAGCAGCAGCCCGCCGGGTTGGTGATGATGCGTCATTGAACTCGGCCGGGTTCCGTCCCGGCCGTTCGCCCCCAGAGACCTCCTTTTCCTGGAGCTTGTATGCGCATCATCCGCGCCGCCGAGTGCAGAACCATGCCGTGGAAAAACGGCGGCGGGACCACGACCGAGATCGCGGTTTTCCCGGAGAGAGCCTCCCTGAGCGGTTTCGACTGGCGCATCTCGATGGCGCATGTCGGCGCCGACGGGCCGTTCTCCTCCTTCCCAGGCATCGACCGGACCCTGTCCGTGCTGAGCGGACATGGCATCCGTCTCGCCTTCGGCGATGGCGAGACAGTGAGGCTGGACAGGGTCTCCGCGCCCTTCGCCTTCGCCGCCGACCGGGCGGTGGATGGCGTGCTGGTCGACGGGCCGATCGACGACCTCAACGTCATGAGCCGGCGGGGCGCATGGACGCACCGCGTCGAGCGGCTGGCGGCCTCGGCTTCGCTGCGCGCCGAGGAGGGGCTGCTGGTGCTGATCGCGCGCAAGGGCGACTGGCAGGCGAAGGGGACCGCGCTGCCCGCCGGCGACACCGCGCTTCTGGAAGCGCCGGGCGCTGTCGATCTCAGTGTTGGGAGCGGCAAGGCGGAGCTTTATGCGGTGTGGCTGGCGCGGGCACGATAGCCCTCCGTCATTGCGAGCGAAGCGAAGCAATCCAGGGCGGCAGCGCTCGACGTCCCCTGGATTGCTTCGTCGCTGCGCTCCGCGCAATGAGGCCTGTCGTCCCTGCCGCAAAACTCAAGCCGCCGCCTGCGGCCTTGGGCCCACATAGACCGATTGCGGGCGGATGAGCTTGCCGCCGGCGATCTGCTCGCGGGCATGGGCGAGCCAGCCGGTCGTGCGGCCGAGCGCGAAGACGCAGGTGAAGGCCTCGGGCGGGAAGCCCAGCGCCTCCAGCAGCAGCGCGGTGTAGAATTCGACATTGGTCTCCAGCGTGCGGCCGGGCTTGCGCTCGCGCAGGATGGCGAGCGCCGCCTGCTCCACCGCCTCGGCGAGAGCCAGCCGGCCGGCATCGGCGCCAAGCTGGCGCAGCGCGCCCTTCAGCGCATCGGCGCGCGGATCGCGCACGCGGTAGATGCGATGGCCGAAGCCCATCAGGCGGTCGCCGCGATCCAGCGCCGCTTCCAGCCAGGGCCGGGCATTCTGCGGGGCTCCGATCGCGTCGAGCATCTCGATGACGGGGCCGGGCGCGCCGCCATGCAGAGGCCCCTTCAGGGCGCCGATCCCGGCGAGCACGGCCGAGACGAGGCCGGCGCGGGTGGAGGCGACGACGCGGGCGGCGAAGGTCGAGGCGTTGAGGCCGTGATCGGCGACGGTGACGAGATAGGTGTCGAGCGCCGCCGCCTGCTCGGGGGTTGGCGCTCGGTCGGTGAGCATGCGCAGCGTATCCGCCGCCTGCGAGAGCGTGGGATCGGGCGCGATGGGGGCAAGTCCTTTTGCCATGCGCAGGACCGCCGGAGTGAAAACCGCCGGCGCCGCCAGCAGCTTCAGCACCGTGGCAGCGTCTTCTCCGTCGGGAATCAGGGCCGTCAGCGCCCGCATCTGCTCGACCGGGCCGAGAGCGGACGGCAGCGAAGCATCCGCGACGATGGTCTCGAAGAGCTCCCGGCGCGCGGCGCCCAGTGCGGCCGGCACCCCTTGTGCATCCGGCAGCAGGTCGCCCAGCATCATCACCGCCATCTTTTCGAAGCTCGTCCGTCCGGCGAGTTCGTCGAGGCTATGGCCGCAGATGATCAACCGCCCAGCCGCGCCATCGACCTCCGAGAGGACCGTATGGGCTGCGACGACGTTTTCGAGGCCATCCGACATGGCTGTTCTCCTTACTCTCGATGGCTTGGAGATCGCGCAGCTTGCTGCTAGAATCAATCTTGAACAATATAATCAATGTATCTCGATGAGCGATTGGCTGAGCGCGGCGGAGGTGATGGAGCGGCTCGGCCTGAAGCCGCAGACGCTCTACGCCTATGTCAGCCGCGGGCGGATCGAAGCGCGCGACGATGAAGGCGACTCCCGGCGGCGGCTCTACCGCGCCGCCGATGTCGAACGCCTGCGGCATCGCAAGGCGCGCGGGCGTCGGCCCGCCGCGATCGCGGAGGATGCGATCTCCTTCGGCGAGCCGGTGCTGGCCTCGGCCATCACGACCATCGCCCGAGGCAGGCTCTGGTACCGGGGGCAGGACGCCTCGCAACTCGCCGAGACGGCCAAGCTCGAGGATGTCGCGCGGCTGCTCTGGGATTGCGGCACGCAGCGCTTTCCGCCCCTTTTCACGCTGGTGCCGGACGGGCCGCCGCTCCGGCGCATCTTCGCCGTGCTGGGCGAGCGCGCCGCCACCGATCCCGCCATGGCCGGGCGAAGCAAGAAGGCGCTCTATCTGGAAGCGGCCTCGGCCCTGGATTCGCTCGTCGATGCCATCGCCGGGCGGCCGGGCCAGGGACCGATCCATGCCCGTCTCGCCGCCGCCTGGGGCTGCGACGAGGCCGGTGCCGACCTCGTGCGCCGGGCACTCGTCCTGCTCGCCGACCATGAGCTGAACGCCTCGGCCTTCGCGGTGAGAGTGACCGCCTCGACGCGGGCTTCGCTCGCCGCCTGCGTCACGGCAGGGCTCGCTGCCCTCTCCGGTCCCCTGCATGGCGGCATGGCGCGCCGGGTGCTCGCCTTGATGCGGGAGGCGGAGCGCGAGGGTCTGAACGCGGCCTTGACAGACCGTCTCGCGACCGGCTCGCCTCTGCCCGGCTTCGGCCACCCGCTCTATCCCGATGGCGACCCGCGCGCCGCCGCGCTGCTCTCGGCCTTCTCCGTGCCGGAGCCCTATGCGCGGTTGCGCGAAGCGGTGGCTGCGCTCACCGGCGCGGAACCGACAGTCGATTTCGCGCTGACGGCCATGGCCGCCCGGGTGGGCCTGCCGGAGGATGCGCCCTATCTGATCTTCGCCGCCGCGCGCTGCGCCGGCTGGATCGCCCATGCGCTGGAGCAGAACGAGACCGGCCGGCTGATCCGGCCGCGGGCGCGCTATACCGGGCCGGAGCCGGGGTGAAGGCCAACGGCGGAGTCCCGTACCCAAGCCGGTCAATGCTCGGCGGCGATGACCTCGGCGCGGATCTCCTCCACCAGCCGCTCCTTCAGGGCGACGAATTCGGACGTCGTCTTGATGGTGTAGGGGCGCGGATGCGGCAGATCGACGGTGATGTCGGCCTTGATGCGGCCGGGGCGCGCGCTCATCACCACCACGCGCGAGCCGACGAAGATCGCCTCCTCGATGTCGTGGGTAACGAACAGCACCGTCTTGCGCTCGCGCTCCCAGATGCCGAGCAGCATCTCCTGCATCAGCGCGCGCGTCTGGTTGTCGAGCGCACCGAAGGGCTCGTCCAGCAGCAGGATCTTCGGGTCGTTGGCGAGCGCGCGGGCGATCGCCGTGCGCTGCTGCATGCCGCCCGACAGCTGCTTGGGGAAATGATCGACGAAGCCGGAGAGCCCGACCCGCGCCGCCCAGTCACGGGCGATGGCGAGCCGCTCGTGCTCCGGCATCCCCTTTTCGCGCAGGCCGAAGGCGATGTTCTGCTGCACCGTCAGCCAGGGAAAGAGCGTGTAGCTCTGGAAGACGAAACCACGATCGGCCCCCGGCCCGGCCACCGGCGCGCCGTCCAGCAGGATGCGGCCTTCGCTCGCCGTCTCCAGCCCACCGACGATGCGCAGCAAGGTGGACTTGCCGCAGCCGGAGGGGCCGAGGATGGAGATGAAGTCGTTGTCGCCGACCGCCAGCGAGGTCGGCATCAACGCGCGGGTGGGCTCCCCGCCGCGCTGGGCGGGGAAAAGCTTCCCGACCTTCTCGATCAGCAGCTTGCTCACAGCTTGGCCCCTGGAAACAGGCGCTGGTTGACCGCCTTGAAGAGGAAATCCGAGATCAGGCCGATCAGCCCGATCACGATGATGCCGAAAATGATCTGCCCGGTGTTCAGCAGCGCCTGGCTGTCGGTGATCATGTGGCCGATGCCGGAGGAGGAGCCGATCAGCTCGGCGACGATGACATAGGTCCAGGCCCAGCCGAGCACGAGGCGAAAGATCTCGGCGATCTGCGGCGCGGCATTGGGCAGCAGCACCCGGCGCACGACGGAAGCGTCGCTGGCGCCCAGCGTATAGGCGGCGTCGACGAGGTCGCGCCGGACGCCGCCGACCGCGACCGCGATCATCAGGACGAGCTGGAAGACAGAGCCGATGAAGATGACGAGCAGCTTCTGCGTCTCGCCGATGCCGGCCCAGAGGATCAGCAGCGGGATGAAGGCCGAGGCCGGCAGGTAGCGCGCGAAGGACACGAAGGGCTCAAGAAAGGCCTCGACCGGCTTGTAGGCGCCCATGGCGATGCCGAGCGGAAGCGCGACGAGCGCGGCGAGGACGAAGCCGCCGAGCACGCGCCAGATCGTCATCAGAATGTCGAAGCCGAAGCCGTATTGCGTCATCAGCTTCCAGCCCTCGCCGACCATGGTCAGCGGATCGGCCAAGAACAGGCGCTGGACATAGCCGCCGAAGGTCGCGACCGCCCAGAGCGCGACGAAGAGCGCGAAGAAGGCGAGGCCGTAGCCGAAGCGCGCGGGGGCGGAGACGGGCTGAAGCGGCTTCATGCGGGCTGTTCCATCACGGTCTGGGCCATCTCTTTCCAGGGTTCGAGCGACCAGAAGCCGGCGGCGGCGCCGGAGGTCGAGGGCAGGACGAAGACGCGCGCCCCGGCAAGGGGCTCGGGCTGCGGGCCGTAGCCGAGCGAGCCCGACCCCAGCACCGCCTGCGCCGCCCGCTTGCCGTTGAAGGCGAGATGGCGCGGGCGGAAAGCCGCGATGCGCGCGAGCAGACCCTTCGCGTCGACATGCTCCGGGCGCAGCGCGCTGTCCGGCCCGGAGCTGTGCTTGGCGACGTCGGTGAGGCCGATGCCGTGGTGCAGGGCCTCGCGAAAGTCCTCAGGGGCCAGACGGCGCGGCGTCAGGCCGACCGCGTGCAGCACGGACCAGAACTTGTTGCCCTGCCCGGCATAATAGGCGCCCCGCCGGGCCGAGGCCGCTCCCGCCTGCGTGCCGCAGAAGACGACGCGCAGGTTGGGGGCGAGGATGTCGGGGAGGATGGCGGAGGAACGCAAAAACTGCATCGCGTTTTGTTTCCAGCCGCAGAATGCCAAGGGCTCGGTGAACCCCTCTCCTGTAAGGAGAGGGGCAGGGGTGAGGTGTCGGCCCATTGACAAGTTCACGATCGACCACTCGAAGCAGCGGTGAGGTCACGGCCGAAGCGTGCAGCGGCCGACCCCTCACCCTGCCCTCTCCCTACGGGAGAGGGTTCCCCGCGCTTTCTCGGTGAGGCATCGCTTCGATTCTTACTTTCCTTCGACGAACTTGGTCTCGACCAGCGTGGCGAAATCGGGCTTGGCCTTGATCAGACCCATCTCCAGCAGCAGATCGGCGGCCTTGGCGTTGAAGGCCTGCCACTCGCCGGCGAAGAACTTCTTGTTCCCCTCGGCATCCGACCAGCGCAGGAACGCGGCCGACTTGCCGAAATCCTCGGCGCTCTGCTTCACATCCGCGCCCATGATTCCATAGGCCTTGGCCTGGTCGGACTTGATCATGGCGAGAGCCTCGAAATAGCTCTTGGTCAGCGCCGCGGCGGCCTTGTCGTCGGCGAGGAAGGCCGGGGTGCAGCCGAAGGTGTCCATCACCATCGGATAATCGAGCGTGGTGGCGATGATCTTGCCGGCATCGGGTTTGTCGCGCACGGCCGAGAGATAGGGCTCGTAGGTCATGGCGGCGTCGTTCTGGCCGGCGATGAAGGCCTGGGCGGCCGGGCCCGGCTCCATGTTGACGACCTTGACGTCCTTCACCGAGAGGCCGTTCTCCTTGAGAAACCAGGCCAGCGCGAAATAGGGCGAGGTGCCGGGCGCGGAGGCCGCGACGGTCTTGCCCTTGAGATCCTTGATCGACGCGGTGTCCTTGCGGACAGCCATGCCGTCGGCGCCATAGCTCTTGTCGAGCTGGAAGATCTGCTTGGTCTTGATGCCGGCGGCGTCCCAGACCAGCCAGGTCTCGACGGTGGTGGCGGCGCACTGGATATCGCCCGAGGCGATGGCGAGGTGGCGGTCCTTCTGCGGGATCTTCTTGATCGTCACGTCGAGGCCGTTCTTGGCGAAGATGCCGGCTTCCTTGGCCAGCACCAGCGGCGCAAAGCCCGTCCAGCCGGAGATACCGACCGAGACTTTCGTCTGCGCCTGCGCCATGCCCGAGCCCAGCACCGCAGCGAAACCCAACGCCGCCACGGCACCGGCGCGCTTCAACATCGTCATGGTCGAACCCTTCCCCTGTTCGGCGTCACCCGCCTGACTTCGAGAGGCACTTCAGCCTCGTCGCCCAGACGATGCAACCTTCGTTCCAAAGCAGGTTAAATGCATATGCAAAAGCGTCAAGCGGGCCGATCACCACAACGAGGGACAGCCATGACATTCTCTCGTTTGACAGAAGGCGCACAATTTCCTCCCCTCTGGCTTTCGAGGCGCAGTGCGTCTCATCTCTTCGCCTGATCGAGGTTGCTGGAATGAACGGTGCCGACCGCCTTTGCGATACACTCCTGGTCAACGGGGTCGATGTCTGCTTCGCCAATCCCG
>NZ_JBMDWH010000236.1:0-32695 GCF_048595345.1 Allobosea sp.
AGGCCGGCGCCGCGATGGCGGCCGACCGCGTCGATCTCGTCGATGAAGATGATGCAGGGCGCGTTCTTCTTGGCCTGCTCGAACATGTCGCGCACGCGGCTGGCGCCCACGCCGACGAACATCTCGACGAAGTCCGAGCCCGAAATCGTGAAGAACGGCACATTGGCTTCACCCGCGACGGCGCGCGCCGTCAGCGTCTTGCCGGTGCCGGGAGGGCCGACGAGCAGCACGCCGCGCGGAATGCGCCCGCCCAGCCGCTGGAACTTCTGCGGATCGCGCAGGAATTCGACGATCTCGGTCAGGTCTTCCTTCGCCTCGTCGATGCCCGCGACATCCTCGAAGGTCACGCGCCCATGCGCCTCGGTCAAAAGCTTGGCCTTGGACTTGCCGAAGCCCATCGCCCGCCCGGCGCCGTTCTGCATCTGGCGAGACATGAAGATCCACAGGCCGATGAAGATGACGAAAGGCAGCGAATTCAGCAGCAGCGCCATGAACCAGGGAGTGCCTTCGGCCGGCGCCTTAGCGGAGACCGTGACGCCCTTCTGCGCAAGGGTCCGCAGCAGAGTGGGATCGCCGTAAGGCGCGTAGGTCACGAAGCTGCGGCCATCCGAGAAGGCACCGGTGATCTCCTGCCCGGCGACCACGACGCTCGAAATCCGGCCGGACTCGGCTTCGTTGATCAGCTGGCTGTAAGGGATCTCGTTGCTGTTCGTGCGCTGGCCCTGTTGCTGGAACGCGGTGACGAGCGCCAGAACCAGCAGGAAGAGCACCACCCAAAGGGCGAAATTGCGGAAGTTCGGATTCATCACCAGTCCGATCGGGCCTGCCGGGACCAACCGGAAGAGGCCTGGATTTCACTGCACAGCAATCTAGGTGCGACACCGCCCCTTGCCAAGAGAAACGCAGGGGAAACCGCATCGCCCGTCAAACTATGATGTCGCAGGGTGAATGCCGCGCCTGCGCGGCCCTTCGGCCCGAATCGTCAGCACACCCTCTCGATCGAGCGAAAGGATACAGCCCGATAATGTCCGCCGCATGGCGAGCCGCCCCCGCAGAGCCGGCAGCAGGGCGGCCGCGCAGGCCTCCAGCCGCTCGAGCCGGGGTTGGTCGCCGCCACCCCCCGTTTCGCGCAGCGCGGCCCCGAGCACCCGCAGCAGGATCTCCTCAGGTTCGTCGGCGATCGCCTCGAGCGCGAGCCGCGTCACGCCTTCGACGCTCGGGGAGAGCCTCGCCCTCGCCAGCGCCGTGTCGGCCGCCTCGCACAGCGCCTCCTCCTGCCGCGCCAGCCTGCGCGCCAGCAACCCGAGCCGGCCCGCATCCAGCCCGTGCTCGGCCAGGAGCGGGGCGAGCGCGCGCCAGCGCACGCGCTCAAAGCGGCGGTCGGCGTTGCTCGGATCCTCGACGAATGGCAGCTGCCGCGCCCGCAGGGTCGCGATCAGCCGCGCCTTCGGGATGCCGAGCAGTGGCCGCGCGATCTGCGCCGCACCTCGCCGGCTGCGTCCGCGCATGCCCGCGAGCCCGCTCGGCCCCGACCCATGCGCCAGCCGCATCAGCACCGTCTCGGCCTGGTCGTCGAGCGTGTGGGCGGTGACGATCACCGCGCCGCCGAGGCGGGACGCTTCCTGCGTCAGGAGGTCGTAGCGGGCGCGGCGCGCTTCATCCTGCAGCGCGCTCGCCGGCTTGGGCCCCTCCCAGCGCAGCGTGACATGGTCGACGCCGAGGGTTGCGCTCAATTTGCCCACCGTCTCGGCTTCCACGCCCGCTTCCGGCCGCAAGCCATGATCGACGGTCGCCGCATGCAGGCGGGGCCGCCCGGGCCCGTGCGCCCAGTCGCTCAGCAGGCACAGCAGCGCCGTCGAATCCGGACCGCCCGACACCGCGCAGAGGAGACGGGCCTCGCCCGCCAGATCGTGGAACAGCGCCTCGGCCTCGGCGGGGCCGATCGGCGTGTGGCTGGCAGTGGCGGCGGGGGCCGCGATCAAGCGCAGCCGGAGCGCCGGCGCTCGCGATCCACCGCGCTGCGCACCGAGGTTGAGGCCTGGGGGTAGTCCACGCCGACCTTGGCATAGGTGGCGCAGGCCTGCTCCTTGGCACCGAGCCCGTTCAGCGCCATGCCGAGCCTCAGCAGGCTGTCCGGGGCCTTGGCCGAGCGCGGCGACTCCTTCGAGATCTTCAGGAACTGCTCGGCCGCCTCGCGGTAGCGCTGCCGCTGCATGTAGCTCTCGCCCAGCCAGTAGGTGGCGTCGATGGCGAGCCGGTCGCGCGGATAGGCCTGAAGGAACTGGCGAAAGCCCATCTCGGCCTGCTCGTATTCGCGTCGCTTCAAGGCGGCGAAGGCGGAATCGTAGGCGTCCTTGGCCGTGGCCGGGCCGCTGGCGGCGGCGACGCTCTGCCCGCGCGGCGCCACGGCGACGCCGTTCTCGACCGGCCGGCCGACGCCTTGCAGATCGAGCGGCTGGCCCATCGCCGGGCCCTCCTCCGCGATGATGCCGGCGATGCCGCCATCCAGCCCCTGCGGCGCACCGGCGGCACCCTGCCGGGTCGCGGGATCGAAGGCGTCGCTGCGACGCTGGCGCTGCGGCGCGCCCGTTCCGGCAGCCGGCGGGGTCGCGGCCGGAGCCCGGGCACCGCCCTTCTCGTTCAACCGGAAATCCACATCCTGCTGAAACCGGCTGAGCTGATCGGTCAGCCGCTTGTTCTCGAATTGCAGCTGCTCGATCTGGCCCGACATCTGCCGCAGCTGGTTTTCCAGCCGCGTGACGCGCACGAGCAGATCGGCGGCATCCTGCGCAGCAGCAGGCAGGCTCGCGCCCATCAGGCCGGCCGCGAGCGCGAGGGCCGGCCAGGCGGGCCGGGCGAGAAAGCGGACGAGGCTGGTGCGGGTCATTGACAGACAATGTCTCCTGAAACGGGCGCTGCCTACCATATAGCGACGCTCAGCACGGCCAAAATATGAAACAAGGTGCCATGCGCGCAAATTTCCCACCGCCGCTCCGAGAACGCTCTGGCGCTTTGCCGGCGCGGCGCCTATCTTGCGATGGCGGGGCTGCCTGGTGCGTGAGAGACAGCATTCCCCGGGCCCATACGACTCCCTAGGGAGCTGTCCCTGACCGGATCCATCGGAACCGGACACACGGCGCCCACCTACTTTAGTAGGTGTCCCGGGATTCAAAACTCCACGGCCGAGGTGGCTCCGCAGCCTTTCATGACGAAGACGACGTCGCCAGACCTGTCCGCCGCCTCGCAGCAGGCCCGCAAAGCGGCGCTGCGTCAGGCGGCTCTCGCGCGCCGCGACGCGATCGATCTCGACGACCGGCTCGAAGCGGACCAGGCCATCGCCGCCCATGCGCTCGCCTTGCCCGTCTGGGGCGAAGGCGGCCCGGTTTCGGCCTATTGGCCCATGCGCTCGGAAGCCGATCCCCGGCCGATCCTCGAAGACCTCCATCGCCTCGGCCTGCCGCTCTGCCTGCCGGCCATCGTCACCGGGCGAATGATCTTCCGCCGCTGGGCGCCCTATGAGCCGATCGTGCCCGGGGGCTTCGGCACGCTCGTCCCGCCGGAGAGCCAGCCCGAGACCGCGCCGCGCATCCTGTTGGTGCCGCTGGCCGCCTTCGACCGGCGCGGCTACCGCATCGGCTACGGCAAGGGCTATTACGACCGCGCCCTCGGCGAACTCGGCCCCACCGTCAGCATCGGCCTCGGCTATGCGGCGCAGGAAATCGACGCCGTGCCGGACGAGCCGCACGACCGGGCCCTCGACTGGATCGTGACCGAGCGCGAAACCATCCGCTGCGGTTGATTCCGCCGGGCTTTCGCGCCACGGAGAGACAGAGAGCGGCAGACAAGCCGCCCTCATCCTGAGGAGCGGACGCCAGTCCGCGTCCCGAAGGATGCTCCAGGAGGCTCCCGAACCATCTGGATCATCCTTCGAGACGCGCCTTCGGCGGCTCCTTAGAATGAGGGCTCGCGAAGCTGGGGGCTCGATCCGGCCGGAGTCCTCATGCGTCTTCTCTTCCTCGGTGACATCGTCGGCCGCCCCGGCCGGCTCACGGTGCAGGAACGCCTCCCGGCCCTTCGCGAGGCCTGGAAGCTCGACTGTGTCGTCATCAACGGCGAGAATTCCGCCGGCGGCTTCGGCATCACCGAGGCGATCTGCGACGAGATCCTCGCGGCCGGCGCCGATGTCGTCACGCTCGGCAACCATTCCTGGGACCAGCGCGAGGCGCTCGTCTTCATCACCCGGCAGGATCGCCTGGTGCGCCCCGCCAATTATCCGCCCGGCACGCCCGGCCGCGGCGCGGCGGTGGTCGAGGCCCGCAACGGCGCCCGGGTTCTGGTGGTGAACGTGATGGGCCGGCTGTTCATGGACGCGCTGGACGATCCCTTCGCCGCGGCCGAGCGCGAACTCTCCGCCTGCCCGCTGGGCGAGGTCGCCGACGCGGTGGTCGTCGACGTCCATGCGGAGGCGACGAGCGAGAAGCAGGCCATGGCCTATTTCCTGGACGGCCGGGCCAGCCTCGTCGTCGGCACCCATACCCATGTCCCCACCTCCGACACGCGCATTCTGCCGGGCGGCACCGCCTACCAGTCCGATGCCGGCATGTGCGGCGATTACGATTCGATCCTCGGCATGCAGAAGGACGAGCCGGTGCGCCGTTTCCTGCAGAAGACGCCGGGTGCCCGCCTCGAACCGGCGACCGGCGAAGGCACGCTCTCGGGCGTCGCGGTCGAGATCGACGATGCCACCGGTCTGGCGAAAGCAGTCTGGCCCGTGCGCATCGGCCCGCATCTGGGCGAGGCCCTGCCCGGCCCCTGGCTCCCCTGAGCGCGCGCGCCGCTTGCGTGCCGGCGCGGCCGGCGCCTATAAGGCCCCGCTTCCAGCAGCGTTTCCATCCGCAACCTCGCAAGAAGGCAACGGAGTCCCATGGCCGGCCATTCACAGTTCAAGAACATCATGCACCGCAAGGGCAAGCAGGATGCGGTGCGCTCCAAGCTGTTCTCGAAACTGGCCCGCGAAATCACCGTCGCCGCCAAGATGGGCATGCCGGACCCGAACATGAATCCGCGCCTGCGCATGGCGGTGCTGGCCGCGCGCGCCGAGAACATGCCCAAGGACAACATCCAGCGCGCCATCAACAAGGCGACCGCGGCCGAAGGCGAGAATTATGACGAGGTCCGCTACGAGGGTTACGGCCCCGGCGGCGCCGCCGTCATCGTCGAGGCACTGACCGACAACCGCAACCGCACCGCCTCGGCCGTCCGCTCCTACTTCACCAAATCGGGCGGCGCGCTCGGCGAGAGCAACTCCGTCTCCTTCATGTTCAACCGCGTCGGCGAGATCACCTATCCGCCATCAGCCGGCGACGCCGACAAGGTGATGGAAGCGGCGATCGAGGCTGGCGCCGACGATGTGATCACAGACGAGAACGGCCACACCATCCTGTGCGCCTTCGACAGCCTGAACGAAGTCTCGAAGGCGCTCGAAGCCTCGCTCGGCGAGGCCTCCTCCGCCAAGCCCGTCTGGCGGCCGACGACCTCCGCCCCGCTCGACGAGGACAAGGCCGCCTCGATGATGCGGCTGATGGAAGCGCTCGACAATGACGACGACGTCCAGAACGTCTTCGCCAATTTCGAGATTTCCGACGAGATCATGGCCAAGCTGGGCTGAGTCGGGCTGTCTGTCTCGGCCCTCATCCTGAGGAGCCGTGAAACGCGGCGCTACCGCCCCAGCAGCCCGTCCCACAGCGGCAGGCTGACCAGCGCGCTCAGGAAGATCACCGCATAGGCGATGCGGCGGAAGGTGATCTCGCTCGCCAGCCGGAAGCCATGTGTCCCCGCCCACATGCCGCAGCCGTAGACCGCCATCAGCGGCAGCGCCGTGGTCAGCGCGGTCACGGTCAGGATGCCGCTCCGCCACAGGATCGCGCCGCTGACCAGCGTCGAGACCCCGAAGAAGGTCTGGAGATTGGCGCGGGTCTTGTGCCGGTCGTTGCGCTGCGCGCCGAGCCAGAACACGGCGAGCGGCATCCCGCCGATCGAGGCCATGCCGTTGAAGAGCCCCGACAGCGCCCCCACCCCCAGCGAAAGCGGCACGCCCGGCCGCCCGTGATAGCGCCAGCCCGACGCCATCAGCGCGACCGCCAGGAAGATCAGCCCGGCGAGAATCCAGCGCATCGTCTCCCGGTCGAGCCAGATCAGCAGCCAGATGCCGGCCGGCAGCGCCAGCGTCGCGGTCAGCAGCAGAGGCGCCACCTCACCCCACTCCGCCTGCCTCGCATTGCGCAGCGCGATCGGCAGGGCGAAAGGCAGATCGATGAACCAGATCAGGCCGAGCGCCGCGACCGGCCCGAGCACGACCGAGGCGAGCGGCATGAACACCATCGCGAAGCCGAAGCCGGTAAAGCCCCGCACGATGCCGCCCAGCAGTGTCGCGCCGACGAGAACCGCGACACCTTCTGCGGAGAGGCCCGGAAAGAGGAAGCTGAGGAGGGCGGTCATGCGGGCCGATGCGGCGGAGGGAAGCGATCTCGCTTCAACAGCCTGATGCGACCGGCGACAACCCCCGTCGGGTTGATGCGAGCGATGAACGGGTTTGATCGGTCAGGCGCGATTGGAAGGGGATCGTTAGGGGTCGGCATGGAACAAAGCGTGTCCACAAGCTAGGTTGCCGCCTCATGGCCCCACCGATTCGCATTCTCGGCATCGACCCCGGACTTCGCAAGACCGGCTGGGGCGTCGTCGTCTCGGAGGGCAGCAAGCTCTCCTTCCTCGCTTGCGGCTGCATCGAGAGCGATGGCGCGGCCCCGCTCGCCGAACGCCTGCGCCAACTCCATGACGGGCTCCAGCGCGTCATCGCGACCCAGAAGCCGCATGAGGCCGCGGTGGAGGAGACCTTCATTAACCGCGACCCGCAATCGGCCCTGAAGCTCGGCCAGGCGCGCGGCATCGCCCTCGTCGTGCCGGCGCTGGCCGGGCTGGATGTCGCCGAATACGCCGCCAATCTCGTCAAGAAGACCGTGGTCGGCGTCGGCCATGCCGACAAGAAGCAGGTGCAGGCGATGATCCGCGTCCTGCTGCCCAAGGCCGAGACGAGCTCTGCCGACGCGGCGGACGCGCTCGCGGTCGCGATCTGCCACGCCCAGCATCGCGGCATGCGGGCGCTCGTGGCGCAGATGAAGGTGGCGGGGTAGGCGGCGATGATCGGCAAACTCAAGGGGTTGATCGATTCCTATGGCGAGGATCACGTCATCATCGACGTGCAGGGCGTCGGCTATGTCGTGCAATGCTCCTCGCGCACGCTGCAGCGCCTGCCGGGCCCCGGGGAAGCCGCGGTGCTGTCGATCGAGACCCATGTGCGCGAGGATGCGATCCGGCTCTACGGCTTCATGTCCGATGCCGAGCGCGACTGGTTCCGCCTGATGCAGGTGGTGCAGGGCGTCGGCGCCAAGGTCGCGCTCGCCATCCTTTCGACGCTCGATCCCGGCGGGCTCGCCACCGCGATCGCCACCAATGACAAAACCGCCATCGCCCGTGCCCCCGGCGTCGGCCCCAAGCTTGCCCAGCGCCTCTGCGCGGAACTCAAGGACAAGGCCCCCGCCTTCGGCCATGTCGATCCGCATCTCGCCCAGCTTTCCGGTGCGATGGAGGAGAAGAAGCTGCCTCAGCCGATCGCCGATGCCGTCTCGGCGCTCGTCAATCTCGGCTATCCGCAGGCGCAGGCCATGGCCGCGGTCGCGGCTGCGGCGAAGGCGGCGGAAGACGGGGCCGGCACCGCCCAGCTCATCCGGCTCGGCCTGAAGGAATTGGCGAAATGAGCCGCCAGCCCACTCTTCGACACGGCAAGGGACCGGCAGTGGTCGCAGATGCGGACCCGGCGAGCTTCGAATTGCGCGAAGTCACCGACAAGAGCGAATTGCTGGCCATCATGATGGCGGCCTGGGGCTCGCACAGCATGATGATCGACCTGCATGTCTACGACGTCGCCGAGATCGATGCGCTCGGCCTCTTTGCGCCCGACGGCAGCACGGCCGCGCTGGCGAGCTGGACGATGCGAGGCGACAACGCCTATCTCTGCGCGCTCCATTCGCTGAAGCCCGGCGAAGGCGTCGCCATCCGCATGCTGGAATCGGTAATCGAAGCCGCCCGCAAAGCCGGCGCCCGCAAGCTCAAGGCGATGGTCACCAACGACAACATGCCCGGCCTCACCCTTTATCAGCGCCGCGGCTTCCGCCTCTCGGGGCTTTATCTGGAGGCGATCGACGCCTATCGCTCGATGGTGCCGACGGTCATCGAGACGGGCTACAAGGGCATCCCCATCCACGACGCGCTGGAACTGGAGATCGCGCTGTGAGCGACCCCAAGCGCCCCGGCCTCCTCTCCGCCGAAAAGCGCGACGACGACGGCGAGACCTCGCTGCGGCCGCTCTCCCTGTCGGATTTCACCGGCCAGGCGGCGGCACGCGCCAATCTCCAGGTCTTCATCAACGCTGCCAAGAGCCGGGGCGATGCGCTCGACCACGTCCTCTTCGTCGGCCCGCCGGGGCTCGGCAAGACCACGCTGGCGCAGATCGTGGCGCGCGAGCTCGGCGTCAATTTCCGCTCGACCTCCGGGCCGGTGATTGCCAAGGCCGGCGATCTCGCCGCCCAGCTCACCAATCTGGAAGAGCGCGACGTGCTCTTCATCGACGAGATCCACCGCCTCAACCCGGCGGTGGAGGAAATCCTCTATCCGGCCATGGAGGATTACCAGCTCGACCTGATCATCGGCGAAGGCCCGGCCGCCCGCTCGGTCAAGATCGACCTGCCGAAATTCACCCTCGTCGGCGCCACGACCCGCGCCGGCCTTTTGACCACGCCCCTGCGCGACCGCTTCGGCATCCCGATCCGCCTGCAGTTCTACACGGTGGAGGAGTTGCAGGGCATCGTCGCGCGCGGCGCCCGCGTGCTCGGCGTGCCGATGTCGGATGACGGCGCCAACGAGGTCGCCAAGCGCTCCAGAGGGACGCCGCGCATCGCCGGGCGCCTGCTCCGGCGCGTGCGCGATTTCGCCATCGTCGACGGCGACCCGATCGTCACCCGCAAGGTCGCCGACAAGGCGTTGTCCCTGCTGGATGTCGACCCGATCGGCCTCGACCAGATGGACCGGCGCTATCTCACCACGGTCGCCGTCAACTTCGGCGGCGGCCCGGTGGGGATCGAAACCATCGCCGCCTCGCTCTCCGAGCCGCGCGACGCGATCGAGGAGATCATCGAGCCCTTCCTGCTCCAGCAGGGCTTCATCCAGCGCACCCCGCGCGGACGCCTCCTCACCCCCCACGCCTTCCGCCATCTCGGCATGCCCGAGCCCTCGCGGGAAAGCGCGCAGTTCGGGCTTTTCGGCGGGGAGGAGGACGAGGCCTGAAGCCCTGGCCTCCCTCCCCGAAAGAGGGATCAGCGACGCGCGATTTTCGAGCGCATCATGGCCGGGCGGGCGCCGGCGTCGTTCAATGCGCCGGATTTCGCCGCTTTCGGATTGCCGATCGGCCTCATCCCTTCACCGGCCGTGCGGGTGGTCGGCCGCTCCCGCGCGGTCTGGCGCTGCTTGGCGGCGAGCGCCTTGCGCGCAAGGCTGCGTTGGCTCGGCGCCTTCTGCTTTTGCGCCCGCCGTGTGCTCTCGGCGCCGATGCGCTTCAGCGCGGCCGTCAGGGCATCGGCTTTCGCTTTGGTCCCACTGTTGTCGCTCACGGCGCGCGCGCCCCTCGGCTCGGCCTTGCCGCGCATTTCGCGCTTCTGGCGCCGCGCCGCATCCCGCGCCTTGTCGCGACGCTGGCGCAGCTGCGCGCCCAGCTCCCGCAACTCCTGATCGGAGAGCGTGACGATCGTGCTCCTTTGGGTGCGCTCGACGAACTCGGCTTCGGTCTTGTCCAGCAGCCTCGCGGTCGCCTTGGTCGATTGAGCCATGATCGGCCTCCTTATCGTTACTGACCTTTGGGCAACGCCACGTCGCGGTCAGCCGTTCCGGGAGAAATCGTCGCAGGCGCGGCTCTTCCCGAGCGAAAGCGCCATGGACTAAGGCTTCAGGACGGGAGAAAAGCGCCTGATGAACCAGCCCCACACCCTGCCCGTCCGCGTCTATTACGAAGACACCGATTTCTCCGGCGTCGTCTATCACGCCTCCTATCTGCGCTTCATGGAACGCGGCCGGACGGAACTGATCCGGGCGCTCGGCGTCGAGCAGCGCGAGTTGTTCGACGGCGAGACGGCCCTGGGATTCGCTGTCCGCAAGATGACGATCGATTTCCTGCGGCCTGCCGTGATGGACGATCTGCTGACGGTCGAGACCCGCTCGGTCGAGGCGCGCGGCGCCACCATGGATCTGGAGCAGCGCGTGCTGCGCGGCGAGGAGGTGCTGGTGACGGCTGAGGTCAAGGTCGCCTGCGTCGGCGGCGGCCGGGCCCGCCGTATTCCGGACGGGTTGCGCAAGCGGCTGATGCTCGGCGAGTAGGGCCCTCTGCCGAATCCATCGACGCGCCAGCCGCCCCATGTTAGCGCTCCTCACATGAGCTGGAAGCGCGACCGCCCCGAAACGCCACGCGGCTATCACCATGGCAATCTCAAGGAAGAGCTGGTCAAGGCCGCGCTCGGCCTGATCGGCGAAAAGGGCCCCAACGGCTTCACCTTCGCCGAGGCTGCGCGTATGGCCGGCGTGAGCCCCGCCGCGCCCTATCGCCATTTCCGCGACCGGGACGAGCTGCTGGCCGATGTCGCCACGCGCGGCTTCGAGGCTTTTCAGCAGGCTCTGTCCAGGGCCTGGGATCAGGGCCGGCCCGACCCGGAGGCCGCCTTTCACCGGCTCGGCCGGGCTTATCTGACCTTCGCGCATGACGAGCCGGCCTATTATTCGGCGATGTTCGAAGCCGGCGTGCCGCTGGATGCCAGCCCCGCCCTGCGCGCCGCCGCCGACCGGGCCTTCGCCGATCTGCGCCAGGCGGCCGAGGCGCTGATCGCGAGACTGCCGGCCGGCAAGCGCCCGCCGGCGCTGATGATGGCGCTGCACATCTGGGCGATGTCGCACGGCATCGCCGCCCTGTTCGGCCGCGCCGATGGTGGCCGCCGCCCATTGCCGATGTCAGCGGCCGAACTGCTGGAGGCCGGCATGCTGATCTACCTTCAGGGCCTCGGCCTCGCGCCCGGCCAGGCCTCGCCCCCCTCCGCCTGAAGCAGCCTGCGCATCCGTCTTGACAAGCGGGCCCCTCGCGCCCACATATGTAAATGTGATTTACATTCACGTCGGTCACCCGGAGGAGGACAATGCCGATCGTCGCCAAGCTCGATGAATACGGAAAGGGAGCCTGGATCGCCTTCGCGATTCTCGGCTTCGTGCTGTGGTGGCCGCTGGGTCTGGCGACCCTGGCCTTTACTTACTGGAGTGGACGCATGGGTTGCGGATTCAGCGGAGACCGATACGAGCACCGGATGAGCCGGCTGCAGGCCAAGATGGACCGCATGCGCGAGCGCATGGGGGGCCGCGAGGGCTTCGGCGGCGGGTTCGGCGGCTGGGGCCGCGGCCCCTCCAGCGGCAACCACGCCTTCGACGAGTATCGTCAGGAGACGCTGCGCCGCCTGGAGGACGAGCAGAAGGAGTTCCAGGACTTCCTCGCCCGCTTGCGCATGGCCCGCGACAAGGCCGAGTTCGACCAGTTCATGGCCGAGCGCCGCAACAACCCGCCGGCCGAGCGCCCGGCCCAGCCCGACGCGGCTTGAGCCCGCGCCGTCGAGCAGCTGAGATCGTCGCGCGTCCGAAGAGACGCGGTCACGATGCCCTCGGATCATGCTGGAGAGAAACGAGAGCCCGCCCCGGCATCCGGGGCGGGCTTTTGCATGCCGGCCTATCCGCGAAAGCCGCCCCTCGTATACCCGACATTAACCTTGCCGGGAGCTTAACTCGATGCGGAGCATGTGTTCCGTGGGAAACCCCGTTTCGGCCCATCTTTCGCCGGATTCGCGCGTGAAAGAGGGGGCACGGCATGTCCCCGGATCGCAAAACGGGCGGCGGCGTGGGTCTCCCGCGGCGCGAGCGGCGGGGTTTGGACCGGAGCCATCCGACAGGTGGGCTCCCTGACGCGCCGCCTGGTTGGAAGGATGACAGGATGAACCCCGCGGATGTCGCGCAGGCCGCGCCGCAGATCGACATGTCGTTCTGGACGCTGTTCTGGCACGCCCATATCGTCGTCAAGCTGGTGATGATCGGGCTGATCGGCGCCTCGATCTGGTGCTGGTCGATCATCGTCGACAAGACGCTGCTCTACCGTCGCACCCGCCGGGACATGGATGCCTTCGAGGAGGTTTTCTGGTCCGGCCGTTCGCTGGAGGAGCTTTACCGCGACCTCGCCAGCAAGCCGGTCAACGACATGGCCGCCGTCTTCGTCGCCGCGATGCGGGAGTGGAAGCGCTCCTTCGAGAATGGCGGGCGCTCCGTCGCCAGCCTGTCGCAGCGCATCGACAAGGTGCTGGACGTCACCATCCAGCGCGAGACCGAGCGCCTGGAGTCGCGGCTGCTGGTGCTCTCCACCATCGCTTCGGCGGCCCCGTTCATCGGCCTGTTCGGCACGGTCTGGGGCATCATGACCTCCTTTACCGCCATCGCCGTCTCCAAGAACTCGTCTCTGGCCGTGGTCGCGCCGGGCATTGCCGAGGCGCTGTTCGCCACCGCCATCGGCCTCTTCGCCGCCATTCCGGCGCTCATCGCCTATAACCGCCTGCAAGCCGACGTCGCCAAGGCCCAGGGCCGGCTGGAAGGCTTCGCCGACGAATTCTCCGCGATCCTCTCGCGGCAGATCGACGAACGCATGGCCGCGTGAGGATCTGACCGATGGGAATGTCCGCAGCAGCAGGTGGCCAGGGCGGAGGGCGCCGGGGCCGGCGCTCGCGCCGCCACCGCGCCATCGCCGAGATCAACATGACGCCCTTCATCGACGTCATGCTGGTGTTGCTCATCATCTTCATGGTCGCCGCGCCGCTGATCGCGACCGGCGTGCCGCTCGATCTGCCGCAGACCGGCGCCAAGCCGATCAATGTCGACCAGAAGCCGGTGACCGTCGCGATCGACAGCAAGGGCCAGATCTTCCTGCAGGACGAGCCGACGCTGGAGCCGGATCTCGCCTCGAAATTGCAGGCTCTGTCCAAGCAGGGCTTCGACGAGCGCATTTATGTCCGCGGCGACAAGCAGGTCGATTACGGCCGCGTCGCCTCGGTGATGTCGACGATCACCGCCGCCGGCTTCAAGCGGGTCGCACTGGTGACCGAGCCGAGCGCCCGCTGAACCCCAAAGGAACGCCGAGGACATTCGTCGCGTGAAGCTTTCGACCTCCGAACCTGGCTGGCTGGTGTCGGCGCTGGGCCACACGACGGCGCTCGTCGTGGGGCTTTTGGCGTTCTCGTCGCCTGCGCCGCTTCCGGAGCATCAGGAGGCGATCGCGGTCGAGCTGGTCGACCCGAATGCGCTGAATCAGGTGACGCGCGGCGAGCGCAACGCCGAGAAGGTCCAGGAGAAGCCGCAGCCGCGCGCCGAGCGCCAGTCCGAGGCGGTCGAGCGCAAGGAGGCCGGCGAGGCCAAGGTCGATACCCCGGCCCCGCCCTCTCGGCCGGTCGAGTTGAAGACCGCCGACGACAACGCCTCCGCCCCGCTCCCGCCCGCCCGCCCGGTCGAGCAGCCCAAGCCCGAGGTCAAGCCGCCCGAGCCGGTCAAGCAGCCCCCGCAGAAGAGCGAGGCCGCCGCCGCCCGCGAGGCCGAGCAGAAGCGCGAGGAGCTCGCCAGGCTCGCCGCCGAGGCCGAACTCGCCTCCAAGGCCAAGCAGGCCGAGGAGGAAGCCAAGGCCGCGGCCAAGGCGAAGGCCGAAGCCGACGCCCAGCAGGCCAAGGCTAAGGCGGAGGCCAAGGCCAAGGCCGACGCGCTCGCCAAGGCGGAAGCCGAGAAGCTGGCGAAGCAGCAGGCCGAGGCCGCGGCCAAGGCCAAGGCGGAGGCCGAGCAGAAGGCCAAGCTCGCCGCCGAGGCGAAGGCCAAGCAGGAGGCGGAAGCCAAGGCGAAGCGCGAGGCGCAGATCGCCAAGAATTTCAACGCCAGCGACATCGAGCGCCTGCTGCAGTCGAAGGAGAAGGCCCAGTCCACCGGCTCCTCGGCGCCGCAGATCAACCGCACCGCCTCGCTCGGCACCCAGACGGGCTCGTCGCAGAAGCTCAGCCCGTCGCTGCGCGCCCAGCTCGTCGGCATCATCCAGGACCAGCTCCTGAAATGCTGGAACGTGCCGATCGCGCTCGCCAATGCGCGCGGCGGGGCCAATGTCGTTCCGTCAGTCCGCATGAAGCTCAACACGGACGGCTCGCTCGCCGGCCAGCCCGGCGTCATCAACTCCTCCGCCGATCCGCTCTTTCGTGTCGCCGCCGACTCGGCGCTGACCGCCACCCGCCGCTGCGCGCCTTTGCGCATCCCGGCTCAATTCGCCGCCTATTACGACGACTGGCGCGATGTCGTCGTCAATTTCGACGCAAGGGACGTGCTGTGACCGGACGTGCTGTGACCCTGATCGACCGCAACCCCCTCCCCTTCCTCACGGCAGCGCCGACCCGGCGCGGCCTGCTCGCCATGGCGGGCGCGAGCCTGCTCGTCCCGGCGGCAGCGAAAGCCGAGCTGGTGATCGACCTGCGCGGTGGCACCTTCCAGCCCATGCCCATCGCGATCGCCGATTTCGCTGGCGAGGGTGGCATCCTGGTGTCCGGGGTCATCACCAACAATCTGAAGCGCTGCGGCTACTTCCTGCCGGTCGACAAGGCGCGCTTTCCCGAGAAGAACCCGCCTTTTGACGCCGCTCCGCAGTTCCAGGCCTGGCAGGCATCGGGCGTGCAGGCTCTCGTCACCGGCCGCGTCTCGCGCGATGCCGGCCGCATCCGCGCCGAGTTCCGCCTCTGGGACGTCGCCACCGGCACCCAGACCGATGGCCAGCAATATTTCACCGATCCGAGCAATGCCCGCCGTGTCGGCCATATCATTTCCGACGCGATCTTCTCGAAGGTCACCGGGCTCGGCGGCTTCTTCGACACCCGCGTCGTCTTCGTCGACGAGTCCGGCACCAAGGAGAACCGTCGCAAGCGCCTCGCCATCATGGATCAGGACGGCGCAAATGTGCGCTACCTCACCAATGGCGACATCTCGGTGGTGACGCCGCGCTATTCGCCGGTGAGCCAGGAGGTGGCCTTCATGACCCAGCGGCTCGGCGAGCAGCCACGGGTACAGGTGTTGAACATCGAGACCGGCCAGCGCCAGATCGTCGGCAACTTCCCCGACATGACCTCGAGCCCGCGCTTCGCCCCCAACGGCCAGCGCGTGGTGCTCTCGCTCCAGCAGGGCGGCAACGCCAATCTCTACGCCATCGATATCGGCTCTCGCACCACGCAGCGCCTGACCTCGACGGCTGCGATCGATACCTCCCCCTCCTATGCGCCGGACGGCTCCAAGATCGTCTTCGAGAGCGACCGCGGCGGCTCGCAGCAGCTTTACGTCATGGGGGCCGGCGGGGGCGAAGGCCAGCGCATCTCCTTCGGCCAGGGCCGCTATTCGCAGCCGAGCTGGTCGCCCCGGGGCGACCTGATCGCCTTCACCCGCCAGAGTGCGAATGGCTTCGGCATCGGCGTGATGCGCCCCGATGGCTCGGGAGAGCGCATCCTCACCGAGGGCTTCCACAACGAGGCGCCGAACTGGGCGCCGAACGGCCAGTACATCATGTTCTTCCGCGACCCGGGCGGCGAGACCGGCGGCAAGCTCTACATGGTCGACATCACCGGCCGTGTCGAAGTCCCTGTCCCCACCCCCGCCTATGCCTCGGACCCGACCTGGTCGCCGCTGCTCGGCGGCGGGCGCTGAGCCGACCCGTCACGCATTGCAAGAGCCGCCCGGAGCGATCCGGGCGGCTTTTTGCTGGGGTTGGCGTTGATGCGCACCGGTCGGTGGGGTGATGCAGATGACGGAGCGCCGCCCCATCACCAGACGCGAGAGCGTACTGGTTTTGCACGGAACCAGACCGTCATCCCGGACAAGCTGCGAAGCAGCGCCGCTCCGGGATCCATCGCAGGGCGACGGAGCCTTCCCATGGATCCCGGGGCAAGCCCCGGCTGACGGGGTGTTTCCGCGAGAACCCAGCGTACTCTAAAACTCTTCCCAGCCATGGTCGCTGCCGCCAGTGGCGACCTTGCGCGGCGCCGGCCGAGGCGGCTCGACGGGTTTGGCGGCAGGCCGGCGCGGGGCAGGCGCGGTGCTGAAGGCGGCGGCGGCCATCTCGCGAAGCCGGGCCGGCTCGTTCGGCGCGGCCGGCAGCGCCGCACCATGGGTGCGGAACCCTGCGACGAGATCGTTGAGCTGGCCGATGCGGTCGGAGAGGGCATTGGCCGAGGCTGCACTCTCTTCGGCGAGAGCGGCGTTCTGCTGAGTCATCTCGTCGAGATGCGCCACAGCCTGGCTCATTTCGTCGATGCCGTTCGATTGCTCGCCGGATGCGGTCGAGATGTCGGCGATGGTCGCCGCCACCTTCTGCGACGCGGCGAGGATCTGGCTGAGCTGCTCGCCGGCCTGGCGCACCAGCTTCACGCCGCCCTCGACCTCGCTGTTGGAGGAGGAGATCAGCGCTGCGATGTCCTTGGCGGCCTCGCTGGAACGTTGCGCGAGGGTCCGCACCTCCGAGGCGACGACGGCGAAGCCCTTGCCGGCATCGCCGGCGCGCGCCGCTTCCACTGCCGCGTTGAGGGCGAGCAGGTTGGTCTGGAAGGCGATGTCGTCGATCACGCGGATGATATCGGAGATCTTCTGGGAGGCGCTCTCGATCCGGGCCATGGCCTCGACGGCCTGGCCGGCGATGGCGCCGCCCGACTGCGCCGACTGCATCGCCTCCTCGGCGATGCGCGCCGCCGCCCGCGAATTCTGGGCCGAAGCCTTGACGCTCGCCGCAAGCTGTTCGGTCGTCGCCGCCGTCTCCTCCAGCGAGCTCGCCTGCTCCTCCGTGCGCTTCGACAGGTCGTCGGAGCCGGTCTTGATCTCGCGCGACGCCAGGCCGACATCGGCGGCCGTGCTCTGGATCGTCGCCACCGTCGCCGAGAGGCGATCGACCGTCTCGTTGATGCTGCGGCTGAGCGAGCCCAGCACCCCGGCATGATTCCCGGTGATCTGCCGCGTCAGATCGCCCTTGGCGACGGCGGCCATCACCTCGGCGAATTCGCCGGTCGCCTGCTCGACCAATGCCGAGACATTGTTGAGCCCGGTAGCGATCTCGCGCACGAAACCATCCTTGCCCGCAAGGTCGAGCCTGCCCGAGAAATCGCCCTGCTGCGCCGCGGCCACCACGGCGGCGACCTGCGCCTCGCCGAGCAATTCTTCCGTGACGTTGCGCCAGATCATCGTATGGCCGACGCGCTCGCCATCGGCTTGATAGATATAGGCCAGATCCACGAGGATGACCTGCCCGTCGATCGCGTAGCGCAGCCGCCGCTGTATGCCGTCATCGACCAGAACATCGCGCTTCAGCTGCGAATTGGTGCGGTAATAGTCGATATGCCGGCCCATCATCGCATCGACGGAGAAGGATGGGTCGCCCTGCCGGAACACCGGCTCGAGCCGCCTCAGCGTCGCGGTCAGTGCCTCGCTGATGAAGATCACCTTTTCTTCGGGATCGGTGATCATCAGCTGGGTGGGCGACTGGTTCATCGCCGCGATGGTCAGCGCGGTGCGCCCGGCATCGGTCTGGGTACGTTGCAGCGCCTGGGCGATCTCGCCGATCTCGTTGGTGAGCTCGACATGCGGCACCGGGCTCTGGAAGTCGTTTTCGGCGAAGCGCCGCAGCGTCGCGATCAGGTCGGCCATCGGGCGACGCACCGAGCGGGCGAAGCTGAGCGCCACCGCGATGGCGATCAGCGCGCCGACGCAGGCGATCAGCCCGTCGCGCTGGGCCTTGCTCGTCATGCCCTCGACGCGGATGCCGATCAGCCGCTTCATCTCGCCATTGGCCGCTTTCCAGAGGGCGTCGGTCGCGCGGGCCAGCTCCTCGTCGCTCCAGTCGAGCTCGGCCAGACCGACCTTGAGCGCGCTGCCGGACATCACGGCCGCGCGCGTGGCGTCGACGAGCCTGGAGCTGGTATCGATGGCGGCGAAGAAGGCGCGGGAAGGTTCTGCGAGACCCTTCTTCACCAGCCCATCCTCGTTCCCGGCGATGCCCGAGGCCATGGATGAACGGACGGCGGCCAAGGCGAGATCGATGCGCGTATCGGCCCGCACCAGCGCATCCCGCTCCGTCGCGCCCGGCTTGCCGCCGGCGACGAAGAGATGCATGGCGGCGGCCAACTGCGCGCGGGCGAGCGCGAATTCGGGAATACGGACCGTAACGAGGTCCATCATGTAATAGGAATCGACATCCGGATCGAGCGTGAGGTTGGAGCCGTCGGCCACCTTCTGGATCGCTGACTGGCCGGTGGCGCCCGCCTCCATGACGCCGCCTGGCGAGGTCAGCGCCTTGCGGAACGCCGCGACGGCCTCCTCGGCCTTGAAGTCGCGGATCATGGCGTCGAAATCGCCCCCCTCGGGCAGGGGCTTGCGAAGCGATTGCGGCTGCAGAAGCTGGGCATAGGACGGCCAGACCTGCTCGATCACGGCGGCGCCCTGCAACTCCTTGGAGGAGAAATCGACGTCCTTGCGCACGGCCTGAACGAAGAGCAGGCCCAGATGCAGCATGGGTAGCAACATCAGAGCCATGATGACGCTGATCTTGGTCCCGATCGTCCAGCCGACGGGATTGAGCCGATAGGAACGCATGCAAGGTCTCCACAGGCCGGTTCGGACGCCGGCGCCTGACGGCGGAAATTAACCCTGAGGAACATTAATAAATTGCGCTCGACGGCCATCTTTCCGCAGATGTCGGCGAGTATCCGCGGAGTTGCGCAACGGCATCGTCGATGGCGCCGGGTTGCGGCTTCGGGGCGATGGCCGCCCGCCGGCACCGCCGCAGAGCAGCATCGCGCGCCCGAGAGCGTGGGCGGCGACGCTTGCCCTTGTCAGGCGGCTTCGCCGTCGCGCGCCACCGCGAAGCCCTCGTCGAGCCACCCCGTGATGCCGCCGGCCATGATCTTGACCGGCCGTCCCAGCTCCGCGAGCCGCAGCGCCGCCTTGGCCGCCCCATTGCAATGCGGGCCGGCGCAATAGGTCACGAACACGGTCTCCTGCGGCCAGTGTTCCAGCTTCGAGCGCACGATCTTGCCCACCGGCAGATTGAGGGCGCCCGGCACATGGCCACGGGCGAACAGGGCCGGGCTGCGCACATCCAGCAGCACGAAATCGGGCTGCTTGGACAAGGCGTCGTGAACATCCCAGCAATCGGTCTCGAACGTGAACTCGGCGGCGAAATGGGCCCTCGCGAGATCGCTGGGTGCGGCGGGAACGGTGGTCACGGCGCTGGTCATGGTGGCTCCTGGTCGGCGTCGCCGCCCGCTTCTCCGGATGGGTCACGGCGACAGGCTGGTGGTCCGGGCATCTGAACCGGCCGCGATACGCCTTGCCATTGGCACGAACGACATTATACGGGCAGATCATGCCAAATACGACCGGCCCCCTCGTCGTCGCCCTGCTCTATGACGGGCTCTGCACCTTCGAATTCGGCATCGTCGCCGAAATCTTCGGCTTGGCGCGCCCTGAAATGGGAGAGGGCTGGTACCGTTTTGCCAGCTGCGCGATCGAGGACGGGCCGCTGCGAGCCCATGGCGGTTTTCGGCTGACGGCCGATCACGGGCCGGACCTGATCGACCAGGCGGATCTGATCGTGGTGCCGGGCTGGAAAGGCGCAGGCGAGCCGGTGCCGGACGCGCTCTGCGAGCGCCTGCGGCGGGCCCATGCGCGCGGCGCCCGGCTCGCTTCGATCTGCTCCGGCGCTTTCGTCCTTGCCGCGGCGGGTCTGCTGGACGGCAAGGCGGCGACCACGCATTGGCGCTATGCTGGCGCCTTGCGCGAGCGCTATCCGGCGGTCGCGGTGGATCATGCCTCGCTCTACCGGGGCGAGGACCGCATCTTCACCTCAGCCGGCAGCGCCGCCGGCATCGACCTGCTGATCGAGATCGTCAGGCGTGATTTCGGTGCGGCGGCGGCCAATTCCGTGGCGCGCCGGCTGGTGATGCCGGCCCACCGCTCCGGCGGGCAGGCGCAGTTCCTCGAGCGTCCCGTCGCCCTGCGCCGCCAGTCGGACGTCTCCCCCCTGCTCGACCGGTTGCGCACCGATCTGCGGCGGGACTGGACCATCCAGGAGATGGCGGCGGCATGCCATATGAGCCTGCGCACCTTCCTCCGGCGGTTCGGGGAGGCGACCGGGTCTCCGCCGGGCGAGTGGCTGACCGGCGAGCGCATCGAGGGGGCGAAGGCCCTCCTGGTCGAGGGCGGGATCGGGCTCGACGAGATCGCCCTTGCCGTCGGGTTCGGCACGCCGGACACGCTGCGCCACCATTTCCGCAGGCGCGTCGGCATCAGCCCACGCGAATTCCGCGCGCGCTTCGCCGCAAACGCGGATGCGAGCGCGTGACCCGCCCGGCGGCGCGCACTGTCGCCCATACGCCACGCTCGGATGCGGATGTGACTTTTCTCAGATTTGGTTAACCATACGCCGCAATGCCGCCACTTCGCCTTGATCTGGCAAGGTCTCGTTTAGGTTGACGGTTCATTGATGGGCTCGATTTTCAACGCCTTGCCCGCAGCCGGCGCCAAGCCCCCGCTCAGAAGACCCCGAAGATCAGATCGCCCGGAGTTCAGCCCATGTTGACCAGCCTCTTTTCCGGCGGCCGCGCCGTCCGCTTTGCCGCCGCCCTCGCCTGCACGCTCGCGCTCGGCGCCTGCGCCAAGGACCAGAACGCCGACGCCAATGGCGGCTCGGGCTTCGGGGCCGGCGGCGCCGCCACGCCGGGCAGCGCTCAGGATTTCGTCGTCAATGTCGGCGACCGCGTCTTCTTCGAGACCGACTCCACCGACCTGACCTCGACCGCCACCGCCACGCTCGACAAGCAGGCCGGCTGGCTGCAGCGCTATCCGCGCTACACCTTCACCGTCGAGGGCCATGCCGACGAGCGCGGCACGCGCGAATACAATTACTCGCTCGGCGCCCGCCGCGCCCAGACCGTGCGCGACTACCTCGCCTCGCGCGGCATCCCCGCCAACCGCATCCGCACCATCTCCTACGGCAAGGAGCGCCCGGTCGCGGTCTGCAACGACATCTCCTGCTGGTCGCAGAACCGCCGCGCCGTCACGGTGCTGGATGGTGCCGGCGGCGTCTGAGCGTCCTCATCCCTGCTGGGAAAACGAAGCCCCGGACGGCGACGTCCGGGGCTTTTTCCATTCGAGACAGGTCGCTGGCTCGACCTAGCCCGCCGGCGCCGGCACGAGGCTCTTCGCCACGCCCTCGATGCGTTCGGCCGCTGCGACCAGCGCTTCCGCCGCGCGGTCCTCGACCTCGCTGAGCCGCTGATCGGCCGCGCCGGCATCGCCGCGGATTGCAGCGAGTTCCGCCTCCAGCTTCTGCGCGCGCTTGTTGGCCTCGTGCAGATCGTCGGCGACCATCAGCGCCGCCATGACGTGCAGGCGCATGTCGCCGATCTCGCCGAAGGCCTGCCGCATCTCACCGATCTTCTCGTCATAGAAGCGCGCCAGCCCTTCGAGATGCGCTTCCTCGCCATCGCCGCAGGCCATGCGATAGGCCTTTCCGGCGATCGTGACGTTGACTTGCGGCATGGGCACTCCTTCTCACGCCTTCTCTGCGGAAAGCGTCACTCCGTCTCGTCGCTCGCTGTCTCGTCCTCGGCCGGCTGCTGCGCCTGCACGCGCTCGATCACGGCGCCGATGACGCCGAGCGCACGCTGCAGCCGCTGATCGACATCGGCGGCCGCCGTCTCGACATGGCCGAGCCGCGCCATCGCGCCGTCGAGTTCGGCGGCGAGCCGCGCCCGGTCGTCCTGCATCAGGGCGAGTTCGGTTTCGAGATTGCCGCGACCGCGCTCGGCTTCGATCCGCCGACGCGCTGCCGCTTCAAGCTGCCCGAGCGCCCCATCGAGACGCGCCAGCGCATTGTCCAGCATCAGGCTCGCCACCGTCGCCCTCCCTGTCGGACCGAAGCCGGCTCACACGATTCGATGCCCAAATCTACAGCATGGCGACGCAGAACACGAACGGCCCGGCAAGCCAAAAGCCAGCCGCACAAGGACTTGTCCCCATGCCTTCGCATGCGAGATCGGCTTCACCCTGCCGAAGCAGCAGGCAGCCGGCCCTAAAGCGCGGCTGGCGAATTGACTCGGCTTCGGCCGCAGGCCTAATCCACCCCGTCCCTTTCGCCATCATCGCGGCTGTCCCCATACCGGCCGCGCCATCACGCTGCCTTGCCACGCCGCCTTGCCCCTGCCGCGTTCCCCATGCAGCACGCAAGGCGAGCCTGCCGCCCGCCAGACGGAGCCCGAGACGATGACCACCACCGACCGCACCCAGCACGACAAGCTCGCCAACGCCATTCGCGGCCTGGCGATGGACGGCGTCGAGAAGGCCAAGTCCGGCCATCCCGGCCTGCCGATGGGGGCCGCGGACATGGCGACCGTGCTCTTCACCCGCATCATGACCTATGACGCGGCCGATCCGCGCTGGCCTGACCGCGACCGTTTCGTGCTCTCCGCCGGCCATGGCTCGATGCTGCTCTACTCGGTGCTCTACCTCACCGGGAACGGCAATCTGGAGCTGGAGGATCTGAAGAAGTTCCGCGCGCTCGAATCCAAGACGCCCGGCCATCCCGAGAATTTCCACACGCTCGGCGTCGAGACCACGACCGGCCCGCTCGGCCAGGGCCTCGCGACCGCCGTCGGCATGGCGATGGCCGAGCGCATGCTCGCCGCCGAATTCGGCAGGAAGATCGTCGATCACCACACCTATGTGCTGGCCTCCGACGGAGACCTGATGGAGGGCATCAGCCAGGAGGCGATCGCGCTCGCCGGCCATCAGAAGCTCAACAAGCTGATCGTGCTCTGGGACGACAACGGCATCTCGATCGACGGCCCGCTGACCATCACCGACAATGTCGACCAGGTCGCGCGCTTCAAGGCGGCCGGCTGGCGCTCCGAGCGGGTCGATGGCCATGATCCCGATGCGATCGAAGCCGCGATCCGCCGCGCCCAGAAATCCAACAAGCCGACCATGATCGCCTGCAAGACGATCATCGGCTTCGGTGCGCCGAAGAAGCAGGGCACCTCAAAGGCCCATGGCGAGGCTCTGGGCGCCGAGGAACTCGCCGCCGCCAAGCAGAATCTCGGCATCACCGGCGGCCCCTTCGAGGTGCCGGCCGAGGTGCTCAAGGCCTGGCGCGGCTTCGGCGCCGCCGGCGCCAAGGCGCATGCCGAGTGGAAGGAGCGCTTCGCCGCGCTCTCCGAGCGCAAGCGTGCCGAGTTCGAGCGCCGCCTTGCTCACACCGTGCCGGCCAAGCTCGACAAGGCGATCCTCGCCCACAAGAAGAGCCTCATCGCCAGCCCGCAGACCGTCGCTACGCGCAAGGCCTCGGAACTGGCGCTCGAGGCCATCACCCCGGTGATGCCGGAGCTGGTGATGGGCTCCGCCGACCTGACCCCCTCCAACAACACGCGCACCAAGGCGGCCGAGGACTTCACGCCCAAGACCCCCAAGGGCCGCTATGTCCGCTACGGCATCCGTGAGCACGGCATGGCCGCGGCGATGAACGGCATCACGCTCCATGGCGGTTTCCGAACCGGCGGCGGCACCTTCCTCGTCTTCGCGGACTATGCCCGCCCCTCGATGCGCCTCGCCGCGCTGATGGGCCTGCCGGTGGTCTATGTCATGACCCACGACTCGATCGGCCTCGGCGAAGACGGCCCGACCCACCAGCCGGTCGAGCAGATCGCGTCCCTGCGTGCGATGCCGAACATGCGCGTCTTCCGCCCGGCCGATGCTGTGGAGACGGCAGAGGCCTGGCAGCTCGCGCTGGAGCGCCTCGACGGGCCGACCGTTCTCGCCCTCTCGCGACAGAACCTGACCCAGCTGCGCACCGACGCCTCCGCGAAGAACAGGCTCGCGACCGGAGCCTATGAGCTGTTCGCGGCCGAGGGCGGCAAGGCGCAGGTCTCGCTCTTCGCCTCGGGCTCCGAAGTCGAGATCGCGGTCAATGCGCGCAAGCTCCTGGCCGAAAAGGGCGTGCGCGCCCGCGTCGTCTCGGTGCCCTCGCTCGAATTGCTCCTTGCGCAGGACGAGGCGACGCAAGCCGAGATCATCGGCACCGCCCCGGTCAGGATCGCGGTCGAGGCCGGCGTGCGCTTCGGCTGGGATGCGGTGATCGGCCATGACGGTAGCTTCGTCGGCATGCACTCCTTCGGCGCCAGCGGCCCCTTCAAGGAGGTCTACCAGCATTTCGGCATTACGCCGGAGGCGGTCGCCGACGCCGCGATGAAGCGTCACAACGGATAGGGTTGATCGTCACCTTCGATGGCGGCGAATGTGCAACGGAGATCGCGGTATGATAATGACATACCGCGATGACGGGAGAGAGCCGCATGTCCGGAGTGCAGAAACGAACCTTCAGTCTTCCCGCCGAGCAGGCCGCATTCATCGATGCCCAGGTCGAAGCCGGCTCGTTTGCGACGGCGAGCGAGGTCATACGGGCCGGATTAAGAGCCCTTCAGGAGCGTGATGCCGCTGTCGAGCGATGGCTCCGCGAGGATGTGGCAACGACCTATGACAGCTGGAAAGCCGGTGAAGGTGACGGACTATCGCCGCAGGACGTGGCGGAACGGATGCGAAAGCGTCACGAGGCGCGTCTGAAAGACGGAGCGTGAGACAGCGACGTGTCATCTACACGCCGGACGCCACGACCGATCTGGAGTGGATTTACGACACCATTGCAACAGCCCGCAGTCCATTGGTGGCTTCCCGCTACGAACAGCGCATTCGCGATTTCTGTCAGCGGCTCGAATACGGCGCGGAACGCGGTACCTCGCGGGCCGATATCCGGCCGGGATTGCAGGTCGTCGGCTTCGAACGGCGCGTCACGGTTGCAATCGTTGCCGAGGACGACCGCGTTGTCATTTTGCGGATCTTCTATGGCGGCCGGGATTGGGCGAATGATTTCCCGTGACACCACACACAATGCCCGCCGCTGATTTTAAACCCAAGGGCTTGCAATCGGTCACGCTTTGGCCGAATTGCCCGCGTGAATGGCGCATACGGCGCGTTTCGGTTCTGGAGAGGTAAGAAGATGACGGTCAAGGTGGCGATCAACGGATTCGGCCGCATCGGGCGCAACGTGCTGCGCGCGATCATCGAGTCGAAGCGCAAGGACATCGAGGTCGTCGCGATCAACGATCTGGGTCCGGTCGAGACCAACGCCCATCTCTTCCGCTTCGATTCCGTGCATGGCCGCTTCCCCGGCACGGTGACCGTCTCCGGCGACACGATCGACGTCGGCCGCGGCCCGATCAAGGTCACCGCGGTGCGCGACCCCAAGGAGCTGCCGCATCGCGAGCTCGGCGTCGACATCGCGCTGGAATGCACCGGCATCTTCACCACGCGCGAGAAGGCCGCGGCGCATCTGGCCGCCGGCGCCAAGCGCGTCCTGGTCTCGGCCCCCTGCGACGGCGCCGACCTGACGGTGGTCTTCGGCGTCAACCAGCACGAGCTGAACAAGGATCACCTGGTCGTCTCGAACGCCTCCTGCACCACCAACTGCCTCGCCCCGGTGGTCCGCGTGCTCCATGACGCCGTCGGCATCGACAAGGGCTTCATGACCACGATCCACGCCTATACCGGCGACCAGCCGACGCTCGACACGATGCACAAGGATCTCTACCGCGCCCGCGCCGCCGCGATGTCGATGATCCCGACCTCGACCGGCGCCGCCAAGGCGATCGGCCTCGTCATCCCCGAGCTCAAGGGCCGTCTCGACGGCACCTCGATCCGCGTGCCGACGCCGAACGTCTCGGTCGTCGATTTCAAGTTCCTGGCCAAGCGCAAGACCTCGGTCGAGAAGATCAACGAGGCCATCATCAAGGCCAGCAAGCGCGGTCCGCTGAAGGGCATCCTCGGCGTCACCGACCAGCCCAACGTCTCGATCGACTTCAACCACGACGCGCATTCCTCGACCTTCGCCCTCGACCAGACCAAGGTGATGGACGAGAAGTTCGTCCGCATCCTCTCCTGGTACGACAATGAATGGGGCTTCTCGAACCGCATGAGCGACACCGCCGTCGCCATGGGCGCCCTGCTCTGACCCAAGTCTGAGGCGAGGCCGCGCGACCCCGCGCTGCCTCGCTCCTGTCCGAGACCCACGGAGAGACCATGGCCAAGATCGAGCCCACCGTCCTGCCCGCGGCCCATGCCGACAAGCCGCTGACGGCGTCACCCGCATCCGCCCCGGCCTCCACCGCACCGCTCCCTGCAGAGACCATGACCGCAAGCCAGGCCGACACCACCGATCCGCGCAAGCTCGACCAGCTCTCCCGCATCGAGGACAAGACCGCCCGCATCGAGGAGAAGTTCGCGCGCTACGAGGCCGTCCTGACCCGCGCCGAAGCCTCGCTGGAGCGCAGCGCCCACAAGGTCGACGCCGCAGCCGGCACCATGGATTTCGCCGCGATCCGCGGCGAGGTCGCAGCGCTGCGCGCGCGCATCGACTCCACCCCGCGCGTCGGCACCCTGTTCGTGACCGCGATCGTCACTGCCCTGCTGACCGTCGCATTGACCGTGCTCGTGCTGCGCTTCGGCGTGCCCGGCCTGTTCGGGAGTCTGCTGATCCGATGACCGCCTTCCGCACCCTCGACGACGCCGATCTCGCCGGCAAGCGCGCCCTCGTCCGCGTCGATCTCAATGTGCCGATGGACAACGGCGCCGTCAGCGACACCACCCGCATCGACCGCATCCTGCCGACGATCCGCGAGATCTCGGACAAGGGCGCCAAGGTCATCCTGCTCGCGCATTTCGGCCGGCCCAAGGGCCGCGACGACAAGAACAGCCTGAAGCAGGTCGTCCCCGCGCTGGCCCATGCGCTCGGCCGCCCCGTCACCTTCGTCGAGGACTGCATCGGCGAGGATGTCGCCAAGGCCGTCTCCGCGGCGAAGGACGGCGACGTGCTGCTGCTGGAGAACACCCGCTTCCACGCCGGCGACGAGAAAAACGACCCCGACTTCGTCAAGGCGCTCGCCACCAATGGCGATCTCTACGTCAATGACGCCTTCTCGGCCGCCCACCGCGCCCATGCTTCGACCGAAGGCCTCGCCCATGCGCTGCCCGCCTATGCCGGCCGCACCATGCAGGCGGAACTGGAAGCCCTCTCTGCCGGGCTTGACAACCCCGCCCGCCCGGTGATGGCGATCGTCGGCGGCGCCAAGGTCTCCACCAAGCTCGACCTGCTCGGCAACCTCGTGAAGAAGGTCGATGTCCTCGTCATCGGCGGCGGCATGGCCAACACCTTCCTCGCGGCGCGCGGGCTCGATGTCGGCAAGTCGCTCTGCGAGCATGATCTCACCGGCACCGCTCGCGAGATCGAGGAGAAGGCGAAGGCCGCCGGCTGCCAGATCATGCTGCCGGTCGATGCGATGGCCGCGCGCGAGTTCAAGGCCCATGCCGAGCACCGCATCGTACCGGTCGGCGAGGTCGCGGCCGACGAGATGATCCTCGATGCCGGGCCGCGCTCGGTCGAAGAGGTCGTGGCCAGGCTCGGAACGGTCAAGACGCTGGTCTGGAACGGCCCCTTCGGCGCCTTCGAGCTGCCGCCCTTCGACAAGGCCACCGTCACCGTCGCCAAGGCGGCGGCCAAGCGCGTGCAGGACGGTGCGCTGGTCGCGGTCGCCGGCGGCGGCGATACCGTCTCGGCGATGAACCATGCCGGCGTCGCCGAGCAGCTGACCTATGTCTCGACGGCAGGCGGCGCCTTCCTCGAATGGATGGAAGGCAAGCCTCTGCCCGGCGTCGAAGCGCTGCGGAAGGGCTGAGAGGCTAGGGACGGGCCATGGCGAAACGGGAGCGTTTCCGCTTCGACGCATCCGTCTTCGCCATCGTCCGGCGCGGCGACACCGTGCTGAGCCTGCGGCGCGGAGCCACGGGCTGGCTCGACGGTCATTGGAGCCTGCCGGCGGGAGCCTATGACGGCGGCGAAACCTTCGTCGAGGCGGCCTGCCGCGAATTGCGCGAGGAAACCGGGCTGATCGCCGAGCCTGGGCTCTGCCGCCTCGTGCACACGCAACAGGTCTTCCTGCGTGCGAGCGAATGGCTCGCGCTCTACGTCGAGATGCCTTCGGTCGCAGGCGAGCCTGGCCTCGCCGAGCCGGACAAGCATGATCGCCTGGACTGGCGGCGGTTTGGAAGCGACGGCGAGCCGGTCGTGCCCTATGTCGCCGCAGCCTTGGCCGAAATGTCGAAAGCCTCGACCTTCTCCGTCTATCGGTTAGATGCGCTCTGAGATGCGCCCAGGTTAGGCCTACACCGACGCTTGCGGCCCGTCGTGTTTATGGTATGTTCCCTTTCGTCACCGGCGGAGGCGGCAATGAGCGCGAACGTGCAGACGGCGATGTTCGATATCCTGAAGTCGATTCAGGCTGACATCTCGTCTTTTCGAGCGGAAGTGAACGCCCGTTTCGAGAAGGTCGAGAATCGCTTCGTTGGGCTGGAAGAGCTCATCCGCAAGCAGCGTCGCGACACGGCCGGCCTGCTCGTCATGGCGAAGGGCACCGCCGGTCATTTCGCCGAGGAGCTGGCCGCTGTCGAGGAGCGCGTGAAAGTCCTCGAAGCGCGCGGCCGTTGAGGGGCTGCCGGCGCTCGCGGCGCAGCCTGCGGCTTTAAGCCTTTCCGCCGCTTTCGCTTTGCGCTTCCCCGCCATCCGCACTACATCCTCCCCCATCCGTTTGCCTTCAAGGGGAGTGCCGTCGTGGCCCGCATCACGCTTCGCCAATTGCTCGATCATGCCGCCGAGAACGACTACGGCGTGCCGGCCTTCAACATCAACAATATGGAGCAGGCCCTGGCGATCATGGCGGCGGCGGACAAGACCGACGCGCCCGTGATCATCCAGGCCTCGCGCGGCGCCCGTTCCTACGCCAACGACATCATGCTCAAGCACATGATGGACGCCGTCACCGAGATCTACCCGCATATCCCGGTCTGCGTGCATCTCGACCACGGCAACGAGCCCGCGACCTGCATGACCGCGATCCAGGCCGGCTTCACCTCGGTGATGATGGACGGCTCGCTCAAGGCCGACGGCAAGACCCCCGGCGATTGGGACTACAATGTCGGCGTGACGAAGACCGTCACCGAGATGGCCCATCTCGGCGGCATCTCGGTGGAAGGAGAGCTCGGCGTGCTCGGCTCCCTGGAATCCGGCGAGGGCGAGAAGGAGGACGGCCACGGCTTCGAGGGCAAGCTCTCCCATGACCAGCTGCTGACCAATCCGGAAGAGGCGGTGAAGTTCGTCGCCGAGACCAAGGTCGATGCGCTCGCCATCGCCATGGGCACCTCGCACGGCGCCTACAAGTTCACCCGCAAGCCCGACGGCGCGATCCTGGCGATGCATGTCATCGAGGAGATCCACAAGAAGCTGCCGAACATGCACCTCGTCATGCACGGCTCGTCCAGCGTTCCGCAGGACCTGCAGGACATCATCAACCAGTATGGCGGCAAGATGCCCCAGACCTGGGGCGTGCCAGTCGAGGAGATCCAGCGCGGCATCAAGCACGGCGTGCGCAAGATCAACATCGACACCGACAACCGCATGGCGATGACCGGTCAGATCCGCAAGATCCTCTCCGAGAACCCGGGCGAATTCGACCCGCGCAAATATCTGAAGCCCGCCATGGAAGCGATGACCAAGCTCTGCAAGCAGCGCCTGGAAGAGTTCAACACCGCCGGCCAGGCCTCCAAGATCAAGCGCGTGCTGACCACCGCCGACATGGCCAAGCGCTACGCCAAGGGCGAGCTGGACCCGACCTTCCAAGCCTCGGCCTGAACACCGCGCCGCGCGGCGCCCGCCGCGAGCCAGCCCTGGGCCTTACCACGCACGTCGCCGGTCCCCCGGCGGCGTTTTTCGTTGCGGCCTCACCGGTCTTGACGACCTAGGTCAATCGTCCTAAAGACAGCACTAGGACGATTGACCTAAAGTTGGAACAACGATCGGAAGTAGCAGGATGAGTGCCGCCGACACCCGCCAGCAGATCGTCGAAGCCGCTGATAAGCTGTTCTACGAACAGGGCTTCGAGACCACGGCCTTTGCCGACATCGCAGCGGCCACCCGACTGTCGCGCGGCAATTTCTATTATCATTTCAAGACGAAGGACGAGATTCTCGCGGCCGTCGTCGCTCTTCGGCTGGACCGCACGCGGCAGATGCTCGATCACTGGCGAGAGAGGGCCTGCGGCCCGCGCGACGCGCTGCGCAGCTTCGCGCAGATGCTCATCGCCAACCGGGAGGCCATCATGCGCCATGGCTGCCCGGTCGGCACGCTCTGCGCCGAGCTTGCGAAGCTCGACCATGGCGGACTTGCTCAGGCGACCGACGTGTTCGTCCTCTTCCGGCGCTGGCTCGCCGAGCAGTTCGTCGCTCTCGGCCGTGCGCCGGATGCCCACGACCTGGCCTTGCACCTTCTCATGCGCAGCCAGGGCATTGCTGCGCTCGCCAATGCCTTCGGTGACGAGACCTTCATCCGGCGCGAGGTCGCCGCGATTGAGCAGTGGCTCGACAGCGAGTGTCCTGTGATCGCGGCAGACCCCGCGGAATAACCCGACCCTTCCGAGGCAACCGTCATGTTCATCGTCATCCTCCGCTTTTCCGCCAACAAGGCGCGAGCGCCGCAGCTGATGCAGGCGCACAACGAATGGATCCAGCGTGGCTTCGCCGACGGCGTCTTTCTCCTGACCGGGAGCCTTGAGTCTGGATCGGGCGGTCTTGTACTCGCCACCGCGACCGGGCGCGACGCGCTGGAAGCCCGGCTGGAAGAGGACCCCTTCGTGGCGCAGGATGTGGTGAAGGCGGAGATCATCGGGATTACTCCTGGCCGCGCCGACGAAAGGCTGGCCTTCTTGCTCGGCTGACACCCATACCGGCCTTGCGCCTGCGGACGGACGCGACACCCCTCAAGCGCACTTCCGGAAGCCTTCCTTCTCTGGTTGAAGGGCGGCTTCCGCTAAAGCTGAAGTGCCAATGTCCATCCTCTTCTCCGCTCTCGTCGCGGTCTTCGTCGGCTTCGCGGCCTCGATCGCCGTCATTCTCTCCGCTGCGCAGGCGATGGGAGCGAGCCCCGCCCAGACGGTGTCCTGGGTCGCGGCTCTCGCCATCGGCACCGGCCTGCCGAGCCTCTGGCTCTCCTGGCGCTATCGCCAGCCGATGATTTGCGCCTGGTCGACGCCGGGCGCGGCGCTGATCGCGGCCGCCAGCGGTTTCGATCTGGCGGCCGGCATCGGCGCCTTCCTGCTGGCGGCGCTGCTGATGATGGTGACGTCCGCCTTCGGGCCGCTCGGCCGGCTGATCGAGCGCATTCCGATGCCGATCGCCTCGGCCATGCTGGCTGGCGTGATCTTCCGCTTCGTCGTCGCGGTGTTCGACGAGATGCGCGTCTCGCCCGGCCTCGTGCTCCCGCTGCTGGCGATCTTTTTCGTCGCGCGGCTCGTCAGTCCCTTTCTGGGCGTGATCGCCGCGCTCGCGGCGGGCATCGCGATCAGCTTCGCCGGAGGGCTCGCTCACTGGCCGGCCGGTCCGATCGCCTGGACCAGCCTCGAAATCGTCACACCCCGGCTCGATATGGCGGCGATGCTCGGCATCGGCGTCCCGCTCTATCTCGTCACCATGGCGGCCCAGAACCTTCCGGGCTTCGCCGTGCTGCGCGCCGCCGGCTACCAGCCGCCGACGGCGCCGATCCTGCTGGCGACGGGGCTGGCCTCGCTCGTCACCGCGCCCTTCGGCGCGCATATGTCGAACCTCGCTGCGATCAGCGCCTCGATCTGCACCGGACCCGACACCCATCCCGACCCTGCCCAGCGCTGGAAGGCCGGCATGATCTATGGCGTCTGCTATCTCGCCATCGCCGGCTGCGCCGGGCTGTTGATCGCCCTGCTGCTGGCCCTGCCCAAGGCGCTGATCGTCACGGTGGCGGGCCTCGGCCTGCTCGGCTCCTTCACGGGCGCCCTCGGACAGGCCATGAGCGCCGACCGCGAGCGCCTGGCGGCAGCGGTGGCCTTTGCCGTTGCAGCGTCGAGCCTCAGCCTTTTCGGGGTCGGCTCCGCGTTCTGGAGTCTCGTCGCCGGGCTTGCGGTCTTGACATTGGACGCGGTCGCGGGCCGTTTGCGCAGCCGATCATGACCACACAAGCTCCCCTCACCCGCCTGATGCTCGTCACCCCGCCCGTCGCCGACGCGGAGGCGATGGCGTTCCGCCTGATGCAGGCCATGGCCGGCGGCGACGTCGCGGCCATTCTGCTCAGGCTCGCCCCCGGCGACGACCGCAGCCGCATCGAGCGCGTCAAGCGCCTGGCCGGCCCGGTCCAGGCCAATGGCGTCGCCCTCGTCGTCGAGGACAACGCGATGGTCGCGGCCCGCGGCGGCGCCGACGGCGTGCATCTCACCGGCGGTCCCGCCGCCGTGGCGGAGGCCCGCTCGAGCCTGAAGACCGAGCGGATCATCGGCGCCGG
>NZ_JBMDWH010000237.1:0-4793 GCF_048595345.1 Allobosea sp.
ACCATCATGCCGCTGCCCGAGGACGAGGCGAGCTGGGAGACGCTGGACGTGATGTTCGCCACCGCCTCCGGCGGCGTGCGTCGCAACAAGCTCTCCGACTTCGTCAACGTCAACCGCGCCGGCAAGATCGCGATGAAGCTCGACGAGGGCGACCATATCGTCGATGTGCAGATCTGCACCGAGAACGACGACGTGTTGCTCACCACCGCCGACGGTCAGTGCATTCGCTTCGCGGTGCCGGAGGTGCGCGTCTTCAAGGGCCGCGATTCCACCGGCGTGCGCGGCATCAATCTGGCGAAGGGCGACGAGGTCATCTCGCTCGCCATTCTCAAGCATATCGACGTCACGCCAGAGGAGCGCGCGACCTACCTCAAGGACGCCGCGGCAGCGCGCCGGGCGATCAGCGGCGAGGCCGATGAGAGCCTGGAATCGGCCCCGGTCGATGCCGAGGAGAGCACCGGCGAAGTCGAACTCGGCGCCAAGCGCGTGGAGATGGAGCTCGCCGAGCAGTTCATCCTGACGATCTCGGAGAAGGGCTACGGCAAGCGCACCTCGTCCTTCGAGTATCGGGTCACCGGGCGCGGCGGCAAGGGCATCGTCGCGATGGTGGTCAACGACCGCAACGGCAAGCTCGTCGCCTCCTTCCCGGTGGTGGAAAGCGACCAGCTCATGCTGGTGACGGATGGCGGCCAGCTGATCCGCGTGCCGGTCGATGCCGGCCCGGACAACCGCATCCGCATCGCCGGCCGCTCGACCCAAGGCGTGACGGTGTTCAACACCGCCAAGGACGAGAAGGTCGTCTCGGTCGAATGCATCAACGACGATGGCCAGGGCGATGAGGGCGAAGCCGGCGAGGAGCCGGGCGAAGCCCCCGGAGCCGAGCCTGCCGAAGGCTGAGACGGCTCTCATCCGTCATTGCGAGCGCAAGCGAAGCAATCCAGGGGCGGCAGCGCTCTACATCCTCCTGGATTGCTTCGTCGCTTACGCTCCACGCAATGACGGCTACCTCCGGAGCCTCCATGTCACGAGAGGCTCGGGTCGAGCCCGGGCATGACCCGCTGATCCGAGCCGCACCGATTTGACTCCCCGCCCCTCCCGCGCTCCCCTCGCCCCATGAAGGCCCGCTCCGCACCTGTTCTGTCACCGGTGATCACGCCCGAGATCATGCTGCGCGCCTACGCGGCCGGCATCTTCCCGATGGCGGAGACGGCGGATGACCCCAACCTGTTCTGGGTCGAGCCGGAGATCCGCGGCGTGATGCCGCTGGACGGGTTCCATCTCGGCACGCGGCTCGCCCGCACCGTGCGCTCGGACCGGTTCGAAATCCGCGTCGACAGCGATTTCGCGGGCGTCATCGCCGCCTGTGCCGAAGAACGGCCGGACCGGCCCGAGACCTGGATCAACAGCCGCATCCGCGAGAGCTTCGTCGAACTGCACCGGCTCGGCCATGCCCACAGCGTCGAATGCTGGCGCGAGGGGCGGCTGGTCGGCGGGCTCTACGGGCTCTCGCTCGGCGCCGCCTTCTTCGGCGAGAGCATGTTTCATCGCGAAACGGATGCGTCCAAGGTCGCGCTGGCGCATCTGGTCGCCCGGCTGCGGCGCGGCGGCTACCGCCTGCTCGACACCCAGTTCCAGACCAGCCATCTCGCCCGTTTCGGCACGGTCGAGATCCCGCGAGACGACTACCGGGCGCGACTGGAGGAGGCCCTGGAGCACACGGGGACCTGGCTGTCCTGGCCTGCCGGCACCGTGGTGTCAGGCGAAGAAGCGCTCGCCGCCCTGCAGGGCTGACACCCCGCCGGCCCTCAGCCGCCCGCCCCGCGGCGTGTCAGCCGCGCCGCCAGCCAGACGATCGCGATCGCAACCGTCACGCCCCAGCTCACCTCGCTGATCCGCGAGAGCATCATGTGCTGGGCGCTGGTGCCGGGATGCGGCACCAGCAGGATGATCGTGGCGGTGATGCCGGCCAGCCTGGCCGCGCTCGCGACATTGAGCAGCCAGGCGCTCAGCACCGAGACGGCCGCGGCGAAGGCGAAGCTCGCCAATGTCTGTCCCGTGGCGCTGGCGACCGCGACACCGATCGTTCCGCCGATGGCGGCGCCGACGAACTGGTCCCGCGCCGTGGTGCGGGTGGCGCCGAACTCGCTCTGCACCACCGAAATTGCGGTGATCGCCGCCCAGAATCCCTCGCGCAGCCCGAGCGCCTGCGTCGGCAGATAGGCGATCAGCGCCGCAGCCGTGGACATCGCCGCATGCGTGAGTCCTTCCTTCAGACGCTGCGCCGGTGGCAGGCGCTTGCCGGCATCGCGCAGCATCTGGCGCACGCGCCGCAGGCGGCGGCCGGCGCGCTCCGCCTGCGAGCCCGCGCCGGGCGAGGTCACGGGCTAGTTGCTGCCGCCGGCGGCCGGGTCGCGTCCGCCGGCACCCGGATTGGTCGGGAAGAAGCGCTGGCTCGGCCGCTGCTGCGGCTGCACCGGCACCCCGCGCGGCGGCTCGACACCGATCCGCCCCCCCTGATCGGCGGGCGCCTGCGCCGGCGGCGGCAGCGGGTTGGCGGGCCGCGCGGGGCGGCGCGGCTCCTCGGAGGGAGCCGGCGGCTCGGGCTCGCGCGGATCGACGATGATCTCGGTCCCGCCTTTGCAGTCCGTCAGCCAGACATCGTAGATCGCGTGCTCGACACCGTGCAGGCCAGGGCTGTCGGCGAACATCCAGCCGGTGAAGATGCGCCGATACTCGTTGTTGAAGGTCACCTCGTCGACCTCGACGAAAGCGTCGGTGCGCGGCGCCTCGGTCGGCGGGCGGGTCCAGCAGACGCGCGGGGTGATCTGGAGCGCGCCGAACTGCACCGTCTCGTCGATCGCCACCTCGAAGGAGATGATGCGGCCCGTGACCTTGTCGAGCCCGGCGAAGACGGCGGTCGGGTTCTTGATCCGGTCGGCCAGCGCCGGGGCGACCGTCGCCAGGGTCAGGAGGCTCGCGGCGAGGCCGGCCAGGAGCGGGAAGCGGGTCAGGGACGGCATGCGCGCGCGAATCTCTATCCGTGCCGTGTCAGCGGGCACAACCGGCGCGCAGTAACACGGCAAAGCCAGCGGAAAAAGGGCGGCCTGAACGCGGGACCCGGCACATCGGCCCACGCAAACGAAAAAGCCGCCCCTTGCGGAGCGGCTCCTGTCTCGCGATCGACGAAGCCTCAGTTCCCCGGCGTCCAGGCCTGATAGTCGCCGGTCGCCGAGGGGCGCTCGCCTTCGGCCAGGGTCGAGCCCTTGGGACGGTACGCCAGCGCCGTGCCGGTCCAGTTCGGCTGATGCGGCTGCTGCCATTCGCGCGGCTGGTAGGCCTCCTCGGAGGGCGCGATATCGACGGTATGGTGCAGCCAGCCATTCCAGCCCGGCGGGATCATCGAAGCCTCGACCGGGCCGTTATAGACGACCCAGCGGCGCTGGAAGCCGAGCGCCTTGTCCTTGGCGCCGCCCTTGGTCCGGTAATAGACGTTGCCGAACTCGTCCTCGCCGACCTTCTCGCCGAAGCGCCAGGTGTGGAAGCGGGTGCCGATCGTCTGGCCGTTCCACCAGGTGAAGATCTGCAGGAGCCAGTTCTTCATGATCCGCCCAATCGTCTCGCGCATGCGTTGCGGCGCCGCAGCGAGCGGCGCGACCTCGCGCGACTTATGCCGCCGGCGCCCTGCCCTGTCCAGTCCGCAGCGGCGCCGGGGGCGCACAGCGTCGATCCGGCGACCGCCGAAAGCCGTAAAGCAACTCCGGCCCGATCGGACGGGCTCCTGATTCCCCGCGCCGTCCGATGGTTTCGTCCGCACCGATTCTGGACCGATGCCCTCCCCGCCCGGCATCGCCGCGACGATTTTCGAGCGCTTGCCAACCACTTGCCGGGGCCTGCGCAGGCTGCGGTTTCGCAGCCGCCGGGCAGTGCCGATTTTTACCGCTCGTCAACCGTGAATAACGGGGATTTTTCGGACTGGCGATCGCCGCGAGCTGTGGCAATCTTGCCGCGCGCCGCGATTCTGCGCAGGATTCCCTAGGCTTAGCGGCGGTGTTGAAGATCCCGCCTGCGACCCCATATCCCTACCACATCTCGTATCCACAGGATCGCAACCGCACTATTCCTTGACGGGCCAGGGCGTGCGGGACTAGATTTTGACCATCGCATGACAGCCGGCGGCACCGCTTCTGGACGACTGCGTGAGACAAGTTTCCAGAATGATCCGGGCCTGCCGCCGCATCCGCCGCAACCAGCGGAGGCGAACGGATTTGCGCGGGCATTCCGGCGCGTCCGGGGCGATCGGCGGGTCACACGCCGAGGCTCCACGGGGCACTGAACCGAGTTGGGCTGACATCAGGAGCCGGTGATCAACCGGCCGCGCGGGATTCTCCCGCGGCATTCAAGGGACGAAGATCATGCGCATCGAGCGCCGTTACACTGCCGCCGGACAATCCCCCTACGCCGCCATCGCGTTCCGCTCGGCCGTCAGCGAGATCAAGAATCCCGACGGCTCCGTCGTCTTCCGGCTGGAAGGCATCGAGGTGCCGGAGGCCTGGAGCCAGGTCGCCAGCGACGTGCTGGCCCAGAAATATTTCCGCAAGGCCGGCGTGCCCGCGCGCCTGAAGAAGGTCGAGGAGAACGACGTCCCCTCCTTCCTCTGGCGCTCCGTCGCCGACGAGGCGGCTTTGGCCGAATTGCCCGAGGCCGAGCGCTACGGCTCGGAAATCTCCTCCAAGCAGGTCTTCGACCGCCTCGCCGGCTGCTGGACCTATTGGGGCTGGAAGGGCGGCTATTTC
>NZ_JBMDWH010000238.1:0-4833 GCF_048595345.1 Allobosea sp.
GGGACACGGTCTGGTCCTCGACCTTCACCTGGCCGAGCAGATGGTCGACGACCTTCTCCTCGAAGATCGGGGCGCGGATCTCGGCCAGCGCCTGCGGGTTCTTGCGGTAGAACTCCCAGACCTGCTTCTCCTGGCCCGGGAACTGGCGGGCGCGCTCGATCAGGGCCTGGGTGACCTCGTCGTCCGAGATCTGCACCTTGGCCTGCTCGCCGATCTCGGCCAGCACGAGGCCGAGGCGCACGCGGCGCTCGGCGATCTTGCGGTAGTCGGCGCGGGCGGCGTCCTCGGTGGTGTCCTCGTCGGCGAAGCTCTTGCCGGCGGCCTTCATGTCCTGCTCGACCTGGCTCCAGACGCTGTTGAACTCCTGGTCGACCAGGGTCGGGGGCAGCTCGAAGGTGTATTTGCCGTCGAGCGCGTCCAGCAGGCCCTTCTTCAGCTTGCGGCGCGACTGGGTCGAGAAATCGCGGCCGATCTGCTCGCGCACGGCGTCCTTGAGCTTGTCGAGCGATTCCATGCCGAAGCCCTTGGCGAGCTCGTCGTCGATCTTGACCGGCTCGGGCGCCTGCACCTCGGTCACGGTGACCTCGAACTCGGCCGGCTTGCCGGCGAGGTTCTCGGCCGCATAATTCTCGGGGAAGGTCACCTTCACGGTGCGGGTCTCGCCCGCGGCGGCACCCTCCAGCTGCTCCTCGAAGCCCGGGATGAACTGGCCGGCGCCGAGATCGAGCGGAATGCCCTCGCCCGTGCCGCCGTCGAACTTCTCGCCGTCGAGCGTACCGACGAAGGAGATGATCAGGCGATCGCCCTTCTCGGCCTTGGCCTTCTCGCCCTTCGAGGCATAGCTGCGGTTGCCGGCGGCCATGCGCTCCAGCGCGGCATCGACATCGGCGTCCGGCACCTCGGCGACGGGCTTCACCAGCGAGACGTCGGAGATGTCAGCGAGCTCGATCTTCGGCAGCACCTCGAGCGCGACGGTAAAGGCGAGATCGCCCTTGGCCTCCATCGCGGCCTCGATCTCGTCCTTGTTCTCGGGGAAGCGGATCTGCGGCTCGAAGGCGAGCTTCAGGTTGTTGTCCGCGACGATCTTCTGGTTCGCCTCGTTGACGGCGTTCTGGAGCACGTCGGACATGACCGAGCGGCCATAGAGGCGGCGCAGATGCGCGACCGGCACCTTGCCCGGACGGAAGCCGTTGATGCGGGCCTTGCCCTGGAGATCCTGGAGGCTGTCGTCGAGCCTGGTCTTCAGGTCGGCGGCGTTCAGCACCACCTGGAATTCGCGCTTGAGGCCCTGCGAGAGGGTTTCTGTCACGTTCATTTTATACCGCCAACAGCTCGTTGTTCTGTCTCAATGTCCAAAGCGCGACGCCGGTTTTCGACCGCCGCCGCGCTCGCGAAGATAATCCTGCCGATGGTGCGGGCGGAGGGACTCGAACCCCCACGACTTTCGCCGCTGGAACCTAAATCCAGTGCGTCTACCAGTTCCGCCACGCCCGCCGGCCGATAGCGCTGCGCGCGAGCAAACGCAGCGCGGCCATCGTCAAGCCGCGGTGCTATACGCATTTCGCCCGGCGCATGCAGCAAAAAAATGACGGTTCTGCAAAACGCCCGCCTCGGGCGGGCGCGCCGCGCGTCGATCGCGCCCGGCTACCGGGCCCTCAGCCCTGCGGCGACCAGCCGGGCCCCGGAATCGTGTTCACCATCCACGGAATGCCGAATCGGTCGGTCAGCGTGCCGAAGCCCGGCGACCAGAAGGTCTCGCCGAACGCCATGCCGATCCGCCCGCCCTCGGCCAACCGCTCGTGCCAACCCTGCGCTTGCGCCTTGTCCATCGTGTGAAGCGTCACGTCGAAGCCGTTCTTCGGTTTCTCGATGTTCGGAGCCCAGCCGGTATCGAGATCGGCACCCATCAGCGCCTGATCGCCGACCTCCAGCCAGCAATGCATCAGCCAGTCCTTGTATTTGGCATCGCCGATCGGCATGTCCGGCGGCGCGTCGCCATAGGCCATCGCAGCCGTGATCCTGCCGCCGAGCACCTCGGCATAGAACGAAAACGCCTCGCGGCATTGCCCCTGAAAGCTCAGGCTCGTCACGATCTTCATTGGCCGTCTCCTCTCGTTGGCGCCCGCCGGCCGGGTGGCTGCGTTTGACGCTCGATCCATTAAGTTGATATCAACGTATATGACGGCAGCATGTCAACCGACGTCATGAGCGACCAGCCCGAACCCAGCTTCGCGACCACCATCACGGTGCGCGACACTTGCCTCTGCCTTCACGCGCAGCGGGCCGCCCGCGCGCTTGCCCGGCGTTTCGACGCCGCGCTGAGGCCGGCCGGCCTCACCAACGGCCAGTTCTCCCTGCTGATGTCGCTGAACCGCCCTGCCCCCGCGAGCATGAGCAGCGTCGCCACCCTCCTCGCCATGGACCGCACGACCCTGACCGCCGCGCTGAAACCGCTGGAACGGCGCGGCCTCGTCGCGACGCATCCCGGCGAAACCGACAAGCGCCAGCGCCTCCTAACCCTCACCCCCGCGGGCCGCGACGCGCTGGTGCAAACCGTGCCGATCTGGAAGCGGGTCCATGCCGAGATCGAAACGGGGCTGGACGATGCCGGGCGGTTGCGGGCCGAGCTGGTGCGGCTGGGGCGGGTGTAGGGCGGCGTAGAACGGTGACCGGCCAGCGCTCGTCGGCGTGAAGATAGCTCGATCCTACGGCGGACGGAGAAGGGCCGCCAACCGTCTGCTGTCGGCCCGTTCCTGACATTCACTGGCGCCGGTGAAGTGCTAGACGCGCCGAGCACGGTGAGGAGATCCGCCCGATGAACCATCCGGAAGAATTTGCTGGCCGGGAGCAGCTAAGGGCTAGTTCCAGCGAGTTTCGCAGGGAAATCGTCGAGGTTGCGGGAGGCGTCTTTGCGGCGATCGGCTATTCGGCCAGCAATGTGGTCCTTATCCAGACGGCAAGCAGCTCAATCATCATCGACACATCAGCCAATCCTGTTGACGCGCAGGACATCGTGGAAGCGTTCGGTGAACGCTTCCGCCGTCCCGTGGCCGCTATCATCTATACCCACAACCACCCCGATCATACCGGCGGCGCGACTGTCTTCGCTGGCGGCGATAATCCTGCCATCATCAGCCATCGTATTTTGGTAGAAAGCGGGCCGGAGTTCGCCCGTGGGCCACGGGACGGCGGCGACGCCTTCGGCACAAAACTTCCGGAGGCGCTGTTCATCAACGCCGGTACCCAGCGGGAATATGGCCGCGTGACGCCGCATACGCGGGTGGGTTTTCTTCAGCCGACGAGGTTGATCGACGCTGAGGAAGAGGAGCTGGTCATCGCCGGCTTGCGCCTCCACCTGGTGCACGCCCCGGGAGAGGCACCGGAAAACATTGCGGTCTGGCTGCCCAATCAGCGAGTGCTGGTGCCGGGCGACATCGTGTTGAAGACCTTTCCGAACCTGTCCCCCATACGAGGCCTGAAGCTACGCCCACCCCAGGTCTGGATCGCGAGTTTGAACCGTTTGATGCGGCTCGATGCCGAAGCCATGGTCCAGGGCCATATGCGCCCCGTCATCGGTCGGACCGAGGTCGCCCGAGCCCTCCGGGACTATCGCGACGGCATTGAGATTGTGCTCGATCAGACCTTGGACGGCATCCGACGTGGGCGGACCCCGGACGAGCTTGTCGAGACCGTTCGCCTCCCGAAACAGCTCGCCGACAGCCCTTACCTGCAGGAATTTTACGGAAACGTGGCTTGGGCCGTCCGCGGCATCTATGCCGACTATGCTGGGTGGTTTGACGGCAATGCGACCAACCTTCACCCACTGACGCCGAGGGCCCGCGGCGAGCGAATGATTGCGCTGATGGGAGGCGTCGAGGCTTTGGTGCGCCGGGCGAGCGACGCGCTAACGTGCGGGGACTTCCAATGGGCCGCTGAGCTAGCCGATCACGTCATCGCTGCAACTGGCTCCCGCGAAGCGACAGAGATCAAGGCGGACGCGCTTTCGCAGTTGGCCGAGCGTCAGATCAACGCGACTGCCCGAAATTATTACCTCACCACCGCGCAATACCTTCGCGGGCAGTTGTCCTGAGGTCAGCTATCGGCCCGTAGCCGACCCGGCAAACCTCAACGCACCTGCGCGCCCCTTCACCGTCTCCCCAGCAACGCCTGCGCCATCCGGTCGAGCAGGATCGCCAGCAGCACGATCGCCAGCCCACCGACGAAGCCGAGGCCGGGGTCGGCGCGCTGGAGGCCGAGCAGAACGATCTCGCCCAGCCCCTTGGCGCCGATCATCGAGGCGACAACCACCATCGCCAGCGCCATCATGATCGCCTGGTTGAGGCCTTGCTGGATGGCGTGCCTGGCCAGCGGCAATTCGACCAGCCAGAGCGTCTGCCAGCGCCCGAGGCCGAGCGCGCGCGCCGCCTGCACCAGTTCGCGATCGACCCCGCGCAGGCCGAGTTCGGTGAGGCGCGCGAAGGGCGGGAGCGCATAGATCAGCGTCGCCACCAGCGCCGGCGCGCGGCCCAGCCCCAGCACCATCGCCACGGGAATGAGATAGACGAAGCTCGGGATCGTCTGCATCAGATCGTAGAGCGGCGCGAGGACCCGGCTGAGCCGCGGCAGCCGCGCGGCGGCGAAGCCCAGCGGCAGCCCGATCAGCAGCACCAGCAGCACAGAGACCGCGATCAGCGCCAGCGACTGCATCGCCGCCGCCCAGACGCCGAGCATCGCGATCAGCAGCGGCAGCAGCGCCATGCCGAGCGTGAAACCGAACCTGCGGGTGGCCCCCCAGGCCCCAGCGGCGACGGCAACCGCGAAGACGGGCGCCGG
>NZ_JBMDWH010000239.1:0-6616 GCF_048595345.1 Allobosea sp.
TTCGTGCCCGGCCAGTTCATGGTCGACGGGCTCGTGATCGAGAACTACGTCAAGTTCTTCACCGATCCCTATTATCTCAACGTGCTCGCGCGGACCGTGCGTGTCGCGGTGATCTGCACGCTCGCCTGCCTGATCATGGGCTTTCCGCTGGCCTATGTGCTGGCACGCACGCAAAGCCGCTTCAAGAACCTCCTGGTGATCGCGGTCGTCCTGCCGCTCTTCGTCGGCAACGCCGTGCGCGCCGCCGGCTGGATGACCGCCTTCGGCAGCAAGGGGGCGCTCAACGCCTCGCTGATGGGCTTGCGGCTGATCGACCAGCCGCTCGAGATCATGTTCACCGAGAATGCGGTTCTGATCGGCATCATCGCCGTCAACCTGCCCTTCATGGTGCTCTCGCTGCAGAGCGTGATCGAGGGCATTCCGCGCCATGTCGAGGAGGCCGCCTTCAGCCTGGGAGCGGGGCCGGGCGCGATGTTCCGCCGGGTGCTGTGGCCGCTGGCGCTGCCGGGCGTGCTGGCCGGCACGATCCTCACCTTCATCCTGGCGATGAATGCCTATGCCACGCCTGTGCTGCTGGGTGGCCCGAAATTCCAGATGATGGGGCCGCTGGTCTATGGCCAGTTCGCGCAGCAGAACAACTGGCCCTTCGGCGGCGCGATCTCCTTCATCCTGATGACCGCGACGATCCTGCTGACCGCGCTCGCCCATCTCATCGTCCAGGGGCGTTATCGCGGCGCCGGGCGGTGACGCAGGTCGAGGACGCCCCCGCCCGCGGGGGCTTTATGCCGGCTCCGCGGAGTGCCGCAGAGCTTGCGCTCGCCGCCGCGATGGCTAAAATTTTAACGATCACCCTGCTCAGTATTCGTCAGCCGCCCGGCTTGGCGATGGGCGGCTCCGGATGCGTCTCAACCGGAGTGGGGACAGCGTGACGACCGATATCATCAGCAGCCCGCTGGAGCTTTCCCCGGCCATGGCCAGACCCGCAGCCTCCCAGGATCTCGTCGAGACGCTGCGGCGCTGCGAGGAGACGGGCCGCTCCATCTTCCTGTTCGGCGGCGATGCGGCCAGCATCCGGGCGCTGCGCGGCCGGGTCGCGGCCGATCATCCCCGTTTGCGGATCGCCGGCATTTGCGACGCCGATTTCGGTGGGCCGGCCGGGCCTGCGATCCTGGCGCATATCGCGGCCTGCGCGCCGGATATCGTGATCGTCGATCTGAGTTCGACGCGCCATCGCGCGCTCATCGCCGAGGTCGCGGCCTGCGGCCTTCGCTTCACGCTGCTCAACCGGCCCGGCAGCTTCGCGCCGCATGCGGGCGTCGCAGGCCAGGCCGGGCGCGTGCCCGGCGCAGGGCTGGCGGCGCGGCTGGCGGGGGATTTCGCCAGCCTGCGGAGCTTCGCCGGCATCCTGCTGCGGCAATGGCTGCAGCAGCGCGGCCCCAAGCTCTCGGTGCGCGAATAGCTCAGCCCGCGTTGCGAAAGGCCTTCGCGCTGAAGACGGTGCGAAACAGGATCGCCAGATCCAGCGAGAACGACCAGTTGTCGATGTACCAGAGGTCGCAGGCGACCCGCGCGGCCATCTTCTCGTCGGTATCGGTCTCGCCGCGCAGCCCGTTGACCTGCGCCCAGCCGGTGATCCCGGGCTTGACGTTGTGACGGCGGGCATAGAGCGCGATCTTGCGCTCGAATTCCCGGTCATGGGCCAGCGCGTGAGGCCGGGGTCCGACCAGCGACATCTGGCCGGCGATCACGTTCAGCAACTGCGGCAGCTCGTCGAGATTGGTGCGGCGCAGGAAGCGGCCGATGCGGGTGATGCGGGTGTCGCCCTTGGTCGCCTGGCGGATGACGCTGCCATCGTCCGTCGTGGTCATGCTGCGGAACTTGAAGATCCGGAATGGCTGCTGGTTGAAGCCGTGCCGACGCTGCCGGAACAGGACCGGCCCCGGCGAATCCAGCCGGATCAGCAAGGCGATGACGGCAAACAGCGGCAGCAGCAGCATGAGGGCGAGACAGCCCACAGCCAGATCGAAAGTCCGCTTGGCCGCGATCTCGGCACCGGTCAGGGCCGGGCGGGTCAGGCGCAGCGTCGAGAGCGAGCCCGTGCTCACGATATGCGGGCGGGCGAACCCGTCCAGCACCTTTTCGGGCGCGAGGTGGATCGCGACGGGGGTGTTCATGAAGGCGGTCACGCAGGCGTCGATCGCATCCTGGTCGGACCAGGGCACGGCGATATAAACCGCATCGCAGCAGTGGTGGCGGCAGAGCGCGGCAGCGGCCGCCAGATCGGCCTGCAGCCGCCGGGCGCCGGCGGGATCGGTTCCCGCCGGGCGGATCAGCGCGACCTCGACGATCGCCGTGCCGAGACGCCAGGGCTTGTGACGCTCGAGGAAGGACATCGCCTGCGCCTCATAGCCGACGACCACGACACGCTGGGTGGCGATATGCCCCGCCTGGCTGCCGGCCGCGACGGCGCGCGCCAAGAGAGCCCGCGAGGCAGCAAGGGCCGGCAGACCGGCCAGATAGGTCAGCAGGATCGTGGCCCGCGAAAAATCGCCCGCGACCTTGGCGAGAAAGACGAAGACCACGAAGACGAGCAGGGTCACGGTCCAGGCGGAGACAGCGGGGCCGATCTGGCCCTTCGCCGAGAGATAATGGCCGATCTGGTAGCGTCCACGCAGCATGTTCACCAGAAAGAACGCGGCCGCCAGCATCGCGGCGAGTTCGCCCGTCCGGTCGCCGAAGCCCATCGCGCCCGTCGCCATCAGACTGTAGGCCAGGCCGCAGGCATGGACGAGCAGCGCGACGTTCAGCCCATCCCAGGCCGCCATGGACAAGCCGAGCCAGAACCCGGAGCCTGCCACCCGCGCCTCGCCCCGTCGACGGTGGCCGCCATCGCGGGTTTCGATGAGGATATCGGCCAAGGGGAAGTCTCCGTCGGTCCATCGGACGACGGTCTCGATGCCCGTCGTTGCGGGCCTGTGGAGCAATGGCCATGCCGGTGCGTTCCGTCCGGAAACGCTCCATTCATCGCGCGGCGGGTTGCGTTACCGCTTGTCGCGATGTCCTGGTTGTTTCAAAGCGACACGCCTCAGGCGGCGCGGCGCAACCGCTCGACAGTCCAGTCAAAAGCCAGGGCCATGCCGGTTCCCAGCAAGGCACCGATGACCTTTATCGCCGCGTCGTGAGGGCGGCCATGGCGGGTGGCCTCGAGGGTCTGGACCCATTCCAGGCCCATCCCGGCGATCACGATCGCGGCCAGCACGAGCCAGCGTCGGGCGGGATAAGCGAATGAAAGCAGCGCTCCCGCTGCGACGAAGGCGAGGAAGCGCTCGCCATCGGGGCCCATGCCGGGCAGATGCGGGCGCAGGTCGATCGGCGACAGGGTCGAAGCGATGATCAGCGCGATCGCACCCCAGCCGAGGAAAACCGCCAGACGGCGCAGATGATCGATGTGAGCGAGCAAAATCGGGTCCCAAGGGCGAAGCTTGGCCGGCTTGCAGGCAAGACGCGGACCAGCCGGGGCGGCGAGAACGGATCTACAGCATCCGGCTTAAAGAACTATCCCGTCCGCTCGGCCTCGCGGGGCCGCGTTCACCGGGCGTCGGACGGGTTGCGTTTCCTCGGTCACCGTGCCGGCGAAACATGGCGCGGCCATGGCTTCCTGAGGCGGGAACATGGAAGCCGTGGTCGCTCCACCGAGATTCAGCCATCGGACCAAAAGCGGAATCCACTCTTCGAAGAAATCCGATGCTCCAGCAATATTTTAGAGCATCGTGATCGCGTCCGTTCGGACGCGCGATGGTCTAAGTTCGTGGCGCCGAATCGCCAGGGGAGACCGACATTGACCGGACGAGGGGAGTACAGGGGGATCGCCCGGGGCGGCAAGGCGGTTTATGGCGCCCCGCTCGGCATTCTGATGCTGGAAGCGCGGTTTCCACGCATTCCCGGCGATATGGGCAATGGCACGACCTGGCCTTTTCCGGTGCTCTACCGTGTGGTCGGCGGCGCCAGTCCCGACAGGGTGGTGATGCAGGGCGCCGCCGGGCTGCTGCCCGATTTCATCGCCGCCGCGCAGGATCTCGTGCGGCTGGGCGCGGAGGCGATCACCACCAATTGCGGCTTCCTCTCGCTGTTCCAGCGGGAGCTAGCGGCGGCCGTGGCGGTGCCCGTCGCGACCTCCTCGCTGATGCAGGTGCCTTGGGTGCAGGCGACGCTGCCGCCCGGCCGACGCGTGGGCGTTGTCACCGTTTGCGCCGCGACGCTGACGCCGGCCCATCTGGAGGCCGCCGGCTGCCCGCTCGATATCCCCGTCGCCGGCACCGAGGAAGGGCGCGAATTCTTCCGGGTGCTGATCAAGGCCGAGTCGCAGGACATGGATGTCGATCTGGCGCAGCAGGATGTGGTCGATGCGGCGCTGGCGCTGGTAACGCGTCATCCGGAGGTCGGCGCGATCGTGCTCGAATGCACCAATATGCCGCCCTATGCCGCGGCCGTCAGCGAGGCGACCGGTCGCCCGACCTACGACATCTACTCGCTGGTCAGCTGGTTCCATGCCGGGCTGCGCCCCCGCAGGTTTGCTTGACCTCGAGCGAACTTATCCCCGCCGCCTGACCTTGCGCCGATCATGCCGCCTCGCCGCCGCTCCCTGTCCGCGAGGTTTCATGATCGTCACGCCCCGACTGTCCCTGCCGCTGCTCGCCGCCGGCCAGGCACAGAAGCACGTCACCCATAACGATGCGCTGACGCGCCTCGACGCGCTCATCCAGCTCGGCGTCGAAAGCCGCACGCAGACACAGCCGCCGGCCTCTCCCGGCGAACTCTCCGCCTATATCGTTCCAGCCGGCGCCACCGGCGCTTTCGCGGGCCGCACCGACCAGATCGCTCTCTTCGAGGATGGTGGCTGGACCTTCCTGCAGCCGCGCCCCGGCTGGCAGGCCTGGGTGGCGGACGAGGCGGAGCATCAGCTCTGGACCGGCAGCCAATGGCGGCGCGCGACGCCCGTCAGCAGCCTCGGCGCCGAACGCTGGGGCGTCAATGCGACGGCCGATACGGCCAATCGCTTCGCGGTGTCCTCGCCCGCCAGCCTGTTCAGCCATGAGGGCGGCAGCCACCGGCTGATCGTGAACAAAGCGGCGCCGTCCGAGACGGCGAGCGTGCTGTTTCAGGATGGCTGGTCCGGTCGGGCCGAGTTCGGCATCGCCGGCGACGACGAATTCCGGGTGAAGGTCAGCGCCGATGGCAGCCAGTGGAGCGAGGCGCTGGCGATCGACAGCGCGAGCGGCGCCGTCGCCCTGCCGGCTTCGGCCTGGGCCTGCGGCTCCAACCTGCTGCTCAACGGCGATTTCCGGCTGAACCAGCGCGGCTTCGCCGGGGGAAGCCTGGCGGCCGGGGCCTATGGCTTCGACCGCTGGAAGGCCGGGGCGGGCGGGGCCGATGCCAGCCGCTCGGGGCTGACGCTGACCCTGTCCTCGGGCTCGCTCCAGCAGCTGGTGGAACCCGAGCTCTGGGGGCTGGAGAGTTTCGCGGGCGTGTCCCTGACGCTGTCGCTCGAGGCGCTGAGCGCGGCTCTCTCGGTCACGATCGGGGATCGCAGCGGCACGATCGCAGCCGGAGCGGGCCGTCGCGGGGTGACGCTGACACCCGGTACGACCGGGGCCCTCGCGATCGGCCTGGCGCCCTTGGGCAGCGGCGGCGCCTCCTTCCGGCGCGTCAAGCTGGAGTTCGGCACCGTTGCGACGGGCTGGCAGGACAGGGGCCGCCCGCTCGAGGAACTGCTCTGTCGCCGCTACCACTGGCGACCGGATGCGACGCTGCTGATCGACGGATATCAGCAGGCCGGCGCTCCGCTGCGCCAGACATTGGCTCTGCCCGTGCCGATGCGCGCTGCCCCATCGGTCAGCTATGTCGTCTCGCAGGAGCTGAACGTCCAGGGCAGTGACCGGGGCGTGGCCTCGCTCTCGCCATCGCTCGCGCAGGGCTTCGCCACGGCGCAGGCGACGGGGCGGGTGCGGGCCGGCTTCGAAGGGCTGGCTTTCGACGCGGAATTGTAAGACGGGACGCCGTCACTCGCCGGGCTGGGCTCCGTCATAGCCGCCGATGATGACGAGATCGACCGGGCCGGCTGTGCCGAGATGCTTCACCGCCTCCTGGTATTCGGGCGAGGCATAGCAGGCGCGGGCGGTCGCCTCGTCCTTGAACTCCAGCACGACATTGTGCTTGCGGCCTTCGCCGCGGCCCAGCTTGTATTCCCCGCCGCGGACCAGGAATTTCGCTCCGTATTTTGCGAAGGCGACCGTGTTCAACGCCCGGTAACGGGCATAAGCCTCTTCGTCCTCGACATCGAGGCGTGCGATCCAGTAACCCTTGGTCATCACGATATCCGTTGGTTGAACGATGCTTCGCGTGGGCAGGTTAAGAGGCCGCCGCGATCTCGTCCATGATCGCGGCCGCCGCGGCGCGCGGATCGGCTGCGCGGATAATGGGACGCCCGACGACGAGATGGTCGGCGCCTGCGCGCATCGCCTCGGTGGGTGTGAGCGTGCGCTTCTGGTCGCCGGCGGCGCTGCCGGCCGGACGGATGCCGGGGGTGACGATCACCATGTCCGGCCCGATCACCTCG
>NZ_JBMDWH010000240.1:0-6096 GCF_048595345.1 Allobosea sp.
CCAGCCGTGCCGCAAGCCGCTCGCCCAGCGACGTCTTGCCGGAACTGGCGACGCCCATGACGACGATGACGGCGGGCTCGGCCCGCCGGCTCTGCTCGGCAGCCACCGCTCAGCCCTTCCCGCTCGGGCTGGTCGAGACCGGGACGGTGTCGGCCCCGACGGCGACCGGGCCGGCCGGCTGGACGATGCCGGGCTTGGGCTCGACATGGCCGCCGAAGCCGGCGCGCATCGCCGAGAGAACCTTCTCGCCGAAGGTGTGGTCGACGCGGGAGCGGAAACGGGCGAAGAGCGCGGAGGTTAAAACCTCGGCCGGGGTCGCGGTCTCGACCGCAGCGTCGACCGTCCAGCGGCCCTCGCCCGAATCGGAGACGTTGCCGGTATAGGCCGCCAATTCCTCGTCGGCGGCCAGCGCCTCGGCCGTGAGGTCCAGCAGCCAGGAGGTGACGACCGAGCCGCGGCGCCAGACCTCGGCGATCTCGGTCACGTCGAAATCGAAGCCGTAATCAGGCGGCAGGCCTTCCTTGGCCGAGGCATTGCGGAGCAGGTCGAACCCTTCCGCGAAGGCCTGCATCATGCCGTATTCGATGCCGTTATGGACCATCTTGACGAAATGGCCGGAGCCGACCGGCCCGCAATGCAGATAGCCTTCCTCGGCAGTGGGATTGCGGCCCTCGCGATGCTTCGTCGGCTCGATCTCGCCCTTGCCGGGCGCCAGCACCTTGAAGATCGGCTCCAGCCGGTCGAAGGCTTCCTTGGCCCCGCCGATCATCAGGCAGTAACCGCGCTCCAGACCATGGACGCCGCCGGAGGTGCCGACATCCATGTAGTGGATGCCCTTCCCGGCCAGTTCCCTGCCGCGGCGGACATCGTCCTTCCAGAAGGCGTTGCCACCGTCGATCAGCGTGTCGCCGGGAGCGACGAGGCCGGCGAGCTCGGCCAGCGTACCCTCGGTGATCTTGCCGGCCGGAAGCATCACCCAGATCGCACGCGGCGCGGCAAGTTTCGCGACCATGTCCTTGAGATCGCTGGCAACCACGGCGCCGTCGGCGGCGAGCGCCTGGCCCGGCTTGGGGTCGCGGTCATAGACCACGCAATCATGGCCCGCCCGCATCAGGCGGCGCACGATATTGCCGCCCATCCGGCCGAGGCCGATCACTCCGAGTTGCATCAGGGCATCTCCCGCTGGCGCCGACATCGGGCGCCGGCGGTCTTTGGCTAGGTTCTGCCCGGAAGCGGCGCGGTCGGCAAGCCGCCGGCTCAGGGAAAGAGCAGGAGTGGCGGTTCGGCGGCCCCTCTCGCCTCGCTGGTCAGGACCCGCAGGCGCGCATCCGCCGGCAGCGCGCCCTCCGCCCGCCAGCGGGCGAGCGCGGCCTGCGCCCGCTCGGGGGAGATGAACGAGGCCGCCAGCACCATGGCGGGCTCGTCTCCAAAGGGGTCACCGGCCGTGAACAGGAGCCGCTCTGCATCGCGCAGCGCCAGCGCCGAAAGTCTCCCGGCCGTCTCGCGCCGCCGCGCGGGATCGGTTGCCGGCCATTCGACGAGGAGGATCGCCCCCATCGCGGTTCAGCCGTTGCGGAAGGTGTAGCTGTAGCCGTTGATCGCCGGCACGCCGCCCAGATGCGCGTAGAGCACCTTCGAGCCGGCCGGGAAGAAGCCCTTGCGCACGAGGTCGATCATGCCCTGCATCGATTTCCCCTCATAGACCGGGTCGGTCATCATGCCTTCGAGCCGGGCCGACAGGCGGATCGCCTCGATCGTCTCCTTCGAGGGGACGCCATAGACGGGATAGGCGTAGTCCTCGTTGAGGACGATATCCTCGGCCGTGATCGCGTTGCCTCCCACGAGGTCCGAGGTCTTCTGCGCGATATCGAGCACCTGCGCCTTCGTCTGGGCCGGAGTGAAGGATGCATCGATGCCGATGACGTTGCGCTGGCGGCCATCCTTGGCGAAGCCGACGACCATGCCGGCATGGGTCGAGCCCGTGACGGTGCAGACAACGATGTAATCGAACTGGAAGCCGAGCTCGGCCTCCTGCGCCCTCACCTCCTCGGCGAAGCCGACATAGCCGAGGCCGCCGAACTTATGGACCGAGGCGCCGGCCGGGATCGGATAGGGCTTGCCGCCCTTGGCCTTCACATCCTCCAGCGCCCGCTCCCAGCTCTCGCGGATGCCGATGTCGAAGCCCTCATCGACCAGTTCGACATGGGCGCCCATGACCCGCGACATCAGGATATTGCCGACCCGGTCATAGACGGCATCGTCATGCGGCACCCAGCTTTCCTGCACCAGCCGGCACTTCATGCCGATCTTGGCGGCGGTGGCCGCGACCATGCGGGTGTGGTTGGACTGAACGCCGCCGATCGAGACCAGCGTGTCGGCGCCGGACGCGATCGCGTCCGGCACGATGTATTCGAGCTTACGCAGCTTGTTACCGCCGAAAGCGAGGCCGGAATTGCAATCCTCGCGCTTGGCATAGAGCTCGACGGCGCCGCCGAGATGGGCGGAGAGCCGTGGCAGCTTCTCGATCGGGCTCGGCCCGAAGGTCAGGGAATAGCGCTCGAATTTCTCCAGCATGGGTCTTGCTCGCTCCGTTAAGCCTCGGAGAAATCTAGCAAATTTGCCTCGGTACGTCCTTTCGAATTTGCGGTCTTTAATGTCGCAGATCGACCTTGCAAACGGCGATTTGCGGTCTGACAATCCACAGATTGCCCTTATCTTGGACGATCCTTTCATGGACGCCGCACTCGATCGCATCGATCTCAAGATTCTGCGTCTGCTGCAGGCGGACGGGCGCATGGGCAATGCCGAGATCGCCAAGCGGGTGAACACCAGCGCGGCGACCTGCCACCGCCGCATCCAGCGCCTTTTTTCGGAAGGCTATGTCACCGGCGTGCGCGGGCAGATCGCTCCCGGCAAGATCGAGCGCGGGACGCTCGCCATCGTCGGCGTGGTGCTCGACCGCTCGACGCCCGAGAGCTTCGGCGCCTTCGAGGCAGCGGTCACGGCGCTGCCGGTGGTGCTCGATTGCCATGTCGTCGCGGGGGATTTCGACTACTTCCTCAAGATCCGCGTGCGCGACCTCGCCGATTTTAACAAGCTCCACGCCGAGACGCTGCTGGCCTTGCCGGGCGTGCGACAGACCCGGACGTTCTTCGTGATGAAGGAGGTGGTGGAGAACCGGCCGCTGGTGTTTTGAGGGATAGTGCCGAGCAGCTGACTCCTGATCAGCGGGTCAATGCGTCGTCATGCTCGGGCCTGCCCCGAGCATCTGTTTGACCAGCGCCCTCTCCTCCCGAGATGGTCGGGTCGAGCCCGACCATGACGGCCTGCCCTTCACACCTGGATCAGCCGCTGCACCTGCGCGCCGTCGAGCTCGTTCATCGGCCCGGACAGCACCACCTCGCCACGGTCCATCACGAACATCGTGTCGGCGAGGTCGCGGGCGAAGTCGAAATACTGCTCGACCAGAACGATCGCCATGTCGCCCTTCGAGCGCAGATAATCGATCGCGCGGCCGATATCCTTGATGATCGAGGGCTGGATGCCCTCGGTCGGCTCGTCGAGCACCAGCAGTTTGGGCCGGGTGACCAGCGCCCGCGCAATTGCGAGCTGCTGCTGCTGGCCACCCGAGAGGTCTCCGCCGCGCCGGCCCAGCATGGACTTCAGCACGGGGAACAGGTCGAAGAGCTCATCCGGGACATAGCGGTCACGCCGCTTCAGCGGCGCATAGCCCGTCTCCAGATTCTCCTTCACCGACAGCAGCGGGAACACCTCCCGCCCCTGCGGCACATAGGCGATGCCGGCGCGGGCGCGATCCTCGCTGCGCAGGCCTGAAATATCCTGTCCGCCGAAGCGGATCTGCCCGCCGGAAATCGGCTGGTGGCCCACGATGGCGCGCATCAGCGAGGTCTTGCCGACGCCGTTGCGGCCCATCACGCAAGTGACCTTGCCGGGCTCGGCCGCGATGGACACCTGCCGCAGCGCCTGCGCGGCGCCGTAATGGAGATTGATGGCATCGACGGTCAGCATGATGCAGCCTCGGCAGTGCCCTTCGGGAGAATGGCGCGGGTCATCCCGGGCGCAGCGAAGCGGAGACCCGGGACCCATGCCTCAACCTTTGCCCAAGGCGTAGCGGCATGGATCCCGGATCGGCGCGGCTTTGCCGCTTGTCCGGGATAACGGCGGAGGGAAACCGCCAGTTTGGCGCTCATCATCCTCACCGCCCCAGATAAACTTCGACGACGCGCTCATTGGCGCTGACCTGGTCGAGCGGGCCTTCGGCCAGCACCGATCCTTCGTGCAGCACCGTGACCTTCACGCCGAGTTCGCGGATGAAGCCCATGTCGTGCTCGACGACGATGACCGAATGGTCCTTCGCGATCTCCTTGAGCAGCACGGCCGTCTGCGCGGTCTCGCCATCGGTCATGCCAGCGGCCGGCTCGTCGACGAGCAGGAGCTTGGGGTCCTGCGCCAGCAGCATGCCGATCTCGAGCCATTGCTTCTGGCCGTGCGAGAGCGAACCGGCGAGGTCGTCGCGCTTGTCGGCGAGCTTCACGATGCCGAGGATGTCGTCGATGCGCTTTTGCTGGGAGGGCTCGGTCTTCCAGAAGAGGGTTCTGGCCACCGTGCGCTTCGCCTTGAGCGCCAGCAGGATATTGTCCTCGATCGTGTGGAAATCGAACACGGTCGGCTTCTGGAACTTGCGGCCGATCCCGAGATTGGCGATCGCCGCCTCGTCGAGCCGGGTGAGATCGACCGAGCCGGCGAACATCACCGTGCCGGTATCGGGCTTGGTCTTGCCGGTGATGATATCCATCATCGTCGTCTTGCCCGCGCCGTTCGGGCCGATAATGGCGCGCATCTCGCCCGGTTCGATGGTGAGCGACAGGCCGCGAATGGCCTTGAAGCCGTCGAAGGAGACGCTGACGCCGTCGAGATAGAGCAGCGAGGAGGTGAGCTGGCCGGGATTGGGAGCGTTCATCGGTTTCACTCCGCCGGGGCCGGCTCGGCGGCCGGGGGCGGCGCTGGCGGTGCGCTGGGCTTGCGCCGACGCGCCCATAGCGCTTCGGCCGTACCCAGAATGCCCTTGGGCAGGAACAGCGTGACGAAGACGAAGAGGCCGCCCAGCGCAAAGAGCCAGTAGGGCGCCATGAAGCCCGAGGTGAAGATCGTCTTGGCCCAGTTGACCACGACGGCACCCAACGCGGCGCCGACCAGCGTGCCGCGCCCGCCGACGGCGACCCAGATCACGGTCTCGATCGAGTTGGCGGGGGCGAATTCGCTGGGATTGATGATGCCGACCTGCGGCACATAGAGCGCGCCGGCCACGCCCGCCATGCAGGCCGAGACGGTGAAGACGAAGAGCTTGAACCGGTCCACGCGGTATCCGAGGAAGCGGGTGCGGGATTCAGCGTCGCGGATCGCGATCACCACCTTGCCGAGCTTCGAGACGACGATGCCGCGCGCGATAAGGAAGCCGGCCGCGAGCATCACGCATGTCATGGAAAACAGAGCCGCTCTGGTCGCTTGCGCCTGGATGTTGAAGCCGAGGATGTCCTTGAAATCGGTCAGGCCGTTATTGCCGCCGAAGCCCATGTCGTTGCGGAAGAAGGCGAGCAGCAGCGCATAGGTCAGCGCCTGGGTGATGATCGAGAGATAGACGCCGGTGACGCGCGAGCGGAAGGCGAACCAACCGAAGACGAAGGCGAGCAGCCCCGGCACCGCCAGCACCATCAGCATGGCGAAGGGGAAGGAGGAGAAGCCGTACCAGTACCAGGGCAGCTCCTGCCAGTTCAGGAACACCATGAAGTCGGGCAGCACCGGATTGCCGTAGACGCCGCGGGTGCCGATCTGGCGCATCAGATACATGCCCATGGCGTAACCGCCCAGCGCGAAGAAGGCGCCATGGCCGAGGCTGAGGATGCCGCAATAGCCCCAGACCAGATCGAGCGAGATCGCCAGCAGGGCATAGCAGAGATATTTGCCCCAGAGCGACATGGTCGAGGTCGGGACATGCAGGGCCGAGCCGGCCGGCAGCAGCAGGTTGGAGAGCGGCACCAGCAGGGCGAGGGCCAGCAGGATGGCGAGGAAGATGCC
>NZ_JBMDWH010000241.1:0-3179 GCF_048595345.1 Allobosea sp.
CGCCCATATCGCGCGGGCGCGTCATGCAGCGACGCTCTTGCCTTCCGGCACCGGCTGCGGGCAGGATCGTGCATCAATTAGATCGTTTGAATCTGGGGGAAACACCTTGAAACTGCTTCGTTACGGCGCGCCCGGCCAGGAAAAGCCCGGCCTGCTAGACGCCCAGGGCGCTCTGCGCGACCTCTCAGGCATCGTCCCCGATCTGGCCGGCAAGGCGCTGACCTCGGCCTCGCTGGCGAAGATCAAGGCGCTCGCGCCGGAGTCGTTGCCGCTGGTGTCCGGCTCGCCCCGCATCGGCGCCTGCGTCGGCGATGTGCGCAACTTCATCGCGGTCGGCCTCAACTTCGCCGATCATGCCGCCGAGACCGGCGCCGAGATCCCGAAGGAGCCGATCCTCTTCAACAAGGCGCCCAACTGCATCGTCGGGCCGAATGACGACGTGCAGATCCCCAAGGCGTCGAAGAAGACCGATTGGGAGGTCGAACTGGCGATCGTGATCGGCGATGGCGGTTCCTATATCCCTGAGGACAAGGCCATGGACGCCATCGCCGGATTCTGCGTCTGCAACGATGTATCCGAGCGCGAATTCCAGGCCGAGCGCGGCGGGCAATGGGCCAAGGGCAAGGGCTGCCCGACCTTCGGCCCGCTGGGCCCCTGGCTGGTGACGCCTGACGAGGTCGCCGACATCCAGAACCTCGCCATGTGGCTGGAGATCGATGGCGAGCGCGTGCAGAACGGTTCGACCAAGACGATGATCTTCGGGGTGAAGCACCTCGTCCACTATATCAGCCAGTTCATGCGGCTGGATCCGGGCGATGTCATCACCACCGGCACCCCGCCCGGCGTCGGCCTCGGCTTCAAGCCGCCGCGCTTCCTCAAGGGCGGCGAGGTCGTCACACTCGGCATCGAGGGTCTGGGCGAGCAGCGCCAGAACTTCCTGCCCTGGCAGGGCTGAGTCCAGCATCGCCCATGGGATTCGACGAACCACTCGCATCCTGAGAGCGGTTCGTCCGTTGCCAGAAATCCCGCTCTGCGGCACGATCCATCCCCGACGCTTTGGGGGAGGCGATCGTGCCATATGCGCTTTGCTACGGGGTGAGCGTTCGGATCAACGGAGTCGAGCCAAGGGGCCGTGAGATCGAGCAGCTGGAGCGCACGCTGTGCCTGCTGCCGAGCATGCATCTGCGGGCTCTGCCCACGATCACCGTCGGCGATCGCCCGGCACGCGGTGGCGGCGGCTCGGCCTCGCCGACCATGCCGGGTGGGCCTTTCATCCGGCTCAACCGCATGATCTTCGATCCGGTCCAGCGTCCGGTGAATGCGGGTCGGCTAAACTACACGCTGCTGCACGAAGTCGGCCATATCATCGACTGGGCCTTCGGCTGCATGGCGACCCTCGCCGGCAGCGATCCGGCGGGGTACGCAGCGCTTCTCGCGCACGCGCACTCCGGCGCAACACAGGGGCCGAGCGAGCATTTCGCCGATGCCTATGCCGATTTCTTCTTCCACGGCGGAAGCTTCAATCGGGGTTCCGACAATGGCGGCTGGGTGATGCCGCGCGGCAATTGGGCGCGCGATCCGCGCATCCAGGCCATTCTCGGCTCTCCGGCCTTCTCCGATGCCTGAGCGCGTGACGCTTGCTCTGCAAGCGCAAGCAGGATCGGGCTCCTTGGCGGCGCACCACGCGGGTGTGCCGTCAGACCCTGTGCTCCTCAGGCCTCCGGGAGCCCCAGCATCAGGCGGATGTTCTGAACCGCCGCGCCCGAAGCGCCCTTGCCGAGATTGTCGAGCCTGGCGACCAGCACAGCCTGATGCAGGTCATCCTGGCCGAAGACCCGCAGCTCGAGCTTGTTGGTATCGTTCAGCGCCTCGGGCTCGATCTTGCCGTTGGTCTCGGCCGCCGGCACGCTGACATAGGTCGAGCCGGCATAGCGCTCGGCCAGGGCATGGTGCAGGTCGGCGATGGCGGGTTTGCCAGGCAGCGTGTCGAGATGCAGCGGGATCGAGACCAGCATGCCCTGCCGGAAATTGCCGACCGAAGGCACGAAGATGGGCCGCCGGGTCAGCCTCGCATAGGCCTGCAGCTCCGGCAGATGCTTGTGATGCAGGCCGAGCCCGTAAAGCTCGAAGGCCGGCGCGACGCCGCTCTCGTAATCGGCGATCATGGCCTTGCCGCCGCCGGAATAGCCCGACACCGCATTGACCGAGACCGGGTGATCCTGCGGGATCAGGCCGGCATCGACGAGCGGGCGCAGCAGCGCGATGGCGCCGGTGGGATAGCAGCCGGGATTGGCGACACGGTCCGCCTTGGCGATCGCCTCGGCATGGCCGGGGGCCAGTTCGGCGAAGCCATAGACCCAGCCGGGCGCAATGCGGTGAGCCGTCGCGGCATCGACGATCTTGGGCGCATCCGCACCCAGCTCATCGGCCAGCGCCACGGATTGCTTGGCCGCGTCGTCCGGCAGGCAGAGCACGACGAGATCGACCGAGGCCATCATCTCCTTGCGGGCGACCGGGTCCTTGCGCTTGTCGGGATCGATGCTCTTCAGCGCGATCTCGGGCAGCGCGGCGAGGCGGTCGCGGATGCCGAGGCCGGTGGTGCCGGCTTCGCCGTCGATGAAGATGGTCTTCTGGGTCTGGCTCATCGGGATCCCCCGGGGATGGGCAGCATGCTCGCGCTGCCGAAGCTGGCTAAGGGCATAAAAAAACCGCGCTCGGGGCGCGGTCGCGGGCGTCGGACAATCAGCCGAGCGTCATCGCGGGCGCGCCGGGGCGGCCTCAATCTGGCGACGTCGGGTGATCATCATGCTCATGCGCTCGTATATGTTCGGCAGCGGGCGCGCTGTCAATCGCGCCGCGCGGGCCGCCGCCCCGCCAGCCAGACATAGAGGCACCAGGGCAGGATCAGCGAAGCACCGGTGAGGACGATGCGGGCGAGCGCCCAGCGGTTCGGATGCGTGAGCGAGCGCCCGTCCAGTTCCGGCACGCTCTGGATGAATCCCAGCACGAGCGCCGGCGCCAGGAAGATCACCAGCGCGAAGGCGATGCGCCGCCCGCTCGGCAGGTCTCGGCGCGCCAGCATCATCAGCGCGGGCACCGCGATCATGACGAAGCCGAGCAGCGTCAGGAGAATGCGCATCGTCGCCCTCCCCGGCCTCAGCGGCCGCCGCCGACGCGCA
>NZ_JBMDWH010000242.1:0-20501 GCF_048595345.1 Allobosea sp.
TATCCGCTGCAACGTGATCGCACCGGGGTGGCATGGCGGCAGCCGGCTCGGCGAGGCCCGCAAGAAGTCAGCGAGCCCGGAACAGGAAGCTCGCTTCTTCGGAGAAATCGAGAAGCGTATTCCGATGCAGAGACGCGGTCATGTTCGCGAGTTGCTTGGACTGGCACTGTATCTGGCGTCGCCGGCGTCCGGCTACGTCACGGGACAACTGATGACGCAGGATGGAGGCTGGAGCGCCTGCTGACGCGATCTAGCTGTCTTCTCGACGCCCATTATCGATCAGGCCGCCCTTCCGATCTCCGGAATCCGGCCGCTTCTGCCCAGGAGATCGACCGAACCCACTCACTGCCAACGAAGGGATTTGCGATGCATTCCTACCTCGACCGCCATCAGGCTCACGTTCTGGGGATTCTGCGCATCGTCGCGGCCCTCACCTTCATTTCGCATGGCACTCAAAAGCTGTTCGGCTTTCCGGTCATGCCACCAAGCGGAAGCTTGCCACCGGTGATGTCTCTGTTCTGGTTTGCAGGAATTCTCGAATGCGTCGGCGGACTTCTCGTCCTGCTCGGACTTAAGACCCGGATCGCTGCGTTCGTCCTCTCAGGGCAGATGGCATTCGCTTATTGGATCGGGCACGCCCCGAAGAGCTTCTACCCCATCGTCAATGGCGGCGATTCCGCGATCCTCTACTGTTTCGTCTTCCTCTATCTGGTGTTCGCCAGCGCGGGCGCGTTTTCGGTCGACGGCCGCACGCGCAGCACGAGTGCCCTCGCTGGAGCATGATGCGAGGAAACGGCGGCCGCCGCCTCTGACCGCACAGACGCGCGGCAACAGCCAAGCTTCTGTCACACCGCAGCCCTCCGCAGCGATACCGCGCCCGGTCGATGGCGCGAGACGGGTGGCTGCCTGAAAATTCCAGAATGATAAAACGGAGGAGAAACCAGTGAAATTCTTACGTTCGATAGCGTTCATCGGCGCGATGATGACAGCCACCGTGGCAGCCCTGGCTCAGGAGCCCGCCTTGCCCGACTTCGCGCCGGTTTCGGCCGAGGTCAAATCACGAGCCTGGCCGATCGATCCCGCCAAGGGATATGTCGTGCGTGAGCTGAAGCCGACGATCTATATGGTCACGGATGGTCGTTACCAGTCCCTCTTCGTCGTGACCAATCGCGGGGTCGTCCTGTTCGATGCTCCGCCGTCTCTGCTGCGCAATATCGAGCCTGCCGTGGCAGAGGTCACCAAGCAGCCGATCGTGAGCTTGGTCTACTCGCACGGCCATATCGACCATATTGGCGGGGCCGGGGTCATCCTGAAGCGTCATCCCAATCTCGAGATCATCGCCGAAGAGGGCGTCGCCCATTTCCTGAAGGAACAGAAGGATCCCAACCGCCCGGTCCCGAACAAGACCTTCAAGGAAGCCACGACTCTCGATCTGGCGCCGACCACCGTTCAACTCAAGATCGGACACTGGCATTCGGCAGCAGGCGATCTTCTCGCCTATTTTCCTGCAGAGAAAATACTCATGGCGATCGATACGATATCGCCGGCCCAGACGATGTTCATGGGGTTCAATCTGACTCAGAACACCGAGGAGTACATCAAGGTCTTCGGCCAGTTGCTCAGCCTTGATTTCGAGACTCTCGTGACGGGCCATCGCAGCAACCCGGCGACCCGCGAGGATGTCGTCCAGATGCAGCAATTCGTCAATGACGTCTATGAAACGGCTAAAAGGGTTTCGGCGGCGGATACCAAGGTCGTGATCGGACGCGCGGTCGCGAAATACAAGGATAACGGATATGCCGTCGCACGCGCGGTGACCGACAGCCAGGTCGCGCAATGCGAGAAGGAGATCAATTCTCGCTGGCTCGAAAAGATTTCGAACATGGACGTCTATGCCGCCAGCCAGTGCATGGCCGCATTGGTGTATTTCCAGTTCGATGTCGGGCCGCGCTCCGGCGATTGAGCCGGCAAGGCAGACTCCGTACGGCTGCTCGAGATCGAATCCAGGAGCCAGAGCATCAATCAAACGGCCCCGTTCACCTTGTGGTGACCGGGGCCGTTTTCGTGGCAAATGCATGCGGCGCTCGGCGCAAATCGTCAGGCTTCAGGTCGATGATACCAAACTCGCATCAGGCCCTTCATGTATCGGCGCAACAGGCTGAGCTTCGTCCGCGACTGTCGGTGATACATGTGCGGCGGAAGTGCGAAAACGGCGCGGCCGCGGGCGAGGACAACGCAGCTCGCGCATGGCCCGCGCCTTCGTGAATCATCGGCGCCCGTTCAGACGAGACCGTGCCTAGTTTGGAGCACTCGCCGAGAGCGGTCGCGCGACCTGATATCGGCCGCCACCAAAAAGCAGCGGAGGCCTTCCCGTGGTTTCGATCCGTTCGACCCGACCGATGAAAATCACATGGTCACCGCCCGGATAATTCGTTTCGGCGGAACACTGCAGATAGGCCGAGCAGTTCGGGAGGATGGGGACGCCGCCCAGTCCGGCACTAACCTCGAGATCGGAGAACTTGTCGGGCCGGCCGCTCGCGAAACGGCTCGACATGTCGAGCTGATCGTCCGCGAGGATGTTGACGATGAAGTGCTTCGCCACGCTGAAGACGGGGAAGGTCGACGATGCCCGCCGCTGGCTCCAGAGCGCCAGCGGCGGGTCCAGGGACAAAGAACTGAAGGAGTTCACCGTCGTCCCATGAAAGCCTCCCTGCGGATCGGTCGTCGTGACTACCGTGACGCCGGTATAGAATGCCCCGAAGCAGTCCCTGAGTTCTCGCATGTCGAATGCGATCTCATGGTGGGCGGCGGATCGGTCGTTCAGCGAAAGGTGCATATCTCTTCCTGTTCGAGAGAGTGCCGATGGTAGATTTCTTATATTCTAGTATTTTAGCAATAGGCCGTCAACGGCCAGCCTCTCCGCCAGCGACGGGCCTCGAGCACTGATGGGGATCAAGTGCGGATCAAACTCAAGCGCAGGTACTGGCGTCGGGAGAGATCGGCCAGCTCGTCCTCAAAATCGAAGCTCGCACGCCCATTCTTTCCTGCATTTTTCTCCTAGATACCGTCAGTTATTCAAACTTGTTTCACAGAGCGACGAGAGCTGCGGTCATCCCCAGTTGCATCTCGTTCAAGTGCACCGCGCCTGTCTTGTCCGGTACGCATGTCTTCCATAAGCAATTGACTCAGCGAAGGCCGCCTTATAAAAATGCTAGAATGTTTGAAAGCACCGTTATGGCTCCCTAGGCCGTTCCGCGGAGCATTCAAGGCCCAGAAAGTCGAACGACACTATCAGGGGCGCAGGGAGTGAAAATGCCGGTATCCAAGAGCAACGGCGCAGTCCTCGCTTTGCGAGGCCGCTTCCCTTCCGCTCCTTCGCCCACGACGCGCACGCTTCCAGCGCTCCAGACAGCGCTCAGTTGGCCTGGACGGTCGATCCTCGCTCGCCGCTGATCGCCTGATCCGAAGCCACCCCGCAGCCGGAAACGGAAGTCCGCGATGAATCTCGATATTGCCCTCCTGCTGACGCGTGAGGGGGTCGCAAGTGGCGCCATCTATGCCCTCTTGGCATTGGGAACGGTCCTTGTCTTCAACATCACGCGGATCGCCTTCGTCTCCTATGGCGACCTCATCGCGTATTCGGCGCTGACGCTGGCAACGATCCAGGCGAACAGGCTTCCGGGAACGGTCTGGCTCGTGATGATCTTGTCGGGCCTCGCCATCATAATGGAAGGCTATGACCTTTATCGGCGGGGGCGCCTGAGACGGCCTTGGCGCTCGATCGTTACTTATGCGGCGCTGCCGCTTGCACCCGTCGCCGTTGCAATGCTTCTGCCGAGCTATGATCTGCCCATGGCTGCGCAGATCATCTTGACGATCGCGCTCATCGTGCCGCTCGGCCCTCTTCTCTACCGCGTCGTGTTCCAGCCGATGCGCTCGGCCTCGGTGCTGACCCTCCTCATGGCGGCCGCCGTTGTCCACTTTCCGCTTGCAGGCCTCGCGCTGCTGTTTTTCGGAGCCGAGGGCTACCGGACCAATCCCTACATCAGCGGAAGCGTCACGATCGGCGGTATCGAAATATCGGGCGAAAGCCTGGTGGTCTTCGGCGCGCTCGTGATGATTTCGCTCAGCTTGTATCTGCTCTTCGAGCGGACGCTTTGGGGTAAAGGACTCAAGGCAACTGCGGTCAATCTCGTGGGCTCCCGCATCGTCGGTATCCGCGTCGCTTCCGCTGGAACCGCAGCCTTCTCGATCGCGGCGGCGCTGGCGGCGGTCTCAGGTATCCTCATCGGCCCCAGTCTGACGGTCTATTCGGATACCGGCTTTCTTATCGGCCTGAAGGGCTTCGTGGGGGCGGCGATCGGCGGGATCGTGAGCTATCCGCTCGCCACCTTCGGCGCGTTGCTCGTCGCACTGATCGAGTCCTTCGCTTCCTTCTATTCCAGCGCCCTGAAGGATGTCGCCGTCTTCGCCCTCCTCATTCCGATCGTGATGCTGCGCTGGCTGTTCACGAAGACCGAGATCGAGCACGAGGAGGAGGAGGTGTGATGCCGGTTCGAACCGCTTGGATTCTTGCCGCGACTGTCGTCGCCATCGTCATCACGCCCCATGTCCTCAGCAACTTCTACATCGCACAACTGAACTTCATTGGGATCTATGCGATCGTCGCGATCGGTCTCGTCATCCTGACCGGCTCGGGCGGCTTGACGTCCTTCGGTCAGTCGGCCTTCGTCGGCCTCGGCGCCTATGCAACAGCGGTGCTGAGTGCGAAGCTTGGCTTTTCCCCCTGGGCCGGGCTGCCGGTAGCCGTGCTCCTCTCTGCCCTCTGCGCGCTGATCCTCGGCATGGTGACGCTGCATCTGTCGGGCCACTACCTGGCGCTGGTGACGCTTGCCTGGGGCATGGTCATCACTCTCCTGTTCGGAAATATTGAGGAACTCGGGGCGCATACCGGCATCAGCGATATCCCGCCGGTTTCGTTCTTCGGCGTTTCGCTGGCCCCGCAGGAACGCTACTTCTATCTTGTCGCGACCTGTCTCGCCGGGGTCATGATCGGCACCACCTGGCTGCTGCAATCTCGCCAGGGCAGGGCGATCCGTGCACTGCGTGGTGGCAGGACACTCGTCACCAGCCTTGGCATCGACGAGTTTCGCATTCGACTCGGGATATTCATCGTCGCGGCGCTGCTGGCCGGTCTCTCGGGTTGGCTCTACGCGCATTCTCAGCGTTATGTCGGCCCCGATCCGTTCAGCGTTCAGACCAGCATCGAGTTCCTTCTGATGGCGGTGATCGGCGGCGCCGGACACATCGTCGGCGCCGTGATCGGGGCGACGCTCTTCACCACGCTGCATGCGGCACTGCAAGACATCCTTCCCCTGTTCACGACCCGCGCGGGCAACATCGAGAAAATCGTCTACGGCTGCCTTTTCATCCTGGTGCTCCAGCATGCGCGGTCCGGCATTGTCGGCCTGATGCCGCGCCTTCGGCGGACGAAGCTGCGGCATGAGCAGTCAAGCGTCGAGCCGCTGCCCCGCCGCACACTTCCCCCCGCCGGCGAGAGGCTTCTTCAGGTCTCCGGCTTGACGAAAAGGTTCGGCGGCCTGACTGCCGTTGACAATGTCAGTTTCGAGATCCGCGCAGGAGAGATTATCGGAATGATCGGTCCGAACGGTGCCGGTAAAAGCACAACGTTCAACCTGATTTCGGGCGCGCTTCGGCCGACCCAGGGGACCGTGACCTTCATCGGGCGCAACCTCACTGCCGAGAAGCCCCTGAATCTCATCAAGGTGGGCGTTGCCCGAACATTCCAGCACGTCAAGCTGCGCCCCAACATGTCGCTCCTCGAGAACGTCATGCTCGGCGCCTATTCGCGGACCCGGACCGGATTCGTATCAGGCGCCCTGCACCTGGATATGCAGTCCGAGAGCCAGGTCCGTGCGGAAGCACTCGAGCAACTTCGGCGGATCGGGCTGATCGATCGAGCTCATGATCTCGTCGGCAACCTTCCGCTTGGGCAGCAGCGCGCCGTGGAAATTGCGAGAGCTCTCGCTTCCGACCCGATCATCCTCCTGCTCGACGAGCCCGCCGCGGGACTCCGCCGTCTTGAAAAAGATGAGCTCAGCAGCCTGCTCAAGGAAGTCTCGGCTGCCGGCGTCACCCTTCTCCTCATCGAGCACGACATGGAGTTCGTCATGGGCCTTGTCGACCGCATCATCATGCTGGATTTCGGCAAGCAGCGTGCCATGGGAACCCCTGAGGAGATCCGCGCCAACCCAATCGTCCGCGAAGCCTATCTGGGAGCGGCCCTGTGACCCCGCTCCTCAAGGTCAGCGAGGCCGAGGTCAGCTACGGGCCGATAATGGCGGTGCATAAAGCCAGCCTGACGGTCGATAAGGGCTCGATCGTCACGATCATCGGCGCGAATGGCGCAGGCAAGACCTCGCTGCTGAACGCGACGGCAGGGCTTGTCACGGCAAGCGGGCATTTCGAATTCGATGGCCAGAACGTAGATGTCCTCGATGTCGAGGACCGTCTGGAGATGGGGCTCTGCATCGTGCCGGAGCGAGGTGAACTGTTCGGCTCGATGTCGGTCGAAGACAATCTTCAGCTCGGCTTCTACACCCATCGCCGCGACCGGGCGGGCCTCCGGGCGAGACTGGCGGAGGTATTCGACTACTTCCCCCGCCTTGCCGAACGCCGTCTGCAACTGGCCACGACGCTGTCCGGTGGCGAAAGGCAGATGCTGGCGCTCGGACGAGCTCTGATGAGCCGCCCGAGACTTCTTTTGCTCGACGAACCAAGCCTTGGTCTCGCCCCCCTCATCGTCAGCGAGATCTTCCGGATCATCACGGCGCTGAAGCAGAGCGGCGTAGGCATTCTGCTCGTCGAACAAAACGCCCGAGCTGCTCTGGAATGCGCCGATTACGGTTACCTGATGGAGACCGGCGAGATCACGCTGCACGCCGCCGCATCCGCTCTGCTGGACGATCCGCGCCTCGCACGAGCGTATCTCGGAGGCTCCTGACCGGATTCACGCAGCCAAATTCTGGCGCTGCCGCAGAGTCGGCCGAGAGGCCTTCGAGCAAACCATAACAAACTGAGGGAGTAGGACGATGAATTGGATTTCGGACTGGGGCCGGGCATTTTGCATCGGCGCGATGCTGAGTCTCGGCTTTTCGTGGAATGCCGATGCCGAGATCGTCGTCGGCGGCACATTCTCGCTGACCGGCCCCGCTGCGGCACTCGGCACCTCGTTCCAGCGCACCCTTCCGCTCCTTCCCAAGGAAATCGCCGGCGAGCCGGTACGCTACGTCATCGTGGATGACGGTTCGGATCCTTCCGCGGCCGTGCGCAACGCCCGGAAGCTGATCAACGAAGACCACGTCGATGTGCTGATCGGACCGACCAACGCCGCCACGGCGTACGCGATCGCGCCCGTTCTTTCAGAATTCAAGGTTCCGCTCATTTCCGGTACGGCGCTCGACCTGTTTGGAGACAAGAGCGAATGGTTCATCAACGTGTCGCCGCCGATCCAGATGTGGGTTGCGAAGATCGTCCAGAATATGAAGGAAACCGGGATCAAGAAGGTCTCCTTTGTCGGCTACAACGATATCTATGGCGACACCGCGTTCGCCCATTTCAAGCGATACTGTGCCGAAGCCGGGATCGAGATCCTCTCGAATGAACGCTTTGCGCGCTCGGACACCAGCTTCGTCGGACAGGCCCTCCGGCTGGTAGCGGCAAGGCCGGATGCCATCTTCATCGCGGCATCCGGCAGCCCCGCCGTCCTGCCCAACGTCACGCTTCGCGATCGCGGTTTCAGCAAGCCCCTGTACAATGCGCCTGTAGCGGTCGGGCAGGACTTCCTACGTCTCGGTGGGGCAAAAGTGGAAGGCGTACTTGCCGCGGCCTTCCTGGTCTCGGTCGCGGGCCAGGTTCCGGACAGCAATCCTTCCAAGAAGGTGGTCGTCGATTTCGTCGAGAAATTCAGCAAGCTCTACCCGACGACGGAGCCCGATACGCAGAACCCCACAGCCTATGACTCCGGCATCTTACTCAGCTTGGTGGCGACGGAAGCCCTCAAGGTCGCAAAGCCCGGGACGGAGCAGTTCAGGCTCGCGATCCGCGATCGGCTGCATTCCGTCAGCGGCTTGGTCGGCAGTATCGGCGTCTACGACTTCAAGCCCGGTGAGCCTTACGGGGTCCAGAGCAACAGCCTGGTGATCGCCACGGTCAAGGGCGGCAAATGGACCTATCTGTCAAACTGACGCCATAGGCCCGATCGCACACGAGAGCCTTTTTGAGGGGCGGTCAGAACCACACCTCACGACGCTTTGAAGGCTCGCTGCCACCTATACCAGGCCGTTTAGCCCGGCGGGCGCCCGCGATGAGAGCCCACCCGAACGATAGGAGCATCCGAATGTTGACGTTCGATGGACGGCTGGGCGGCGTCTCACGCCGAGCCCTGGTCGTGATTGCGGCCCTTGGCCTGGCTACGGCCGTGCAGGCTGACGACTGGCCTTCCCGTCCGATCAAGCTCGTCGTTGGCTTTCCGGCCGGCGGTAGCCCGGATACGGTCGGGCGTATGGTGGCCGACAAGCTGACACAGCGGCTCGGACAATCCGTGATCGTCGAGTCGACAGTCGGCGCCGGTGGCGTTCTGGCGAGCGACATGGTGTCACGCGCTGCGCCTGACGGTTACACCATGGTTATGCTCACCGGCGCCCACTCCGGCACGGCCGCGACGCGCAAGAAGCTGCCTTACGACCCCGTGGACGGCTTCAGCATGATCTCCCTGGTCACCGCCTATCCCATGGTCGTGGCGGTGAAACCGGACTCTCCGATCATGTCCTTCCCGGATCTGCTGGCGCGCGCCAAAGCCGCTCCCGACAAGATCACCGTGGGCTCGAATGCTCCCGGAAGCGTGCACCATCTTTTGAGCAAATGGATCGACATCGAAGCCGGCATTGCGACGACAGCAGTACCCTATCGAGGCGACTCACAGGCGATTCTCGATGTCCTGGGCGGGCGGATCGACGTCATGATCGGTACGGCGACGGCACTGCTGGATCAGTCGCGCGCAGGTGCAGTCCGGCCCCTCGCGATCTCCTCGCCGCAGCGCTACGCGCTGCTGCCGGACGTGCCCACCATCGCAGAATCCCTGCCAGGCGTGGAAACGATGTCCTGGCTCGGTCTCGCGCTGCCGCCCAAGACTCCGCAACCGATCGTCGACCGCCTGAACCGCGAAATTCGAGATGTGCTGGCCTTGCCTGAGATGAAGGAGCGGTTTGCTCAGCTCGGAGGCGTTCCCAGCCCTTCCAGCCCCGCTGAGATGGTCGATCTGATCCGCCGAGAAGTCCGACGCTGGAGCGTCGTTGTCGAGCAGAAGAACATCGAGCGGCAGTGAGGACTTTATGGAGATTTTGTTCTGGCCTGAGTACACCGTGTTTTTGGAAATAAGCCATCACGTCAAAGTCAACTTCAGCATGGAGATTGATACTGCAACGGTCGAAGGTGACAGCTCGACAGGTGCCTCGCATTCTGACATTGGAGGCGGCCACAACTTGGTCAGGTCCAGCGTATTTGGCGATGTCAGCCAGCCAACATCTGGAGCATGGAGATGAGAAAGCGCTTCGCTCGCCAGAACTAGCTCAGCATCGAGGATAAAAGCGGCCCATTCAGCAAAGGGCGTAGCCGCTTACTGTTGCTATGGCGACCCCAGATCGAAGTATGAAGAGCGTGCCAATAGCCCCTGGAAGCACCAAGACAAGCAGCAGCCCGATATCGACAAAAAGGCGACTGGCCATAACTCAAATGTCTTGCCAGCCGATTCTGCGCAAAGGGCTGTCCCGCCGAACATGACGCTCACGATCACCGTGATCGGGTACGTAGGACTCCTCGTCTGTTCACGGATGCCGGCGACAAGGCCTATCACGCGGTCGGAACCGCATGTGGATGCAGAAGCAAGAGGAGGCACTTTCGACAACAAAGCCTCTTTCGACGCTGAAGCACATCGCCAGTTCGCGCGGGCTGAGCTCCATCTCGCGCAGCGCCAGCCCGACAATCTAACCATGGATCGGGTCAGGAGCCCAATTCCTGACACGATCCCCGGCGCGGGCGATGACAGGCGAGCGCCTCGACCTCACCGGCATGGTCCCGGTTGTACCAGCGAGAGAAAATGGCGTCCGGGATGCCGAGCATCACGGCGTTTGCCGCGCCGGCAGATGCGGTGATTCGAGCCCCTTTTTGGTGGAGCGCCGGAGATTGGAGTTTTGGACTTCGATGACGACGGATGGCTGAATGCTCTGCCGGCATTCTGCCGCAGGATTGGGAGCTTGTTGCCGATGGCCTAGTGTGGCCGGCCCCCGTCGTAGTATTGACTCAAGTCGCCACAATTTCGATCGTAGCCGCAAAGGGCAAGAACAGTGGATGTGTAGGCACTGGCTCTGAAAAAGGTCCGCTGAACGCCTCTATAAAGGCATTGTAGGCCGGCTTACGCGCATACTACGGGTGCAGAAATTTGCGTTCGTCATACCGCGGCATTTAGCATTGAGTCTTTTCGTGTACGCGCGAAGTTTAGATGTGAAGAAGCTGGCGCAGCCAATGAGCTGTCCGCCCCGTCCGCCCCGTCCGTGGCATCAACCCCGGCGGACGCGACGGACAGTGCGGACGGAGTTATCCCGCTCATTGTACTCGCTCGTAATCGCGATGATACGGGTTCTGTCCTTTCCTTCGCGCTCGAATTCGATCGTGATGGCGTTTGCGCGCAAGACGGGTGCGAGCCTGCGCAGCCGGCCGGCGAGCGCGGCTGGATCGATCCGCTTGTCCGGACCCATGCGCGTCTCGAGGGCCTTGGCCAGATCGGTGGCCGTCCCCTGCCAGTGAGGGTGGTTCTGCGTCAGCTTGGCGATGGCGCTGACGACGGGATCGCTATCGGCGAGGATGGCCGAACTCAGCGCGCGATTGGCGTCGTAGGCGGCCATGAAGCAGCCCGGGTCTCCAAAGCACCCTTCGATGGCGATGCCGAGACGCCCGAACCCGGCCATGCGCGGGAGGCGCTCGGGTGATAGTGTCGGCAGCATGGCCAGCGCAAAAGACATCAGGTTGAGCAGTGCGCCGAACATCTCGGACCGGCAGGCCTCGAAGCGGGCAGCTAACGTGGCCGGATCGATACGTTTATGGTCCGGGATTGCCGGCAGGTTGAGGACAATGGCCCGATCGGCGAGGTCGGGCCGCGTCACGACGTCCTCGATGGCGTTGAGGACGATCGGCTTGACCGCCCGGAAGTAGACCTCACCATCGTCGGTGAAGATCTGGCGCAGCGCCATGCCGCCACCTGAGGCGACCTTACAGAAGGCATCGCTCAGCCAGTCGCCCATGGTCGAGATATTGTCATAGACGAGAAGATGCGTATTGGCGCAGGCGATATAGAGGTCGCGTTCACTTCGTGGCAGCGCGCGAAGCGGCAGGCGGCTGGGGTCGACGAGGTCGTGGAGCATGCCAGCCAGAAAGGTCTTGCCAGACCCCTGTTCCCCGCCGATCGCTAGCAGCGGATAAGGCCCGGTCGGCATCAGCGCTGCAATGCACCAGGTGATGAGGAGCTGGTAGGATGCGTCATCCGGGAGGTTCAGCAGATCGCGGATCACGTCGATATCACCGTTGCCGCGCGGCCTCGGTAAGGGCAGGCTGAGGTTGCTGCGGATGAAGTGGACCGGCGGGGATATGACGAGGTGCCAGTCCTTTTCGTCGATCGAGATCGCGCAGCCACTCTCATCGCCGAGGTCGATATAGATTTTGCCGTCATGCAAAGCCGTGCGCAGCCAGACCGGCACCTCGTCCGCGATGCTGGCCAGGTCGGCGAGTGCCGTGGTCGCAGCCTTGACGGCCGATGCGGAAGGGGTCCGATGATATTGGTCGCGGAACCGCAGGCGCAGCCAGGTCGCAAGTCCAGGCCCCGACACCTGAAACGTGCGCCGCCCCTTGGCGGTGGCGACGGTGGCATAGCCCCGCGACTGCCATTGCGAGAGCTTGGCCTCCTTCTCGCCGATCGCGACGAGGAGATCGGCGTCGGTCAGCTTTGGGGCTTCCCCGGCGCTCACGAAGCGTGCTTCCGATCGGCCTGTCGCGCGGAATCGCCATCGAGATCGATAGCGACGATGAGCGCATCGCCGTCGCGGCGGATGCGGACATCGATCCTCGAGACGTCGGCGATGTCTAGCCGCAGCGACGGCACGCCGCAGGTCTTGGTCTCGGTGTTGGTATCGGCCACTGCCTCGGTCGCCTTGACCGACATCGCGTCGGCCGTCGCCGTCGGCTCGGGCATGGTCCAGCCGATGGCTTCGAGAAGAGACCGCTTGATCCGCTCTCGACGCTCTTCCTCACGCCGATACGCGACCGCGGCTCGATAGGTGGCGGGATATTGATCCTTGAACATGTTGGTGGCCTTTCGGTGTGGGTGGCATGGTTAGGGAAGATTGCGCGTCGGAATCCAGCGCATGGTGCCGGTGGCCGGATCGATGCCTGGCAGGCAGTACCGATCTTGCCGGACCCAGCCGGGGATCGAGCAGTCCTCGAGGGCTTTAAGAAGCCCGCTGTCGGACATCCGCCGCGCGCGCTCGCCATCAGCGGTAAGCGCCCAGTGAAGCGCTTGCCGGTCGCGGCCGACGATCTGGAGCGTGGCGAGCGTGTAGCCCAGGCAGCCGCAACCAAGGCCGAGAACCGCCCCTATGATCCAGCCCCCGATGTGGTTACGGCGGCGCGCCTTCGCGCGAGCTTCAGCTTTGCTGGTCCGGTCGGCGGTCGCCGCGGCAATATCGCTCTTCAGGGACTGGAAGAGGACGAGCATCGTCGCGACGGGCGAGCCCACTCCGAGCTTGAGGGTGGTCGCGGCGTGCAACAGAGCCTGAAACTCGGCCGCCGTAACGGGGCGGCCGAGCAGGTCCTGCGAGAGATCGTTGAAATCCTCGCGGGTCATTGCGATCACCAGTCGAGGAGCGGTGAGAGCGCGCGGCGCGAGTGCGGCGCCCAGGTCTCGAGCGTGCACCGGTCGGCGATGTCATCGGACTGCATGATGCTGATCAGCGACTTGCGGTCGGTCTTGAAGCGCCTGGCGAGGGCAGAGGGCATAACCGGCAGGTCGATGACGCGCTTGGCCGCCAGAAACTCCTGGCCGAAGTCCGACTCGTTGAAGACCTCGAACTCCTCTGGGCGACCGAAATGCCGGGGGCGAACGACGTAGAACACCGAGTGGGGCATCGCCTCACGCAGCGACTGGATGTGGATCACGCTGTCGGTGTCGAGGTCGATCGTGATAGCCACATTCAGGCTGCGATGCGCGTGGTGAGCCGCAAGATCGAGGATGCCCAGGTTGCGGGCATAGACCTCAGCGAGGCCAGCGCCCGTCGAGATGGCGATCGGCCCATCGATGCGCGGATCGCTGAGCCGGCGCGCAACGGTGGTGTACCCGGCGTCGCTGTCGAGCGCGACGCACTCACACTTGATCTCGCTGCCATAATGGGCCCGGTAGAGATCGGGGTTCGACAGGTCGGCGTCGATCAGCCAGATCTGCTTCTCGACGGAATGGTAGAGGTGCAGCAGGATCTGCTCGACGACGGTCGATTTGCCCGTCCCGCCCTTGGGCTGGAGCACGATGTAAGCGGGCGAAAGCATCGTGCCGGCGGCAGTCTGGTCGCGGCGGATGCTGCGGGGCGAGTGCGCCTCGCCCCGGTGGATCGTAGTGGTCATTTAGGTCTTCCTCTTTCTCTCGAAGTCGGCCCCCGGATCGAATGCGCCTGGCATGGGCGACTCGTCAGCAGGGTTGGGCGCCGACGCGGTCGTGGCCCTGCTGCGCTCCTCGCGAGGCTGATCCTCGCGGGAATCCTGAATCGGCTTGGAAATCTCGGCAGGCGCCGCAGAGAGCGTCACGGCCTGCGGGCGGACCGTCGAGCTGAGCTCTAGCGACATCCGGCCCTTGTTGATTTCGGTCATGTACTGCTTGATCGTGGCAGGCGCGATCCTGCGGCCGCTCCACTCCCAAAGCTTCGCCCCGATCTCCTCCCAGGAGGCACCGGCCTTCCGCATCGCGACGATGTGGGAGTGGTATATGCGCACGACGTCCGCATTGCTGCCGATCGTGGCGGGGCGCCCGGCGAGATAGGCCCGAAGGTCTTCGTCAGCCTTACGCCTGCGGTAAGAGAGATCGTCGTCAGTCATGTGATGCCTCCGGTCTTGAAGGTGGCGGGTCGATGAATGGCTGTGAAGCATTGATAGAAATTATATTTTCCAATACGCATGTATACAGACGCATACGTCGAAATTCGCATGCCATACGGATGACAAAATAAGTATTGAAAGCCTGAAAACTTCTGTTTTTGTGAGAGGGCGAGTTAGTTCGATGTGCACAAATCTTCGATGAGCACATCAAGCTCGGCAGGGGAGATCCCCGTGCACCCCAACCGGCAAGCCGGTGCGCCTCACGGCGCCGGCTCCGCCGCAAACAGAAGGAGAGCCCCTAATGGGCGACCAGGGCGCGAATTTCGTCTCGTTTCGGATCGACGTAGAGGCGGCCGGACAGTTGGCGACAGTGGCCGAGGCGGCCGGCTTGAAGCCCAATGCCTGGGCGAGGGCGCAGCTGCTTCGGCTGCTCGGCCAGAAGGTAAGAGCCCCAGCAGTCCGGCGCGCCGCGGCGTATGCTGAGCTGTTGGGCGAGGTGCTGAGCGAGCTCCGCGCCCACGGCAGGAACCTCAACCAACTCGCCAGGCTGGCGAACGGCACCGGCTCGCTGGTCTCGGTGATCGCCGACATCGCGAGGATGACTGCCTCGACCGAGGAGGTGATGGCCCGCGTGCTTGACCTGCTCAGGATCGAGGAGGACGCCTGATGATCATCATCACGACCCCAAGGAGGATCGGCGAACTCGGTCGCCATCTCCACAAGACCGGTCGCGGATCGAATAAGGAGGTTCTCATCCGCGCTGACCTGATCCGCGACGTTCCCGCCGACACGGCGCTCGCCCTTCGGATCATGGCCGCGATTGCGCGCCGGAACCGGCGCGTGAAGCGGGACATCGTCCATCTCAAGATCGCGCCGAAGCTGCCCCTTAGCGCCGAGATGCTGGAGCGGGTCCTGACCGTATTCGAGGAGGAGTATGGCATCCCGTTCGATGCCCCCCGCCATATCGTCGAGCACGACAAGGGTGACCGTGCGCACCACTTCCACGTGAACTATTCGATGGTCGTGCCGGAAACCGGGAAAGCCCTGCGCTTCACCGGCTCGGCCGAGCGCGATGAGATGATCGCGCGGCGCCTCGAGATCGAGCTCGGCGAAAGCCTGACGCCAAGCCTGCGGGTTGAGCGTGTTGCGCAGCTGCTGCGCGAGCGGGGGCTGTGCGAGCTCGCCGACCTTGCCGCCGCCGGGCCGATCGCCGAGAAACGCCTCGGCCGGTCGAAGTCCGAGCGCCAGCAGCTCGATCGGCTCGAGGCCGATCCCGATCTGCTCGACGCAAGGCTTCTGCAAGCTTGGCGTCGATGCGGCGGAGATATCCATCTGCTTCCGGCGGAACTGGGAAGGCTCGGCTTCCGTCTGGCCGCTGGCGACAAGCTCGTCGCAGGCGTACCCTTGGTCCGCGTGATCGACACCGAGACGTTGGTCGCCACGAGCCTGACCCGTGACCTGAATAGGATTCGGAAGGCGAGCGGCGAGGCGGACCGGTTCCGCGAGCCTGAGATCGGCGGTGCCATTGGGCCACTCCCACCCGAAGCCGAAGTCAAAGCCGAACTCCGCCGGGACGCGCCACAGCGCAGCTCTGACGCCCTGCTGCGCGAATTCGACCATCTCGCCGACGAGATGACGTTCGACGGCGAGCACGAGGAGGCCGCCAAGGCGAGGAAGGGCCGGGACAGGCTCGCGGCCCGGCTGTCGGTCGAGGAGAAGGCCGATCTGCGCGCTCGGCAGGGCCGGGTTCGCGAGCACTATCGCCAACGCGACCGGGTTCGGCGTGCCCGGGTCAATCGCGCCTTCGCCGCCGCGAAGGTTTTCGGCGATCGGAGGGTCAGGAAGGTCGCGTTCTACGCGGTGGCCGTTGGCCTGCTCGCGAGCGGAGCCGGGCTCGTCGCCGCGCTCGCCGCAGCCGGTATCGCCGTTGCGGCGCTTCCTAGCTATCTCGGAGCTAAGCGAGTCCGCGCCGCCGCCGACATGGCCGCCGTGCTGGAACGCGCCGCAATGGCCAGGGAGGTCGATCTCGAAGCACAGCGCTTCTTCCGCGAACGCGCCGTCGCCAGGCGTATCGCCGAACAGCAGCAGCGGGCTCGAAACGAGAGAATGCGCACCGCGCAGGCTGCAGCGGCTCAGCTTGCCAGGACCGAGCAGTTGCGGCGCCAGCAGCAGCAGCTGGAGCGGCAGGGCCGGCATGCGCAGACCGAAGCCACAGCTCGCCGCTACGCCCAGCAAGCCGCTCGCCTCGTTCCCCAGCCCGGCGGTCAGGGTCCGTGAGCGTGGACCAGACCGTCCGCACGAGGCCAGCACCACGCCAGAGGCCGCACGGGGGCGGTATGGAGCGCTAGGAGGTGCCGCGTTCCCGCATTCGACGCTTGAAAGAGGTCAAATTCGAGAGTAGCGTCGTCGATCATCAGCCGTGACATCCGGAAAGCTTCCGTTTGGTATCCGGCTGTTATCTTCCTCTTTTACGCCTCCCCTGTGCGGCTCAGCACCAATTGTGCCGGCCTAACGGAAATTTGCCAGGTGCTTCAGTCTGTTGGGCTTCTCGCTCATGGTGATGCCGCACCGGATCTGATCTGCGCATCCAAAAGCGAAGGGGTCCGCCCGCGGTTAAGTTTTGCTGTCAAAAGGCATTGTCCAGCTGCTCAAGAAGCCAGGCCAGCCACTGCTTTTCCAGGTGGTCGCAGGTGCGACATCGGTCACCTCACCCATCCGGCCGGCGAACGCCTTCCTGAGCGATCTTCGTGACCGCACGGCACAAGGAGGGTAAATTCAAGCACATCACGTCCGCGCAAGGGCGCGACGTTGGGCTGACTGGAACTTCGCGCCAATAGCTGACATTGGCCTTTCCGCTGGGAGCGGACATTCCGAATTGAGGGATTTTGTGGCGGCTGGCGACCGACCAGTATCGTAGCACGGGTAGCGGCTCTGCCCAGAGACAGGCGCCTCACTGTCGCGGCTACTGAGGGTCTCTCGTTCTAAAAGGTGACGACTGCGAACGGCGGGCGTTTTGGTCGATGGCCTGAGCCACGGGGGTGAAAAGCTCCGCGGGCAGATCATGTCCCATCCCCTCGATCAGCATCAGCTCCGCACCAGGGATCGAAGCCGCGGTGTCCTGGCCGCAGTCGGGGCTAAATAGAGGATCCTTCGTGCCGTGAATGACCAGGGTTGGCGCGGTTATCATAGCCAATCGAGAACGACGGTCACCGGCCAGAGCAATGGCCGCAAACTGCCGTCCAAATCCGCCCCGCTCGCGACCCCGCCGAACCTCTTCCTGCAGGAGGACACGACAAGCCCGTTCGTCGAACGTATAAGCAGTGCCGCTGATGCGCCTTGAGAAGGCAACGCCGTGATCCAGGAAGCCCGCTTCGTTCGAAGCTGGATCGGGTACGGGCTTCAGCATCATCGCCATGACGTCGGGGTCCGGTGGTGGCAGAGCCGGGTTCCCCGTCGAGGACATGATCGAGGTAAGCGACAAGACGCGGGATGGGTACTCGCTGGCCATCATCTGAGCGATCATGCCGCCCATGGAGCGCCCGACAACGTGGGCATTCGGGATTGCGAGGGCGTCCAGAAGCCCGATTGCATCGGCAGTCATGTCGGCAAGCGTGTACGCTAAAGGCGGCCTCTGCCCCTCCATAAGGAGGGACACTAACGTTCCGACATCGAAGGTTTCATGCTTCTCGAAGGAGGTTGAACCCCCGGTATCCCGATTGTCGAACCGGATCACCCGATAACCCAACTCGGCCAGCTCTCGGCAAAACGGCTGGACCCAGCGGATCATCTGCGTCCCCAGTCCTGAGATGAGCAGGATAACCTCCGCCGCGTCGTCTCCGAAGCTGTCATAGGCGAGGGTGATGCCGTTGCTGTTCGCAGTTTTCATGTCGCTGCCGCCACCCGTCAAATCCGGGGCGCCTGAAGTTTGTCTGCCCAGTGCGAAAGCCGCTCTTGCAGGAGGCGAGCACGAACATAGTCGATCTCTTCATTCTCCAGACGCTCGAGGATCTCGAATGTGAAGGCGTCTGCTCCTTCCGCCCGCCACGCCTCTTGGAGAGAACGATGCGTGTTGTTTCCGAGCCGGAGGGTGAACCAAAGCCGGTTCTGGATCTTGGACAGGTCAGGCGATTGTCCCACCCAGATTGCACCGGTGGGCACGCAGCGAACGGCATAAATGCCGGTCTCGATCTCTCGCTCCCTGTAAGCCGCCACGGCTGCCTTCCGATCGACCCGTTTCATCGCATTAGTGCCTCCTGATGGTGGCGACACCTAGCCGAAGCCATTTGAGAATGCAATATTACCCGGATTAAATTGGCTTGTGCCCTTCTTGGAGTGACCCGATGTCCCATGACACATCCGAGGCTTACACGGCTTTTGTCGGAACGAGGCAGCTGGCGGCTGGATCTCTCATCGACGTGGCTCTGGCGGTCAAGGCTGTCGAGGGCGACGATGCCGATGCGCCCATACTGGCTTTCGACGATGCCACTGGTTCTGTCGTTGATCTCGACCTCCGAGGCACGACCGCTGAAATCGTTGCGCGTTTAAGCGAGCGCAAAAAGGGGGAGACAGCAACAGCCGAAGCGCAAGCGGCTTCGGATACCGATGCGGTGCCGCGCGGGCGCGGACGGCCGAAACTGGGGGTGATCGCCCGGGAGGTCACTCTCCTTCCGCGGCACTGGGATTGGCTTTCGGCACAGCCTGGTGGGGCGTCGCAGGTTTTACGTCGACTCGTAGACGAGGCCCGCCGATCCAATGCCGGCCAGACGGAGGTCAAGTCGGCGCGCGAAGCTGCCTACCGCTTTCTTCACGCCTTGGCCGGTGACCTCCCTGGCTTCGAGGATGTCATTCGCTCTCTGTTCGCGGGGCATGAACAAGACTTCGCCGATCGCATGAATCCTTGGCCGCCCGACGTCAAACGCTACGCTTTGAAGCTGGCGACTAGATCGGGTCCGCTTCTTGCTGATCGCGAGAGGAATTGAACTGGTCGATAGCCACAGCCGCTCAAATAGTTGCGTCTGGCGCAGGTGCGCCGCTAGCGGCGCTTGGCTGCCTCGCGCCAAAAGCCGACGTAGCCCAGCCGCCTGAAAGCAGACGGAAGCTGCGCTGTTAGGCGAGGCCGCCATCTGCGGCTATTTCCATATTGCCTACGCCTTCAAGACGGGACGCTCGCCCGCGCCCTACGCCGTGAGTGGCGTCAAGGTGGAGCGGTCGGGCGGGCGCGACCGCGTCTTATACCGGCGCCGGCCCGACGGAATGGCCGCGAGGTCGTCGGGCATTCCCCAGCGCAGCTTCCACTCGCGGCTCGTCTTCGAGCGGATCATAAGCGAATAAGGCGTCACCCGCAAAACGATCTGGCCAAGCCGGCTCTATTGGTTCAGCGCGTGGGGCTTCCTAAGCGGCAAGTCTACGAAGGTTCGCTGTTACGAGGGCTTCGCACTCTTCCGGCGGAATTCCTCGCGCCATTGCGAGCTTATCCCCGACGCCTTGTTCGAGCGCTGTGTCGCGCTGCGGTACGGTGTGGCCGAGGCGACGCCCGCCCAGCACGAAGCCTACCTGCTCATGCTGATCCAGGCCGCTTTCAAGGCGCTCGACCTCGCCAGCCGCCAGACTTCGAATCTGCGCGAGCTACACCGGGCGAACCACAAGAGCAACCCGCGACCCATCCGGCGCAGCGTTGTCGACCAGGCCGTCGACGGCGTCCCTAACCCGGTCATCGGCGACAGCCACCAAGTCAACGAGGTCGACCGGTTCATGCTCGCGATCCTTGGGCGTGTGAACCCGGCCAAGGTCTGGCGTGACAAGGCGCACCAAACCTTGGCCTTCCAGTGGCTGGTCGCCATCGGCGATCTCGTCCGGACGGGAAAGATGATCGTGTCCTGCCTGATGGCGCAAGAGTTCATCCTCGTCCATCGCGAAAGGCGGCTGAACCGGAGCATCGATGCCGGATGGATCGTCTTCGACGCTACCCTGGCTCTGGCAGTCGAAGAGCGTTGCAGCTGGAACAAGGCTTATCGCGAGTTGCTCTTGCTCTGCGAGGACGCCATGCGCGGCAGCAGGGCCATGATCGTCTCCCGCACCAGCTGGGGCAAGGCTGTCCTAGTTACGAAGCCGCTTGGCCTGGAAGCCAGCTTCGCGGTCGAGACACCCATCTGGCCTGCTGCCGGTTTCGTGGACACCGAGATTGGGTGTTTCATGAAACCGGAGGTGGGGTATGCGACGAAGGCAATTTGGGCGTGAGTTCAAGATCGAGGCGGTCCGCCTGATCAAGGACCGCGGAGTGAGTGTGGCGC
>NZ_JBMDWH010000243.1:0-106949 GCF_048595345.1 Allobosea sp.
GGTCCGGCAGACGCGCACCGGGCGGCCGAAGCGGTTGCGCGTCACGCGGCACACCTGGCGACGGCGGCGCGGGCCGCGGCGATAGCGCCGGTCACGATAATATTGCGCCTTCTCGATGGGCGTGCCGTCCGGCAGCGTCGCACGGCTCTCGGCGGTCTTCGCCGCATCCTTCAGCGTATCGGCGGGGGCCGTGACGGGCGCGGCGTCGGCCTTGCCGGAGAGAGCCAGCGTGGCGGAGCCGGCAGCGAGCGCGGCGAGGCCGAGCAGGAAGTTGCGACGTTCCATCGTATGATTCTCCGACGTTCGAGTTGTGTTGCGAGAATAGATTTCAGTCTGAAAGCAATCCGAAGCCGAAATATGATCGGTATAATTACGTGTTCCAGAAATATTTCTTGTTAAAAATAATCATGAAATGAAACGACAAATCAAACATGTGCTGTATTTTCTGTCATTTCGTTTTTCGAGAAACCGCCCCGTTCGAGGCGGTTTCTCGTGAAACCTGACTTCAGCGGCCGTAATAGCCCGGCGGGTAGCCGGTGCCGGGGTGGACTCCCTGGCCGTAATAGCCCGGGCGAGGCCCACCATAGCCCGGACGCGGGCCGTAATAGCCGCGGCGGGGGCCGTCATAACCCCGGTAGCGGCCATAAGCGGGCGCGCCATAGCCCGGACCCCGCCCGCGCTGATAGCGGTCCCGTTCCATCGTCCGGCGAATGATTTCCATGCGGCGCAGCTTGGCATCGCTGGCGGTGAATTCGGCCGCCTGAGCGTCGATCTGGCGGGCCAGTCCTGCGGGCAGGTCCTGACCGGCCTGGGCCGGCAAGGCGAAGCCGGCCCATCCGAGCGAACCGAGAAGGGCGAGGGCGACGATGCGTTTCATCATGATCATCCTGTTGGCGATGGCCGAGCAGGCCATACCGGGCCTAAACCCGGGATGAATGAACCCCTCCGTGGCGCAATGGTTCCCGGTGGCACCTTCTCAGATCGTCCCCGGCATGGCCGGGAGGATCTTGTCGAGGGTCAAGGGATAGTCACGAACGCGCACGCCGGTCGCGTTGTAGACCGCGTTGGCCACGGCCGCGCCGACGCCGCAGATGCCGAGTTCGCCGACACCCTTGGCCTTCAGCCAGGAAGATTTGTCGTCGAGCTCGTCGAGGAACACGACGTCCAGCGCCGGAATATCGGCATGGACCGGCACCTGATATTCGGCGAGGTCGTGGTTGATGAACTTGCCGAAGCGCTGATCGACGACCTGCTCCTCCATCAGCGCCGCGCCGATGCCCATCGTCATGCCGCCGAGGCATTGGGAGCGAGCCGTCTTCGGGTTGAGGATGCGCCCGGCCGCGCAGACGCTCAGCATCCGCCGGATCCGCACCTCGCCGCTGGCGGCATCGACGCCCAGCTCACAGAAATGCGCGGCGAAGCTCGCCTGGGCGAACTGCTTGGTGAGCTTGCCGAAGCTGGCTTTGTCGGTGGCCGATAGCGAGCCGCTGCGGGCGATCTCGCCGAGCGGCACGCTGCGCTGGCCGGCCTTGACCGCGCCATCGGCGAATTCGGCATCGTCGGAGTTGACGCCGGCCTTGCGGGCGATCTCGTTGCGCAGAGCCATGCAGGCGGCATAGACGCCCGCCGAAGCAGAGTTCGCGCCCCAGGAGCCGCCTGAGCCGGCGGATTCGGGGAAGTCGCTGTCGCCGAGCTTTACATGCACCTTGTCGAGCGGCAGGCCGAGCATCTCGGCCGCCACTTGCCCGAGAATGGTGTAGCTGCCGGTGCCGATATCCGTCATCTGCGTTTCGATGGTGAGTTCGCCTTTGCCATCGAGGGTCGCGCGGGCGCCGGAGGGCATCACCAGATTGTTGCGAATGCCGGCTGCGACGCCCATGCCGATGAGCCATTGGCCGTCGCGGGTACTGGCCGGCTTGGCGCTGCGCTTTTCCCAGCCGAAGCGCCTGGCGCCGTCGCGCAGACATTCGACCAGCTTGCGCGAGGAGAAGGGCCGGTCCGGCCCCTTTTCCGGATCGTACTGGATGTCGTTGCGGATGCGCAGCTCGACCGGATCGACACCGGCCTTCTCCGCCAGTTCGTCGATGGCGCATTCGAGGGCCAGCAGGCCGACCGCTTCACCCGGTGCGCGCATCGCGCCACCCTTGGGCAGATGAAGCTCGGCCATGCGGGTGCGGATCAGCCGGTTCTCGCCGCCATAGAGCAGCTTGGTCTGGTCGGCGGCGTTCTCGGCCTCGCCGCCCTCCTGATTGCCGCAATAGGCATCATGGCCGACCGCGACGAGCTTGCCGTCCTTATCCGCACCCAGCCGCAGATGCTGGATCGTCGCGGGGCGGTGATTGGTGTGGTTGAAGATCTGCGGGCGCGTGAGCGTCACCTTCACAGGGCGCCTCAGCTCGCGCGCCGCCAGCGCCGCCAGGATCGGATCGGCATAGATGAAGAGCTTCGAGCCGAAGCCGCCGCCGATATAATGCGAAACGACGCGGACCTTCTCCTTCGGCAGGCCGAGGGTGCCGGCGATACCGGCATGAGCCCAGTGGATCATCTGGTTGGAGGTGTAGACGACGAGCCTGTCGCCGTCCCAGCGGGCGACGGAGGCATGCGGCTCCATCATCGCGTGAGACTGGTCCGGCGTGGTGTAGGTCACATCCACCTTCACCGGAGCGGAGGCGAAGGCGCTGTCGAAATCGCCGACCTTGGAATCCGGGGCTTCCTCGACCGGATCACCGGAATCCTTCACCTTCGCGAGGTCGAACTCGCCCGCCCCGCGTTCGTAGCGGATGTCGATGAGCTTGGCCGCGGCGCGGGCCTGCTCGAAGCTCTCGGCGACGACGAAGGCCACCGCCTGCTCGGCCTGCTCGATCTCCGGCCCGGCGAGCTGCGGAGCATTATGCTTGCCCTCGGCATCCTGCTTGGGAGCGTTGAGATGCGTCATCACGAGGAGCACGCCAGGCGCAGCCTCGGCCTGCTTGACGTCGATGGAGACGATCTTCCCGCGTGGAATGCTCGCACCCAGGACGAAGCCATAGACCGCGTTCGGGAACTCCTCATGAAATTCATAGGCGTAATGCGCCCGGCCCGAGACCTTGAGCGGCCCCTCGATCCGGTCGAACGGCTTGGTGACGATGCGGCCCCGGTCAATCGGGTTGGGAGCGGTGGCTGGCGTACTGAAATCCATGGCGGCGATCCCCGGTCAGGCGGTTATGGTCGCGAGGACGCGACGGGTAAGGCCGAGCTTGAATTCGTTCTGCTTGGTCGCTCTGGCGCCGGAGAGCGCAGCATCCGCCACGGCATCGCTGCCCCTGGCGAAGGCGGCGTCCGCCTCCTTGCTGCGCCAGGGCTTGTGCGCCAGCCCACCGAAAGCAAAGCGTCCGCTCCCATCGGTCCCAAGGATGGCGGCGATGGAGACGGTCGCGAAGGCGTAGGAAGCTCGATCCCGCACTTTGCGATAGACATGTTTGCCGGCAATGGGTTTCGGAAGCGTCACGGCGGTGATCAGCTCGCCGGGCTTCAGATTCGTCTCGATCTGGGGTGTGTCACCGGGAAGGCGGTGGAATTCGGCGATGGGGATGCTGCGGGTCGCCCCATCGGGGGAAACCGTCTCCACGGTCGCGTCGAGCACCCGCATCGCCACCGCCATATCCGAGGGGTGGGTCGCGATGCAGGCGTCGCTTACACCGATCACCGCCAGATTGCGGCTGAAGCCCTCGATCGCGGAACAGCCCGAGCCCGGCTCGCGCTTGTTGCAGGGCGTGGCCGTGTCGTAGAAATACGGGCAACGGGTGCGCTGCAGCAGGTTGCCTGCCGTGGTCGCCTTGTTGCGCAGCTGCCCTGAAGCGCCGGACAGGAGGGCGCGGGACAGCACCGCGTAGTCCTTCCTCACGCGGGCATCGGCGGCCAGCACTGTGTTGCGCACCAGCGCGCCGATCCGAAGCCCGCCGTCCTGCGTCGGCTCGATCGCGTCCAGACCGATGCGGTTGATGTCGATGAGATGGGTCGGCTTCTCTATCTCCAGCTTCATCAGATCGAGCAGATTGGTGCCGCCCGCGATCAGCTTGGCATTCGGGTTCGCCGCGAGCGCCTTGGCCGCAGCAGCGGGGTCGGTGGCCCGCTCATAGGTGAAGGGCCTCATCCGCGCTCTCCTTCATGCACTTCGCGAATGGCGGCGACGATGTTCGGATAGGCGGCGCAGCGGCAGATATTGCCGCTCATGCGTTCACGGACCTCGGCCTCGGAAAAGGCCACCTGCTCCAACTCGGCGGTGACGTGGCTGGGGATGCCTGCAGAGATCTCGTTGAGCATGCCGACGGAGGAGCAGATCTGGCCGGGGGTGCAGTAGCCGCACTGGAAGCCGTCATGCTTCACGAAGGCGGCTTGCATCGGGTGCAGCTTGCCGGGTTCGCCCAGCCCTTCGATCGTGGTGATCTCGTCGCCGTCATGCATCACGGCGAGGGAGAGGCAGGAATTGATGCGCTGGCCGTTGACCAGCACGGTGCAGGCGCCGCACTGCCCCTGATCGCAGCCCTTCTTCGACCCTGTGAGATGAAGATGCTCGCGCAGCGCGTCGAGGAGGGTCACGCGGGGGTCGAGCGTCAGGCGCGCGGGCTGGCCGTTGACGGTGAATCCGACCTCGTTCCGCGCGGCCGGTACCGGGCCCGTGGCGCCGCTGGAGGTCGTACGTGATTCGGCTGCAAAGGGCGATACTCCGCCCACCACGGTGGCCGCTCCCGCCGCGACGGCCGTCCGTCGCGTGGGGCGGAACTGGTCAAGTGGCATATCCACGCTTCCCGGTTTCGAATTGGAATGAGACCAAGGAACGGGCGGCTGCCGGATTTGATCCATCACGCCGGCGTGATCGGCGCGCCGAGGTGCCTGCCAGTCGGGTCACGGCGCGATCGAGGCCGTGCTGCGCCGCTGGGCGCGCCGGCTCGAAAGGTGCTCAAGAGCGTCTGCGAGCGCGCTGCTATGGCAGGGGCTTGGCTCGTGCCGGTTGCCGGCGAGACTTGGAAGGTCTCCCACCGGCAAGCGATGTCGGCGGGCCAGTCTCCGAGAGGAGCTGCCCCAGCGGCTGCGGGCGACCCAGCAGATAGCCCTGGCCGGTGTGGAAGCCGAGGTCGCGCAGGGTCTCGAATTCCTTTTCGGTCTCGATGCCTTCCGCCACCAGCATCGTGTTCGTCCGGCGGGCGAATTCGGCCAGCGCCGCGGCCAGGGCATTGCGGACCGGGTCGCTGTCGACATCGCGGGTCAAACCGATATCGAGCTTGATCACGTCTGGCCTGATGCTGAGGATGTGGCGCAGGCTCGAATAGCCCGCACCCGCATCGTCGATGGCGATCCGCATGCCTTTGCTGCGCAGCGGCTTCAGGGTCTCGATGATCGGCCCATAGTCTTGGACCGGCACATGCTCGGTCATCTCGATCACGATGCGCTGCGGGTCGAACCCGTCCAGCGCCTCCGGCATGGACGCCGCCACCAGCGTATCGGGGGAGAAATTGATGCTGACCGAAAGCGGCGCCGGCAGATCCGCGCAGAGGGCCAGCGCCTTGCGCGCGGCCAGTAGTTCGAGCTCGACGCCATAGGCGACCGATTGCGCTTCCGCGAACCAGAGATCGGGCGAGCGGCCCGGCTCGGCGGCGAAACGCGCGAGGCATTCCACGCCTGTCAGCGAGCGGTCGGCGAGCCGCCTGATCGGCTGCACGACGATATAGGGATCGCCGGCGTCGACGGCCGCCTCAATGGCCTTGAGGGCAGCCCGTCTCCTGGTGTCGTCACGGATGTCCGCCGCGATCTCGGTCGCGATCACGTCGCCCAGGGTGCGCAGCAACGCGATGTCGCGCTCGCCGAGCGACAGGTTGGCGCGATGGCTGAAACAGCAGAGCGTGCCGAAGATGCGCCCGCCCTCGAGGGCGATGGGCACGCTCATATGCGCACCGATCGGGAGCGCGTGCGTCTCGGCGATCGTGGCGGTGAATTCGACCGCCGTGGTATCGGGGATCAGCTGCGGGAGGCGGCCTTCGACGACGTGGCGGCAATAGCCTTTGCCCAGCGATAGAGCGTCTCCGGCGACCAGCGGTCCGGTGCCGTCATCCGGGGAAACGCCGCGAAAGACGCGGTCATGCTCCAGAAACTCCGAGACGAAAGCGACATCCATATCCATCCGCAGGCGGACCGCCTGCAGGATGCGCTCGATATTCTCCATGACATGCGGAGAGAGCGGGGTCGGCGCGAGACTCCAATGCAAATCGCGTAATTGCATGTCCCCTGTTTTCTACGCTGCCGGAAGCGAGATTGGCAATCGCGCCGGAGCGTCGAAAACGAACGCAACAGACCCTGAAAAGGGATGATCCACCTTGCGGGATCAGGCCACGCCCATGGCCAGCAGATCATGGACATGGACCAGCCCGACCGGGATTTGATCGGCATCGGCGACGATCAGGGCCGTGATCCGCAGGCGATTGACCAGTTCCAGCGCTTCCGCCGCCAGCGTGTCGGGACGGACATGGCGGGGGGCGGTGGTCATGACGTGGCGGGCCTGCAGGGCCGGGCCGCCGGACAGCGTGGCCTTGCGGCGAAGGTCGCCATCGGTGACGACGCCGGCCAGGCGGCCCGCTTCGTCGACGATGATCGCGCAGCCGAAGCCCTTCTGCGAAATCAGGGCGATGACGTCCGGAAGAGCCGTCTGCAGCCCGGCGAGCGGCAATTCGCCTCCACGATGCATGATGCTCTCGACCGTCTTGAGCTGCGCTCCCAGCTTGCCGCCCGGATGGTAGACGAAGAAATCCTGGCGCGAGAAACCGCGCGCTTCCAGCAGCGCTACGGCGAGGGCATCGCCCAGCGCGATCTGCATGGTGGTCGAGGTGGTCGGGGCGAGGCCGTTCGGGCAGGCCTCCGTCGCCTTGGGCAGGATCAGGGGGATATCCGCCTCACGCCCCAGCGTGCTCTCGGGATTGGCGGTGAAGGCGATCAGGCCGACCCGGAAGCGGCGCGTATAGCCGACCAGAGCGGCGAGTTCGGCCGTCTCGCCCGACCAGGACAGCGCGATCACCACATCCTCGGGGCGCACCATGCCGAGATCGCCATGGCTGGCCTCGGCCGGATGGACGAAATGGGCCGGCGTGCCGGTCGAGGCCAGGGTGGCCGCGAGCTTGCGCCCGACATGGCCGGATTTGCCCATGCCCGACACCACCACGCGGCCCGTCGCGGCGAGGATCATGGCGACGGCCCGGCTGAAAGGAGCGCCGAGCCCATCGGCCAAGGCGGCGTGAAGCGTGTCGAGCCCCGCGCGCTCGGTGGCGATGGTGCGCAGCGCCGAAGCGCGGATGTCGTCGGTCATGGCCGGCGCTTTAGCATGGCCCGCCCCGGCATTTCCACTGGGGGCCGTCAGCTCCGTTGACGCCTCCTTAACCCTGCTCGTTCTAACTCCGTTAACCATGCGCGCCGGTTGCGCGCCTCGCGTTTTCGTGGAGCCCCGAGTCCGCCCCTTGTCCGGCCGAGCCCCCCTTCTGCTGCTCTGCAGCGCGGCCTTTGCCGGGCTGGCCTTCGCGCAGGCCGCGCGGGCGCAGGCGCTCGGCCCCGATGCGCTGCGCAGCGGCACGCCGCAGGTTCAGGGGCCGGGCGATCCCGTGGTGGCGCCGGGGAGCCGTTCCGCCATCGCGCGCGGGCAGCCGCGCCGGGCGAGCCAATCGGTCCAGACGCCGGCCCTGCGCGGCAGCATCCAGCGCGGCACGGGCCTGCCGAAGACGGTGGTGTCGGGGCTCAACGCCTCCGAGCCGCCGCCTGTGCCCCGCCGCCGCAGGCCGGTCGAGGACGATCCCTGGGCGCCGCTGGGGATCAGGTTCGGCTCGCTCGTGCTCAAGCCGGCGGTGACGGCCTCGGGCGGCTACGACACAAATCCCGAGCGCAAGAGCGGGTTCAACGCCAAGGGCTCGTTCTTCCAGCGCTACGACGCCGAGATCGGCCTTCAGTCCGACTGGAACGTGCACGAGCTGAAAGGGCAGCTGCGCGGCGGCTATGTCGACTATTTCACCAACCGACAGGCTTCGCGGCCGGATGCGCAGGGCAATCTCGATCTGAGGCTCGACATCGACCGCGATACGCGGCTGCTGCTCGAAAGCCGAGCCCAGCTCGACACCCAACGTCCCGGCTCGCCCGATCTGACGGCGGCGGTGCAGGGCCGTCCCGAGGTCTGGCAATATGGCGGTGCGGCCGGCATCACGCGCGACATCAACCGGCTGCAGCTGACGCTGCGCGGGGCGGTGGACCGCAGCGACTATGCCGATGCGCAGCTCTCCAGCGGCGCGATCCTGTCCCAGAAGGACCGCAACCAGACTCAATATGATCTGCGTCTGCGCGCGGCCTATGAGGTCACGCCGGGCATCAGGCCCTTCGCAGAAGCCGAGATCGACCGCCGCGAATTCGATCAGAAGGTCGACAGCAACGGCTATATGCGTTCATCGAGCGGGCTGACCGGGCGGATCGGCTCCAGCTTCGAGCTCAGCCGCCAGCTCACCGGCGAAATCTCGGGCGGCTATCAGAACCGGCGCTACGAGGACGCCAGGTTGCAGGATCTGCGCGGCTTCGTCGGCGATGCCGCGCTCATCTGGTCGCCGACGCCGCTGACCACCGTTACGCTGCGCGGCAGCGCTTCGCTCGGCGACACGACCGTGCCGGGCTCTTCCGGCACCACGGCGCGCCGCGCGACCATCGAGATCGCCCATGCCCTGCGGCGCAACCTCACGGTGACCGGTTTCGCCACGCTGGGGCGCACCGAATATGACGGGCAGAGCCTTCGCGAGGACCTGACGAGCCTCGGCGCCCGGCTGGAATACAAGCTGACCCGGACCTTCGCGATCCGCGCCAGTTTCACCCATGAGCGGCTGAACTCGACGGCGACCGGGGCGGATTACACCGCGAATGTCTCGCAGGTCGGCCTGCGGGTGCAGTTCTGAGCCGCAGGCGGCGTCCGGAAGCCGGGCGCCGTCAGTCCATCGCTTCCAGCTCGGCGATCATGCCCTCGATCATCGACAGGCCGATCTGCCAGAAGCCGGGATCGCGCGCGTCCAGCCCGAACGGCGCGAGCAATTCGGAATGGTGCTTGGTGCCGCCGGCCGCCAGAAGCGCGAAATAGCGGTCCTGGAAGCCCTCCGGCGTGTTGCGGTAGACGCCGTAGAGCGAGTTCACCAGGCAGTCGCCGAAAGCATAGGCATAGACGTAGAACGGCGAGTGGATGAAGTGCGGGATGTAGCACCAGAAGGGCTCGTAACCGTCCGACAGGCGGATCGCGGGGCCGAGGCTTTCGGCCTGCACCTCCATCCACAGGGCGCAGATCGCTTCGCCGGTCAGCTCGCCCTGGCGGCGGGCCTCATGGACCTTGCGCTCGAAGCTGTAGAAGGCGATCTGGCGCACGACCGTGTTGATCATGTCCTCGACCTTCTGGGCCAGCATCGCCTTGCGCTGGGCGCCGTCCCGCGTGGCGTCGAGCAGGCGGCGGAAGGTCAGCATTTCGCCGAAGACGCTCGCGGTCTCGGCCAGCGTCAGCGGGGTGGGGGCCATCAGGGCGCCGTTCGGTGCGGCGAGGACCTGATGCACGCCATGGCCGAGCTCATGGGCGAGCGTCATCACGTCGCGCGGCTTGCCCTGATAGTTCAGCAGCACATAGGGGTGGGCGGAGGGTACCGTGGGATGCGCGAAGGCGCCGGGCGCCTTGCCCGGGCGCGGGGGGGCGTCGATCCAGCGTTCGTCGAAGAAGCGGCGCGCGATATCGGCCATCTTCGGCGAGAAGGCGCCATAGGCTGACAGAACGGTCTCGCGCGCCTCCGACCAGGGGATGGTGCGCTGCGCCACCTGCGGCAGCGGGGCGTTGCGGTCCCAGAAATCGAGGGCCTCGCGGCCGAACCACTGCGCCTTCAGCCGGTAATAGCGATGGGAGAGGCGCGGATAAGCCGCCCGCACAGCGCTCACCAGCGCATCGACGACCTCCCGCTCGACGCGGTTGGCGAGGTGGCGGGAATCCGCGACATCCTGGAATTTGCGCCAGCGGTCGGAGATTTCCTTGTCCTTGGCCAGCGTGTTGGTGATGAGCGCGAAGATGCGCAGCTCCTTGCGGAAGACGGCACTCAGCGCCTCGGCCGCCTTGCGGCGGATCTGCCCGTCGCTGTCCTGCAGCTTGTTCAGCGTCAGTTCGAGCGTCAGCTCCTCGCCGTCGATCGCGAAGCGCAGCGAAGCGATCGTCTCGTCGAAAAGCCGGTTCCAGGCCGCCGCGCCGGTCATCGACTTTTCGTGGAACAGCGCTTCCAGCCGGTCGTCGAGCTGGTGCGGCTTGTCCTTGGCGAGGTCGGTGAGCCAGGGCTTCCAGTGGGAGAGCGGCGGCTGTGCCGCCACCTGTGCCAGCAGATCCGGGTCGATTCGGTTGAGCTCGAGCTCGAAGAACAGGAGCTCGGTGATCGCAGCGTTCAGCTTGTCCTGCGTATCGCCATAGAATTTGGCGCGCTGCGGGTCGGTGGTGTCGCCGGAATAGACCAGGCCCGCATAGGCGCCGATCCGGCCGAGCAGATCGCTGAGCCCTTCATAGGCCCGTACGGCCTCGGCCAGCTGGGCGCTGGCATCGGGGGCAGCCGCGAGTTCGGCGAGCCGGCCGCGATAGCGCTCGGCCAGGGCCCGCGATTCGTCGAAGGCCCGGGCCAGATCGGCCACGAGCGCGGGCGAATCGATCCCGGGGTAGAGGTCGGCGAGATTCCACTCCGGCAACTCGCCCGTCGCGCCCGCAGGCGCCGCGCCGGCCTGCCCGCTCAGGGGCGTCCGAAGGGCTGCCGTCAGATCCCGCATCATCGCCATCAGTCTGGTCGCTCCGTTCCGCCCCCGCTTCCCCTTAGAGCATCGGGCCGGGAAACGGAATCGGCATCTCGGCCGAATCCGATGCTGCGACAACAGGATAGGTTGCCGGCTCGGCCATCGGGGCATCGCCCCGGATTTCAGCGCGGGCCGGCCGCGTTCGACCCAGTTGGGGATATCGGCCGGCGCGGCGCGAGACTTAAACCGCGCTTAACCCTTTGCTCCGACCATGCCCCAGAACGGAACAGGCGATTCTCCGCCGGCGCCTCTCGCGGGGTGCGCGTCCGCTATCTGTCGAGGTGCCATGACCGCCACCGTTCTCGTCGTCGACGACGATCCCGTGCAGCGCCGGCTGCTGGACGCGATGTTGAAGCGCTCGGGCTACGACGTCGCCATCGCCGAAACCGGCGAGGCCGCGCTCGCGTTGATCGCGGCTCCGGGCGGCGAGCGGATCGACGCGATCGTGCTCGACCTCAACATGCCGGGCCTGGACGGCATGGGGGTGCTCGCGGCCCTGCGCGAGCGGGAGATCGCGACGCCGGTGATCGTGCAGACGGCGAACGGCTCGATCGAGACCGTCGTGGCCGCGATGCGCGGCGGGGCGATCGATTTCGTGGTGAAGCCCGTCGGTGCGGAGCGCCTGCAGGTTTCGCTCAAGAACGCGCTCAAGCTCGGCGCGCTCGAGCACGAACTGCGCCACATCAAGCGTCGCGCCTCGAACATGCTCGGCTTTCGCGATCTGGCGACCAAGAGCCCCGATATGGGCCGCGTGGTTCGGCTGGCCGAACGCGCTGCCAAATCCAACATTCCGATCCTGATCGAGGGGGAATCGGGCGTCGGCAAGGAGGTGCTGGCCCGCGCGATCCAGGGGTCCAGCGACCGCAAGGGCAAGCCCTTCGTCACGGTCAATTGCGGCGCCATTCCGCACAACCTCGTGGAATCGATCCTGTTCGGGCATGAAAAGGGCGCCTTCACCGGCGCGACCGAGCGTCATCTCGGCAAATTCGTCGAGGCCAATGGCGGCACGCTGTTCCTCGACGAGGTCGGCGAATTGCCGCTCGACGCGCAGGTGAAGCTGCTGCGGGCGATCCAGGAGAGCGAGGTGGATCCGGTCGGCGCCAAGAGGTCGGTCCGGGTCGATATCCGGCTGATCTCGGCCACCAACAAGAGCCTGCTCGACCAGGTGAAGAATGGCGAGTTCCGGGAGGATCTGTATTACCGGCTCAATGTGTTCCCGATCACGCTGCCGCCGCTGCGCCAGCGCCGGGAGGACATTCCCGACCTCGCCCGCGGCTTCATGGCGCGGTTCGCGGCCGAGGAGGGCAAGAAGCTCGGCGCCATCTCCAGCGAAGCCCTGAGCCTGATCGCGAGCTATGACTGGCCGGGCAATGTCCGCCAGCTCGAGAACGCTATGTTCCGCGCCGTCGTGCTGGCGGACGGGCCCGAGCTCGGCGTCGCCGAATTTCCGCAGATCGCGGCGCAGATGGAGGGGTACGACGTGCGCATCCCGCCCGCGCCCGCCTCGGCCCCGCGCGGCGAGCCGGTGCCGGAGGCGCCGCCGCGAATCATCCATATGCCAGTGCGCGATCCCAACTCGCTGGAACTCGTCTCCGGATCCGACATGCGCAAGCTCGACGAGCTGGAGCGCGACATCATCACCTTCGCGCTCTCGCATTACCGCGGGCATATGTCGGAGGTGTCCCGCAAGCTCGGGATCGGGCGCTCCACGCTCTATCGCAAGCTGAAGGATTACGGGCTGCTGGAGAGCGAGAACGCCTCCGAAGACACCGACGCGGCCTGAGCCGCGCGCATGTGAAAAGCGTCGGCCTGTTGCGCCGCCGCATCTTGTCGAAGCAGACCGGCCGGCGCAAGGAATGGCACGGGCCGGCACCTCACGGGATCAGCGAAATGAGTCGTCGCCATTGGGCGAATCTGACCACGGCATCGGCCTTGGCGATCATGCTGGGTTGCGCTGCGAGTCTGGCGCAGACAGTCACTTCCGGCGAGGCCGTGACGCAGCCCGTGCAGGCCGTCGAAGAGGCCTCCCCGGCCGCTGCGTCCCAGGATGCCGCCGTTCCGCAGGCGGTCTCGGCCGCCGAGGATTCCCCCGCGCAGAAGGAAACGGCCGCAGCCCCCGAGCTCGAGCCGGAGATCGTCACCGGCACGGTCTCTTCGGCCGCGCGGCCGCGCAATCCCGCTTCGATCGATGCCGCCGCCCCCGCGCCCGAGGCCGAGCCTCAAGCGGTGACGCTCGACATTCCCACCATCGAGATGCCCGCCGCCGACCCCGCGCTCGCGGCGGGCAGGCCGGTATCCGCCTCGGTGACGGCGCCTGCGGCCGCGGCCGGGCCTTTGCAGGCGACCCAGCCGATCGTGCCCGTGCCGGAGATGCCGAAGGTCGTGGTCGAGGTCGATCCGGGCCTCGCCTTTGCGGCCGATATCGCCGCCCGTGCGGCCGAGGGCGTCGCGGTGCGCCGTCTCGGCGAGCGGGAGCGGGCCGAGATCGTCGCGGCCTATCAGGCACGCGACAACAAGCCCTTCTGGATCGACGCCCAGGGGTGGACCGCCGCGGGCAAGCGCATCGTCGCGCAGCTCGAGCGTGCGGCCGATGACGGGCTGCGGCCGACCGATTACGCGCTGCCGGTGTTCGAGGCGCGCGACAGCGCCAAGCTCGCCGAGGCGGATCTGCGGCTCTCGGCTTTGGCCGTGCTCTATGCCCGCGACGCGCGCGGCGGGCGTCTGGATCCGCGCAAGCTCTCGAAGCTGCTGACGCCGAAGCTCGAGCTGCCGGCGGCAGGGGAGGTGCTCGCCACCCTGTCCGGCGCCGGCGATGCCGGGGCCGCGCTGGCGGCCTACAACCCGCCGCACGAGCAATATCGGCGCCTCAAGGCGATGCTCGCGCAGGCGCGCGAGCATCTCGACGACACCCCGCTGGTGCGCATTCCGGCAGGCCCGGCGCTGAAGGTCGGCATGCGCGACGATCGCGTGCCGCTGGTCCGCGCCCGCCTCGGCCTCGGCCCCAGCGACGACGCGGTGTTCGACCGCTCGACGGCGCTCGCCCTCGCCGACTTCCAGAAGAAGGCGGGCCTGCCCGCCAACGGCATCCTCAGCGAGCGCACCGTCGCCGCGCTCGGCCGGCCGGCTTCCGCGCAGGGCGAGGCCAACATCATCGCCCAGATGGAGCGCTGGCGCTGGCTGCCGCAGGATCTCGGCACCGACCACATCATGGTCAATGTGCCGGAGATGCGGGTGCGCGTGCTGCGCGCCGGCAAGGTGGTCCACGAGGCGCGGGCGATCATCGGCAAGCCCGAATCGGCGACGCCGATCTTCTCGCACCGGATGGACCATGTGATCGTCAATCCGTCCTGGTATGTGCCGCCTTCCATCATGAAGAAGGAGTTTCTGCCCGGTCTGGCGGCCGATCCGGATTACGCGGCCAAGCGCGGCTATGTGGTGACGCGGACCAAGGGCGGCGCCATCTCGGTGCGCCAGCCGCCGGGCGAGCGCAATGCGCTGGGCTGGATCAAGTTCATGTTCCCGAACGAGCATGCGGTCTATCTGCACGACACGCCCAATCGCAGGCTCTTTTCCGCCGAGCGGCGCGCCTTCAGCCATGGCTGCGTGCGTGTCGACAATCCCTTCGCGCTCGCCGACCAGCTTCTGGGCCCGGAATGGACGACCGAGCGGCTGAAGAGCCTCATCGGGAAGGGCGAGCGGCGCATCAACCTGCCCCATCCGATGCCGATCCATCTGGTCTACAACACCATGGTGGTCGGCGCCGACGGGAAGGTCTCGCGATTCGACGACGTCTACGGCTTCCACAGGCTGGTGCGGCAGGCGCTCGAACAGCAGGGTTGACCCTACGTTGCCAAAAGGGCCTCATGCCGTCGCGGTTTCAGGCGAACGGCTCGCCCGAGCAGGCTGCGGCGTCGCCATCGCCGCCCTGCTAACGAGGCGTTAACGCTTCTCCGCAACTGTTCGTTCACGTTAACGCTCCGCTCCGGCCATGCACCGGGGCGGAACAGGCAGATTGGGCAGGCAGGTTGGGCTGGATGGACGCCACGCTTCGGGGATCGCCGCGCGTCCTCGCACGGCCGGGCCGGCGGCGTCTGACCGGGCTCGTGCTGGTGATCGCGGCCTCTCTCTTCGGCATTCGCGGCACCCAGAACGCGGCGGCGAACGGCGACACGCGCACCATCACCATCCTGCACATGCACACCAAGGAGGAGACGACCGTCACCTTCAAGCAGGATGGCCGCTATGTCCCGGCCGCGCTGGAGAAGCTGAACTGGGCCCTGCGCGATTGGCGCAGCGACGAGCCGATCCGCATGGATCCGCGCCTCTTCGACGTCGCCTGGGAGGTGCATCGCCAGCTCGGCTCCGACCAGCCCTTCCATGTCGTCTCGGCCTATCGCTCACCCAACACCAACGCGATGCTGCGTCGACGCTCGCGCGCGGTCGCCAAGCACAGCCAGCACATGCTCGGCAAGGCGATGGACTTCTACCTGCCGGACGTTCCCACCGCCCGCATCCGCGAGATCGGCATGCGGCTCCAGCGCGGCGGCGTCGGTTTCTATCCCAATGCGCATACCCCGTTCGTCCATCTGGATGTCGGTTCGGTCCGGTCCTGGCCGCGCATGACGCGCGACCAGCTGGTGCGCCTGTTCCCCGACCAGAAGACTGTCCACATCCCCGCCGACGGCCAGCCTCTGGCGGGCTACGAGATGGCACGGGCGGAGATCATGGCCGGCGGCGGCTCGGTCGGCGGCTATGCGGTGGCCGATGCCGACGAGGGTGCGGTGCAGGCCTCGGGTCGCAAGAGCCTGTGGGCGATGATCTTCGGCGGCGACGAGGAAGAGGCCGATGCGCGGCCCGCCCAGCGCCGCGGCGCGCCGGTGCAGCAGCCGACCGTGATGGCCTATGCCGGGCGGCGCGACGACAGCACCTCCGACAATGCCGGACGCTTCCTGATCTCGGCCGCGCCCGAACCGACCACGCGCGCCGTCACCCGCGAGCGCTCGCAACGGTTGGCGCCGCAGCTTCAGCCGCAGCCGCAACCGGCGGCGGAGGAGGCGCCCGCATCGGTCGCGATCGCCGCCGCCCCGCCGCCCGAGCCGCAGCCGCAGCAGCCGCGCCGCGCCCAGCTCATCGACGCGCCGCTGCCGATGGCACGTCCGCGCGAGCTGTCGGCCCCGTCCGGCATCGACGGCACGCAGATCGCGGCGCTGCCCGCCGGCGCAGGAGCGCTGGCCTTCGCCCAGACCGGCCCCGGCGGCGACCAGAAGCTCGTTCTCGCTTCGCTGCCGCCGCGCCGGCCGGATGAAATGACCGGTTCGATCGCATCGAGCCTCGCCGGTCCGGCCGTGGATGCGCCGCTGCCGCCGACGCGTCCGGTGGAGCTGGCGGGCGCGAGCCTCGCGGCCGTTGCGATGCGCGCGGGCGAGTCAGAGGCTGCGGCGGTGCCGACCGGCCGTCTCGTCGCCGTCAATCATCCGCTGCCGCCCTCCCGGCCTCGCGAGGCTGTTGCAGCGGCTGCGGCCGTGACGAATCCGCCGCCCGCCGCCGAGGAGAGCGGCTCGATGGATCGCAACGGGCTGGAGTCGCTATTCAGCGCCGTCGCGCGTCCGCATGGCGCCTCTGGCGCGAGGACCGTGACCGTCGCGACGGCCAAGGCCCGGCCTAATGCCGGCGGAGCCGTGCCGATCGCCGGCCCCAGCCCGGCCGCCTCGCTCGGCTTCAGCCAGAGCGATCCGGCCGATGCCAAGCCGGGTCGCTTCAGCGGGCCGGCCGTGAGGCCCCTGCCGACGAGTTTCGTCCAGAACTGATCGCTTGCCGCCGATGGCGGGCCTGCGGGTCGTCCAAGGCGGCGACGCCTGCGAATTCTTTCGCGCGCCGTGGAACCTTCGAGGCGCGAGCGCGTTCTGCTGCGTTGACCGATTTGAAGCCCGGCCGCGACGGATTCCCCCAAGCGTGCATGGCCCGCGATGGTCGAACGGGTTTCGAGGCGGAGTGCCGGATGGATGGGCTGAGGGGTTTCCTGCGTGTGGAGACCCGTGATCTGCACGAAAGGCTCGACGGCATCATCGGCACTTTCGCGAGCATGGCCGATTACGACCGCTTCCTCATCGGCTCGTTCCGGCACCGCCTTCCGGTGGAGCAGGCGCTGGCCGGGCTGGTCCGGACGGTCTCGGTGAGGCGGATGGAGCCGGAACTGCGGCGCGACCTCGCGGACCGGGAACTGAGCGAGCCCGCGACCGAGCGTCTCGTCCTGTCAAATGACATGGCTTCCGCCCTCGGCGCCACCTATGTGCTCGAGGGATCGGCGCTCGGCGCCCGCGTGCTGGTGAAGTCGGCGGCCGCGCTGGGGATGAGCGCGAGCCACGGAGCGCATTATCTCTCGGCCCAGGCGGCGTCGATGGCGGCCTGGCGCGAGCTTCTCGCGCTGCTGGACCAGGTCGATGCATCGTCATGGGAGCGCGCCGCGGGCGCGGCCCGCGCCGTGTTCGACCATGCGATCCAGGCCTTCTCCTCGCGCGAGCTGCCTGCTGCATGATCACTGTCGACCTGACCAATTGCGATCGCGAGCCGATTCACATTCCCGGCAGCGTGCAGCCGCATGGCTGCCTCATCGTCTGCGATGCGGAGGTGGTGACAATCCGGCGCCATTCGGCGAACGCCGCCGCCTTCCTGGGCTTCGAGACCTTCGAATTCATCGGCCGCAAGCTCGAGGAGGTGCTGGGCGGGCCGGCCGTCCACGAGATGCGCAATGCGCTGGCGCGTTCGAGCCTGCCCTCTCGGGCGGGGCTGCTGCCGCGGCACCATTTCGCCGCGCTCGGCTGCAGCTTCGACGTCTCGATCCACAGCTTCAAGGGCAATGCGATCATCGAGTTCGAGGAAGCGGCCTCGGACGGGCCGAGCTCCCCGCTCGAATTCGCGCGCACGCTGGTCGGGCGCCTGTCCACCGTCGTCTCGCCGGCCCAACTGATCGAGAGCGCGGCGCGGTTGCTACGGGCGGTGCTGCAATATGACCGGGTGATGGTCTACCAGTTCGCGCCGGACGGCTCGGGCAAGGTCGTCAGCGAGGCCAAGCGGCCCAATCTGGAAAGCTTCCTCGGCCAGCATTTCCCGGCCAGCGACATTCCCCAGCAGGCGCGCCAGCTCTATCTGCTCAATCCCATCCGCATTGTCTCGGACGCCAGCGGCGAGCGTTTTGCGATCATGCCGGAGCTGGACGCGGCCGGCGAGCCTCTGGACCTGTCCTATGCGCATCTGCGCAGCGTCTCGCCGATCCATTGCGAATATCTGCGCAATATGGGCGTCGCCGCCTCGATGTCGGTATCCGTCATCCTGGAAGGCAAGCTGTGGGGGCTGATCGCCTGCCATCATTACAGCCGACGCTCGCTTTCGATGAACCGGCGGATCGCCGCCGAGATCTTCGGCGAGTTCTTCTCCCTGCAGCTGGGGGCACTGACGCAAAAGCAGCTCCTGCTGGCGGCGGAGCGGGCGCGCGATTTCCTCAACGGGCTGCTGGCCTCCGCCTCCCACGTCACCGACGCAACGGACTTCCTCGGGCACCATCTCGGCGCGTTCCGCGAGCTGGTCGAGAGCGATGGCGTCGGCATCTACGTCAACGGCGAATGGCGCGCGCAGGGCAGTGCGCCACCGGCCGATTTCGTACGCGAACTGGCGAGCTTTGCCGGCTCGGTCTGCGAGGGCAAGATCTGGGCGACGACGGCGCTGGCGGAAGCGATGCCGGCAGCGCGCGACCATGCCTTGCTCTTCGCCGGCGTGCTGATCGTGCCGCTCTCGCAGATCCCGCGGGACTACATCTTCTTCTTCCGCAAGGAGTTCGTGCAGACCATCGAGTGGGGCGGTGATCCCAACAAGACCTATCCGTCCGGCCCGCTCGGCGACCGGCTGACGCCGCGCCAGAGCTTCGCGGTCTGGAAAGAGACGGTCGCGGGCCATTCGCGGGCCTGGACGGCGGTGGAGCGGGAGCTCGCCGAATCGACGCGGCGCACCCTGATCGAGCTGGTGCTGCGGCAGAGCGAGCTGCTGGCCGACGAGCGCAGCAAGACCGAGGCGCGCCAGCGCGTCCTGAACCAGGAGCTCAACCACCGGGTCAAAAATATCCTGTCCCTGATCAAGTCGATCGTGTCGCATCCGCTGGCCGACGGGGCGACGATCGAGGCCTATGTCGCGGCGCTGAGGGGGCGGGTCGAGGCGCTGGCGGTGGCTCATGACCAGGCGATGCGCGGCGCCGGCGGCGGTTCGCTGGCCGATCTGATGGCGGCCGAACTCTCTCCATACCGTACGGGCGCGGGCGAAATCGTCGTCGAGGGCCCGCCCGCCATGCTGGATGCGCGCGCCTTTTCCGTCCTGGCGCTCGTGATCCACGAGCTGGTGACCAACGCCGCCAAATATGGCGCGCTGTCCGCAGGAGGCGGGCGGCTCTCGATCGGCTGGTCGCGCAATGGCGTCGGCGATTGCGAGATCGCCTGGCAGGAAAGCGGCGGCCCGCTGGTCGCGCCTCCGGCACGCCAGGGATTCGGCAGCATCCTGATTTCGCGCAGCATCCCGTTCGATCTCGGCGGCACGAGCGATCTGTCCTTCCTCCCGGCCGGACTGCGCGGCGTGCTGCGCATCCCCGCCCGCTTCGTCACCTGGGGCGGGACGCAGGAGTCGCTCCTGACCGCTCCGTCCGAGCCCGAGAGCCGGGGCGGGCGACCGCTGGAGGGGCGCCATGTTCTGGTCGTCGAGGACCAGTTCATCATCGCGATGGATTGCGAGGACATGCTGCTCCAGCTCGGCGCGAAGACGGTGGAGGTTTGCGCGAATGTCTCGGAGGCGAGTGCCTGTCTCGACCGGGCGCTTCCGGATGTGGCGATCCTCGACGTCAATCTCGGCAGCGGGACCTCCGAGATGCTCGGTGAGCGCCTGATGCATGCCGGCGTGCCCTTTGTCTTCGCCACCGGCTATGACGATCTGGCTTTGCTCGGCCTCACCGCCGCCGCCACCTTGCGAAAGCCTTACAACCTGGCCGCGCTGGATGCGGCCATGCACCGCCTGCTCGGCGAGGCCGTCCACCACGGGGAGGCGAGCGATGGATCAACTTGACGGCCGTCATCAACTGCCGCAGGACCGCCCATGACCGCGCAGGGAAGGCCCATGACCCAACCGAGCTCCGAGACCGAGGCGCTGCTCGCCATCTGCCGAAGAGAGGGTGTGTCGGATCACGAGGTGATCGCGGAGGGTCTTCGCCTGCTGGCCCAGGCGCGCGGGCGCGCCACCCCGGGCTGGCTGATCGGCGGAGGGGCCTGCGGCGCGCTGGTGCGCGAATTCGACTGGGCCGCGACGCCGCTGGGAGCGAGCGCGGGCTGGCCGCTCGAACTGCGTACCACGGTGCAGAACATTCTGAACTCGCCGGTGCCGAAGGTTCTGATGTGGGGGCCGGAGCACCGGCTGATCTACAACGACGCCTATCGGGAGATCGTCGGCTCGCGCCATCCGGCGCTGATGGGCGCGGCCGTGGAGCCGGCCATGCCCGAGGTCTGGGACTGGAACCGCCCGGTGCTGGAAGCGGCCCGGCGCGGCGAGGCGGTCGCGCATCGCAACGTGCCGATGACGCTCGATCTCTCGGGCACCGCGCGCCGCTTCGTCTTCGATCTGCATTACACGCCGGTCTATGATGGCGGCGGCGCGGTCGGCGGGGTGATGTGTACCGTGATCGACCAGACCGCCCGCGTGACCATGGAACAGGAGTTGACGGCGAGCTATCGCCGCTTCCGCACCGCGATGGACGCGGTTCATGGCGTCCTCTGGACCAACAGCGCCGACGGGCAGATGCGCGGCGAGCAGCCCGGCTGGTCGGCGCTGACGGGCCAGAGCTTCGCCGAATATCAGGGCTTCGGCTGGGCCGATGCGGTCCATCCCGAGGATCGGGAAGGCTCGATCCGGACCTGGAACCAGGCGGTCGACGCCAAGGCGATGTATGTCCACGAGCATCGCGTGCGGGACCGCACCGGTGGCTGGCGGGTGTTCTCGATCCGGGCGCTGCCGATCCTCGACGAGACCGGCGAGATCGCCGAATGGGTCGGCGTCCACACCGACATCACCCATCGCCGCGCGGCCGAGCTCGCGCTGCGCCAGCTCAACGAGAGCCTCGAGGCCCGGGTCGTGACCGAGACCGAGGAGCGGCGCCGGGCGGAGGCCAAGCTGCTGCAGGCGCAGAAGCTCGAGACGGTCGGCAAGCTCACCGGCGGCGTGGCGCATGATTTCAACAATCTGCTGCAGGTCGTCTCGGGCAATCTCCAGCTGCTGAGCAAGGACGTCGCCGGCAACGAGCGGGCCGAGAAGCGCGTCGCGAGCGCCATGGCGGGTGTCGCGCGCGGGGCCCGGCTTGCGGCGCAACTCCTCGCCTTCGGGCGGCGCCAGGCGCTGGAGCCCAAGGTGGTCCATGTCGGTCGCCTCGTCCAGGAGATGGACGACATGATGCGCCGTGCGCTGGGCGAGACGATCGAGATCGAGACGGTCGTCGGCGGGGGGCTCTGGAACACCTTCGTCGATCCCACCCAGATCGAGAATGCGCTGCTCAACCTGGCGGTCAACGCGCGCGATGCGATGAACGGCGAAGGCAAGCTTACGATCGAGCTCTCCAACGCGCATCTGGACAACGACTATGCGCGCGAGCACGACGAAGTCAGCGCCGGCCAGTATGTGATGCTGGCCGTCACCGACACCGGCTCCGGCATCGCTCCGGCCGTGATCGACCGCGTGTTCGAGCCGTTCTTCTCGACCAAGGGCGAAGGCAAGGGCTCCGGGCTGGGTCTCTCGATGGTCTATGGCTTCGTCAAGCAGTCGGGCGGCCACATCAAGATCTATTCCGAACTCGGCCATGGCACGACGGTGCGGCTCTATCTGCCGCGCTCGCTCGAAGAAGAGGATATCGTGGTCGATCTGACCGCCGGCCCGGTGACGGGCGGGACGGAGACCGTGCTGGTGGTCGAGGACGATGACGAGGTCCGCGCCACGGTGATCGAGATGCTGACCGATCTGGGCTACCGCGTCCTGAAGGCGGTGGATGCGGCCAGCGCGCTCAACGTGATCGAGAGCGGGATACCGATCGACCTGCTGTTCACCGACGTCGTGATGCCGGGCGAGCTGAAGAGCCCGGAACTGGCCCGCAAGGCCAAGGCGAGGCTACCCGAGATCTCGGTGCTGTTCACCTCGGGCTATACGGAGAATTCGATCGTCCATGGCGGTAAGCTCGATCCGGGCGTCGAGCTGATTTCCAAGCCCTATACCCGCGAGGCGCTGGCGCGAAAGATCCGCCATGTACTGGCCAATGACCGCCAGCGCGCGCGGGCCGGCGCCGTGCCCCGCATGACCGTGTCGAGTCCGGGCGTCTCCGGGGCCGCGATCGAAAGGGCCTCCGCGCAGCCCAAGCCGGCGACGGTGCTGCTGGTGGAGGACGATGCGCTGATCCGGATGAACACCAGCGACATGCTGCAGGCGTCCGGATATGTGGTGATCGAGGCCGCCAGCGCGGAGGAGGCCTTCGCCACGCTCAAGACCATGAGCATCGACACGCTGCTGACCGACATCAAGCTGCCCGGCAGCTCCGGCGTCGAACTGGCGAGGCAGGCGCGAGAGCTGCAGCCGGGCATCGCCGTGATCTATGCCAGCGGCGACCCGTCCTCGGTGGCGGATGACCGCGAAGCGCGGGTGCTGAGCAAGCCTTACGGCGAGGCGCAGCTGACCCGCATGCTGGACGAGGTGCTGCGCTCGCGCAGCCCGGCCGGGGCGGCCTGAAGCGGGCCCGCCCGGCGCGGGTCCGGCCTGGTCTCAGGCGGTCTCGCCGACGGCCTGCAGATAGAGGTCGAGAATGGCCTCTTCTTCCTTGCGCTCTTCCAGATCGCGCTTGCGCAGCGCCACGACCTTGCGCAGCACCTTGACGTCGTAGCCGTTGCCCTTGGCCTCGGCATAGACCTCCTTGATGTCGTCGGCGATCGTCTTCTTCTCTTCCTCGAGCCGCTCGATGCGCTCGACGATGCTCTTGAGCTGATCGCCCGCAACCGGATCGTCCATCTCATATCCTTTCGGGGTGCGGACCCGCCGGGGTCCCGGGAAATTCGGCCGGCAGCGTTCGCCCGGATCGGCCCCGCGCGTCAAGCGGCGAGCGGCCGATCGGCGAAATGCTCAACAGCTGCGAGGCGCCGCGACCGCATGACGATGCGGTTCCGGGAACAGGCGGCATGCTCTAGAAGCAAAGGAGAGAATCGCCGGACGGCGACACCAGCGGGCGGGACGGGATGCAGGGTCGAGACCACGACATCGCAGCCATGCGGGCGACGGCGCGCAGCATCTATGATCGTGCCGTCGCCCGCGCCCATCCACGAGGCTGCCTGGCGGCGCATCTGCCTCCCGCGCCGGCGCAGGGCCGGCTGATCCTGCTCGCAGCCGGCAAGGCGGCCGGCAGCATGACGGCGCTGGCCGAAGCGCATTATCTCGATAACGGCTTTCCCGCCGATCGGCTGCTGGGCCATGCGGTCGCCCGCCATGGCTATACGGCACCGACGCGGCAGATCCCCATGGTCGCCGCCGGCCATCCCGTTCCGGATGCCGGCAGCGTCGCCAGTGCCGAGCAGGCTCTCGCCCTGGCGCAGGGGGCGAGCGCCGAGGATCTCGTGCTGGTTCTGCTCTCCGGCGGCGGCTCGGCCAATTGGGTGGCGCCGGCGGGCGCGCTGACGCTGGACGAAAAGCGGGCGGTCACCAAGGCGCTGCTGCGCTCCGGCGCGCCGATCGGCCAGATGAACATCGTGCGCAAGCGGCTTTCGCGCATCAAGGGCGGTCGGCTGGCGCTGGCGGCGGCGCCGGCCCGGTTGCTGACCCTCGCCATCTCGGACGTGCCGGGCGACGATCCGGCCGCCATCGCCTCGGGGCCGACGGTGCCCGATCCGAGCAGCATGGCGGATGCGCGCGCCATCGTCGCCCGTTACCGCCTCGACCTGCCTCCGGCCGCTGCCGCCCTCCTCGCCGATGACGGCAACGAGACGCCCAAACCCGGGCACGAGGCCTTCGCGCGCAGCGAATACCGCATCATCGCCCGCCCCGCCGATGCGCTGGCGGCGGCGCGCGCACAAGCCGAGGCGGCCGGTTATGCGGTGATCGATCTCGGCGCGGATCTCGAAGGCGAGGCGCGCGAGGTCGCCGCCGCGCATGCCGACCAGGCCCTTCGCCTGAAAGCGCAGGGGCACCGGGCGGCGATCCTCTCGGGCGGAGAATTCACCGTCACGCTTCGCGGCAGCGGGCGCGGCGGGCCGAGCCAGGAATATGCGCTGGCGCTGGCGATCGCGCTGGCCGGCGAGCCGGGCATCGTCGCGCTGGCGGGCGACACGGACGGGACCGATGGCGGCGGCGGCGAAGCCACCGATCCGGCGGGTGCGATCGTCGATCCCCTGACATTGGCGCGCGCCACCGCTCTCGGCCTTGATCCTGCCCGATCGCTCGCCGAGAACGACTCGACCGGTTTCTTCGAGCCTCTGGGCGATCTACTGCAGCCGGGACCGACTCTGACCAACGTCAATGACTGCCGCGTGATCCTGATCGAGCCCTGACCGATGACGGCCCTTCTCGCCTCCATTCCACGCCTGACGGGTGCGGCCGCGGCGCTGCTGCTGGCGGCGACACTGCCCGCCAAGGCCGATCTGCGCATGTGCAACACCACATCGAGCCGCGTCGGCGTCGCGATCGGCTACCGTGACGCGCAGGGCTGGACGACCGAAGGCTGGTGGAACATCAGCCCGCGCGGCTGCGAGACGCTGCTGCGAGGCGTGCTGGCGGCGCGCTATTACTATGTTCACGCTGTCGATTACGACAAGGGCGGCGAATGGACGGGAAAATCCGTCATGTGCGTGCGCAACAAGGAATTCACGATTCACGGGATCGAGGACTGCCTCGCCCGCGGTTTCGACCGGGCCGGCTTCTTCGAGGTCGATACCGGTGAGCAGAAGAGCTGGACGATCCAGCTCACGGATGGCGCGGCCGGCGCACAGCCGCGCCCCTGACGCCTCACCATGCGTCGGGCAACGAGACAGATAACGGGCGCGGATCGCCGCCCGCGGGGGACAGGATGAAGCGGGAACGTCGCATCAAGATCATCGCCACGCTCGGGCCGGCCTCGGCGACCGAGGAGATGTGCGCCAAGCTGTTTGCGGCGGGCGTCGATGTCTTCCGCATCAATATGAGCCATACGCAGCGCGAAAACCTGGCCGAGAGGGTCGCGATGCTGCGCGGGCTGGAGGCCCGGTTCCGCCGGCCGGTCGGGATCCTGGCTGATCTGCAGGGCCCCAAGCTGCGCGTCGGCGCCTTTGGCGGCGATGGCGGCGCGCTGCTCGACAAGGGCGCCCTCTTCACGCTCGATTCGGATTCCGCCCCCGGCGATGCCGACCGGGTGCACCTGCCTCATCCCGAAATCCTCAGCGCGCTGGAGCCGGGCCATCACCTGATCCTCGACGACGGCAAGCTGCGCCTCGTGGTCGAGCAGGCCTCGCCGGACCGTGCGGTGACGCGGGTGCTGGTCGGCGGGCGCCTGTCTTCCCGCAAGGGCGTCAGCCTGCCCGACACCACCATCGCCGTCTCGGCGATGACCGAGAAGGACCGGGCCGATGCGGCCGTCGCCGCCGAGGTGGGTGTCGACTGGATCGCGCTGTCCTTCGTGCAGCGCCCCGAGGACATGGCCGAGCTGCGCAAGATCGTCGGCGGCCGCGCCTTGGCACTGGCCAAGATCGAGAAGCCGCAGGCGGTGCAGCGGCTTGAAGAGATCATCGACGCGTCCGATGCGATCATGGTCGCGCGCGGCGATCTCGGCGTCGAGATGCCGCTGGAAAAGGTTCCCGGCACGCAAAAGCGCATCACCCGGATGGCGCGCCGCAAGGGCAAGCCGGTCGTGGTGGCGACACAGATGCTGGAGAGCATGATCACCAGCCCGGTCCCGACCCGCGCCGAGGTGTCGGACGTGGCAACGGCGGTGTTCGAGGGCGCCGATGCGGTGATGCTTTCGGCCGAAAGCGCGGCCGGGCAGTATCCGGTCGAGGCGGTGACGATGATGAACCGCATCGCGGAAGAGGTCGAGAGCGAGACCGTCTATCGCTCGATCCTGGAGGCGCAGCGCGCCGAGCCCGAGGCGACGGGCGCCGACGCCATCGCCAAGGCGGCGCATGAGATCGCCGAGACGCTGCATCTGAAGGCCATCTGTGCCTGGACCTCGTCGGGCTCCACCGCCTTCCGAATCGCGCGGGAACGGCCGAATTCGACGGTGATCGCGCTGACGCCGAACCGCGTCACCGCCCGGCGGCTGACATTGGTCTGGGGCGTCCATGCGATCGTGACCAAGGATGCCAGCGACGCCGACGACATGGCGTTCCGGGCCTGTAAATTCGCCGTGCGCGAGCATTTCGCGAAGATGGGCGACCGGGTCATCGTGGTCGCCGGCGTGCCGTTCGGGACGCCGGGCGCGACCAATATGGTCCGCATCGCCTTCGTGGCGCAGGAGCACGTCGCCAAGGCCTGACGCGGCGCGCCAGGCGCAGGCCTTACCGCGCCAGCGCCAGATCCGAGCGGGCGCCGGTCATCGCGTTGATCGCCTCGGCGACGATCTCCGGCGCGGCATGGTGCGGCATATGGCCGACGCCGGGCAGGAGAACGAGGCGCCCCTGCGGCGCCTCCCGGGCGATGGCCATGGAGTGGATCACGGGCGAAACAATGCTGTCGCTATCGCCGGTGATGGCGACGACGGGGACGGCGAGGCTGCGATAGCGCGGGGCCTGGGCGGAGACGAAGGCGAGCGTCGCGGCGATATCCTCGGAATTCGCCTGGAAGGTCGCCGCCCGCAGCAGCAGCGGAATATGTCCGGTGTCCAGGTAGCCAGGCGTGACGGGCTTCGGGGCGAAGACGCTCGCGGCGCCCGCTTCCAGCAGCCGGCTCGCCAGCGGCACGGCAATGAGGCGCGTGAAGAGCGGGCCGATCACCGGAGCCGTGGCGGCATGGTGATACCAGGCGATGCCGCCGGGCCAGGGATGGGAGACGGCGCCGAGCAGGACGAGGCCGCGCAGCCGGTCGGGCCGCTCCAGCGCGATCCGCGTGGCGGAGGCGCCGCCCAGCGAATGGGCGACGAGAACGAAGCGCTCCGGCGCCAGCTTGTTCAGCGCCTGCATGAGGATTTCGGCCTGGCGGGCCGGATCGGCCATCGCCGAGCCCTCCAGCCGCTCGCTCCAGCCATGACCCGGGCGATCGATGGCGATGAGGCGGTAATGCGTGAGTTCAGGCCCCAGCGTCGCCAGCAGATCGGCATGGTCGCTGGATGCGCCATGGATCAGCACGACCGTGCCACGACTGTCGCCGCTCGGGGCTTGCTCGCGGTAATGCAACTGGCCACCGGTCACGGCGACGAAGCTGCCCTGCGCCGGAAAGCGGCGGGCCACGGCCATGCCGAGCCACTCGGAATAGAGCAGGAGCCCGCCGGCAACGAGGGCAAGGACGAGAAGGAGGCCGCGCAGGATCATGAGCGATTTACGCGCGCGCGGCCGCCGCGGTTCAGTGTTCAGGTCTCGCGCCCGTCGACGTCGTAGCGCAGGGAATCGACGGCCTTCCTGACCGCCTCGAACTGGGGATAGACGTCGAGCGCCTTGCGGAAGGCCGCCATCGCGGCTTTGTCGTCACCCTGCTGGCGCAGGATGATGCCGAGACCCATCATCGCGCCGTAATGGCGCGGCTCGCGCTTCAGCGTCTCGCCGATGTCGTAGAGCGCGCGGATCGGGTCGCCGGCGGTGAAGAGCGCGTTGGCGCGCTGGTGCCAGGCCTCGGCCCAATCGGGCTGCAGCGCGACCACACGGTCCAGCAGTTCGATCGCGATCTCGCTCTGCTTGGCCTTGATGGCTTCCTGCGCGCGCGTCATCAGGAGGTCGGCCGTGTCGGAGCCCGAGCGCGACCAGCGGCGCTGGATCTGCGTGGCGATGCCTTTCGCCTCTTCCGGCGACTTTGCGGCGTGCAGTCGTTCGAACAGAGTTTCGAGGGTTTGCGCGGGTGGACGCTGGCGCGCAGCGGCGCCGGAAGCGGGCGCATTGTCGGGCTTGTCCTGCGGCGCCGGGAGGGACGGCCGCGGGGGCGGCTGCGTCTGGGCGGTCGCGCCCATCGCCGCGAGGGAGGCCGCCAGGACCAGAGGGACGATCGTGAGCGAACGCATGAGCCGGATACTAGCTCACCGGTCCATGCCGTCAAATCACGCCGCGGCGAGCAAAGCAAAAAAGCGGGCGCGTCTGGCGACGCCCCGCTTTCGCTCGGTCCTGCGATCCGGCGCGGCGAGAGGCCGCGCGCGAAATCAGCCCTGACGCGCCTTGAAGCGCTTCTGGACCTTGTTGATGATGTAGACGCGGCCCTTGCGGCGGACCAGCTGGTTGTCGCGGTGGCGGGCGCGCAGCGACTTCAGAGAATTGCGGATCTTCATAATCTCAACTCCGTCGGTCCGCCCTCGCGCGCGAACCGGTCAAAAACCGACAGTCTGCGACGCGGATCCTGCGATCCTCACCGCCCATTGGATGGCGCGACTGAATGCGATGCCGGCTGTATACGGATTTTCCCGCAGATCGCAAGTGCGATCACGCTGCGATCGCGCGGTTTCGGCGCGGTCGGGACAGGTCTTCCCCGCCGGCAGCATGCCTCGCACGCGCTGGCGGGCACCGCCGAGGCCGCGGGAGGGTGGCCAGAGCGCTCTGCGGCCGTCATGAAACTCTCATCGAGGGGGTCGATGCTCCGGCGATGGCCGATTCGATCCAACGCCTCCATCTCGCCATCTCACTGGCCCGCCAATCGGATCCGCGCATCTCCCGCACGGCGAAGCTATTCGCCGAAGGCCTGCCCAAGATGGCCAAGAAGGTCGGCGAGGAGGCCGTTGAAGTCGGGATCGAGGCGGTTCTCGGCCGCCGCGACGCGCTGGTCAGCGAAAGCGCGGATCTCCTCTACAATCTCGTTGCGCTGTGGAGCGCGATGGGGATCGCGCCGGCCGATATCTGGGCCGAGCTTGACCGGCGCGAGGGGCTCTACGGCATCGCCGAAAAGCTGCGCAAGCCACGCCCCGGCAAGCATCGCAAGCGCGTCATGGCACGGATCGAGCCCGCCGACGCCGCCTGAGGCGTTTGCCGCGGGCGAAGCGGGCCTTGTCGAGCCAATGCGAAAAACTCTGTCGCGCCTTCGTCATTTTTCGGGTTGCCAAGCGCGAAGCGAGCGGCTATCTCCCCCGCATCAGGCCGGACGCGAAAGCGTCGAGACGCACTGAGACGCGCCCGTAGCTCAGCTGGATAGAGCATCAGACTACGAATCTGAGGGTCAGAGGTTCGAATCCTTTCGGGCGCGCCATTTTCTCCTTAGAAAACAATAAGTTATTGCCCGCTCAGTCGGGTAGCATTACCCGGCCGCTTCGGCTGGGTAATGCCTGGGTATCGCGATCAGATCACGGCGCCGATCTGGAACGTTGAACCGCAGTGCTGCTCGACGAGCCCGGCCTGATCAGCAAGGCCATTGTCGCTCGGCTCGCCCTCATCATCGCACTGGGCGCCTTCGTCCTCGCAGCACGGCTCGCATTCATCGCTATCAGCCGTTGGGAACCGAGGCGCCCAGTCTGTGCCACCTGCCCATGTCTCGATCGCGCCGAAGGTCGGTTCGTCGTCCTCATGCTGGCCGGCATAGGGTGCGCGTTCATGGCCCGTACCGTCCCCGCCGTCCTCCAAGTCAGGATCCGCATCGATCGCATCGAGCAGCCTCAGGAGCCGTTCGACCTCGCACGCTGCCTCGAATCGCAGCCGCGCGAGAGCACGCAGTGCCGGCGGCATGTTGTCACCGTCGACCAAGCTGTAGAACGCGTCCTCTTCGTCAGCCACGGCGAACGCCTCTGCAGGCGTTCTCATGACGGCGTGCAGGTCAACGAGGGTAGGGCCGCTCAACGCCAGATACTCGTCGAGCAGGCGGGCAATGGATGATGCCGAGGCGACCGGGCGCATTGCCGGGCGTGGTGGAATGAATGCATTCGAGTGCATGATTGGTTCTCGCTGGTTCAACGGCTTTCCACAGCCGCACCCGGTGACAGACCGGGCAGCCGGGGGGTGGAAACCTGCCAGCGAGACAGGTCGACGCGCTTTTAAGCTTTCGCTCTGGACATGGCGCACCGCCCCCGGCCATAATGGCCAGGTTCGGACGCCCGCCAAGGCGATCCGCGTTGCGCTAGAGCCCGCCAAGGCTCGCACGCTTCGACAGGCCGCCGGCGCCAACCGGTCCCTGTCTATCGCTAGTCCGGGTTTCCACACCCGCCGGACACGATGCTCTGATTTGCTTAACCGATCAATAGCGCGCCGCCCTTCGGGGCGATGCTCGCGCTTGCGTCTGGACGCCGGCCGCACCGACGCGCTACCGATGGGCCGTAGCGTTCCAGGATCCCCCATGTCCGATCAGAAGCCCAGCCCGACGATGACGGCCGAAGATGTTGGCGCGGCCCTGGCCGGGTTTGCGCTCAGCCTGGCGCCGCTGCTGGAGCGCAAAGACCTGTCGCCGAACGAACTGCTATCTGAGCTCGTCGAGGAGCTGCGGGATCTGGTGTCAGGCATGCAGCGGCACGGCGACACTGGTACGCCCGCGGCCGAGGCGATGCTACAGGCTGCCGCCATGCTGGAGGCGTCGGCGCCGAACAGTGAACAAAACGGGTAACTTCAGCGCTCCACATTTGACCGCAACCATTAGGTGGTAAAACCCCAGGAGAGATTCGCATCCTGGAAATCCCCTTTGGCCCTAAAGTTTCATCCCGAGCCCGGCACGTTGCTGCTGTGTGATTTTTCGACTGGCTTCTGTGAGCCCGAGATGGTGAAGCGGCGACCCGTCGTGGTTGTTTCGCCACGGCTAAAACGACGCGATGGTCTGCTCGCTGTTGTGCCGCTCAGCACGCTCAAGCCGCATACGATGATGGAATATCACTACGAGCTGACGCTGGAAGAGCCGCTGCCGGCGCCATTTGATTCGCCCACGATGTGGGTGAAGGCGGATATGGTCTCAACGGTTGGATTTCAGCGCCTTGACCTCTTTCGCGGCAGCCGAGGCCCGGACGGGAAGCGCAAGTATCTTACAAAGAAGATTGAAGACGCGCAGCTACGTTGCATTTACCGTGCCATGCTACACGGTCTTGGGTTGAGCCACTTGACCCGGCACGTGTGATACCCACATGTGTGCTACGTTCCTGCGCTGCCTGCGGGCATCAGGCTTTCAAGACCTCCTCGGAGGCGGCCGCACACCGGGCGACACCAAGCTCAAGTGCGGCTTTGTCTAACCCCGCTGGAGCAATCCGGCGGGGTTTGTTTTTGCGGATGCCCGTTCCTCCACCAGCCGCCTCCGCAACTTGGCAGCCTGGCGTTTCGTCAGCGGGGGCGGCTTCGGGCGCTCGCGACGAGCGGGGGCTATCGGCTGCAGCGGCTCGGGCAGCGCCAGCGGCTCGGCCTTCAACGGCTGCTTGGCTCGGCGCGCGGCTGCACCAGCGTCGAGGAAGGCTTGCCGCTGCTCGGGCGTCATCGTCGCCCAGCGCTTCAATCCGCCTATTTTCCCACGTTCCGACAAAATCCGGTTCGGTGGAAGTCGTTGAATGATCTCGGCATTTTCGCCGCTCAATTTGGCCTTAAGGCCCTGCCCTTTAAATTTTTCAGCCTGAAATTCCGCCTCGGCGATGACGGCGAAGCGCAGCCCAAGGGCAGTCAGCAGCTTGGGCAAACTGTCCCGGCCGATCGAGCGCGCGTTCTTCGCGGTCGGATTCGTCAGCATGGTCTCGCATTTCGCATAGTAGCCGCCGGGCACCCCCGCGAGATGATCGACATCGGTTTGGGAGAGGCCGAGCTGCATCCGCCGATCGCGCATCGCGCGGATCAGTTCATCGTACTCGATGCCGGCGGCGAAGATCTTCATCGGCTCCCTCCTGCGATGGCGCCGAGCATAGGCGCCCGCTGCGGCGCGGTCTGCCCCGGCCGCCACCACATCTCCTGCCCGAAATCGTCGCGGGCTTTCTTCTCCATCCGGCGAAAGGACTGCCGCCAGTCGGGATCGATCTGCATCTGGATCTGATCCCAGATGAGCCGATCGAGCGCGAGCCGCGCAAACCACAGGTTCGAGCCCGGCGTGTTGCCCTTGATGAACTTCGCAACCTCGGAGCCGAGCGAGGCGGGCTCGCCCTCATAGGTCGATCGAAGCTGCTTCGAAGCGAGGCGTCCCACGTCATCGACGAGGCCGACGACCGGCCCCATAACGTCGCCGGTCCAGCCGCGGCCTGTGCGCGAGACCGCCGAGTTGAGCAGGTCGCCGTAAAGGCCGAGGCCACCCGACTGCGCCAGAGCGGATAGCCAGAACGTCGTGTCGCCCATATTGCGCGGGTCGCGCCCGGCGATCACCTGCTTCGCCTGAATTCCGGCCGCGCCGGCGATGAGGTGCAGTCCGACGAAAGCCGCGCCGTTCCACAGGCGTGATTCGATCGGCACCTGGGCGGCGACGCGCATCATGTGGGTCGTCGCCATCGTCATCGCGAAGGACTTGAACTGCCCGACCGATCGGAAGAGCTCGCCGGAGAATGTGCCCTTCTGCGTTCCGCCGGTCATGATGCCGCGCACCCGGGCGTCGGGCTCCAGCACCGCGAAGGCGCGCTCTTCGAGGATGCCGCCCATCAGCTTGTCGGCCAGCTTGCGGTCGCCCACCGCATCGGTATCGAAGAACCGGGCGCCTTCGACCTCCAGCGCGGGCGCGGCGCGCAGGGCGTCCCATTCGGCCGGGTTGATGTCGTAGCGCTCCAAGAAGCTGCGGAACTTGTCGTCGAGCGCCTTCCACCCCTTCGGCGTCTGGTCGGCGACGTGCCCGAGAAACTCCATGGTGAAGACGCGCTTCATGGTGTCGGTCCACGCGGCGAGGCCCTGCGAGCGGACGACGAAGCTCGCCATCTTCTGAAAGACCTCGGGGCCGGCAATCTGATCCTCGAAGCGTCGAACTGCCAGGCCGTGCTCCATGGTGGCATGGGCGACGACGTTGAGGCGCGCCGCCAGCGCTCGGCCCTCGGCGCCGCTTCTCATCTCGCGGATCGCGCCGGAGATCAGGCGGGCGGCCGGGATGCCATTGTGGTTCGCCGCCAGCGCGATCGTCGCGCTATCGCCGGTAACCGCCGAGACGATCGCCGAGCCGAGGCGAGATGCGGTGTTGAGGCTGCGCAGTGCGCCGAAGATGCCGGCCATGAGCGGGCCTTGCACGATGTTCGCGCGGCCGGTCAGAACGTCATAGGCGCGCTCGGCGGCCCAAGCGCTCTCCATCGTCCGCACCGGATTGAGGCGCTGGCCGGTGGTCAGGCCGCCTTCCGAATGGCGAGCCTTTTCAAGCAGCGCCTGAAACGTCGCCCGGTGCTCCGGCCCGAGCACCTCGGCCAAGGCGATCTCCCGCGAAGCGTCGCGCAGATGGCCGGTCAGCAATCCGAACACATCGTTGCCCGGCCCGTATTTGCCCATCAGCTTCAGATAAGCGTCGGCGTTCTGGAACCGGAAAACGCGGACCTCTTGGCTGAACGATCCACCGCCGCCGAAGCCCCCGCCCTCTGTGATGTTGCGGAATGCGGCCTCCAGGATGTTTTCTCGCTCCAGCGCGGCCGCAGGCTGATAGGTGTTCTTGTCCCAGAGCATCAGGCCGCCATCGTCGATCGCAGCGCGGACATCGGCCAGCCATTCGTCCTTGCGCCGAACCATGCGCTCGCCGGTCCAGAACTGCGGCAGCCGCCAGTCGTCGAGCACGTTGAACACCCGGCCGGCATCCTTGGCGCGCCGCGTGGCTTCGGCAGTCGCATCCTGCCAGCCCTTCGCAGCGATCTTGGCTGTCTGGTCGCCGCTGTCCTCGCCGAACAGCTCGCGGACCACGTTGCGGGCACCCGCGACGTTCTGCGAGAGGCCGGCATATTTCGACCGAAGCGCCTCGATACCGCCGTTGAACTGCCGGTAAAGCGTCCCAAGCACCACCTCTGTCTGCGTGTCGACATTCACCGCGCCGCGGCCCCAGATGTCACGCACCAGAAGCGACATCAGCCCGGCCACCGGACCCTTCGCATGCCGCGCCTGATGCTCGGCGGCCTTGCTGAAAGCGATGGCCTGCTTCGCCAGCGACATGCGGCGTTCGGCGACAGAAGCCGCCATGATGCGCGCGGTCTCTGCCGCCGCGGCTGCCTCTGCGGTCGTCGGCCCAAGGCGCTGATTGAAGCCGGTCTGCAGGCCGCCTTCGAGCGCAAGGGCCTGATCGGCGATCGTGCGCCCGATCTGCCCCGTCTGAACCAGTTTCTCGATGCAATCGCGCACGCTCATGCCGCCATCCCCATTGCGCATTCGCCGATCAGGCTCGCCGCGCGCTCTTCGTGGTCCAGCGCGTCGACCAGATCGTTGACCGGACGCATTACCGTCCGCGCCTGGCCCGTCGCCGGATCAATCTCGATCGACGGCACATGCAGTTCGGTGAAGGCACGCAGCTTGTCGAACTCCTGCAGCGTCGCACTACGCACCTCGGGCGCGGCGGCGAGTTCCACCGCTCGCGCCGGTGCCACGGCCTCGGCGACATGCGATGCGAGATCAGGACGCGAGCCGAGGCCAGAGAGGATCTCGCCGGCATTCAGGGGCTCGCCGAACAAGCGGGCGTCGGAGCTGTTCTTCATCGCCTCGTCGGCATAGCCGCGCAGGAACTCCCCGAGCTTGGCCCGCGCCACTGGGCGCCGCATGTCCGCATCGTGGAAGAAGGCTTCGAGCATCACACGACCGGTGGCGGAGATCTCGTCGCCGAACATGCCCGCCTGCGCCGCCAGGTCCGCGACCTTCACGCCGCTATCGCGAGCGCGTGCGACGAGCCTGGCGGCGTCGAGCAGGTCGGCCGTGATGTCCATGTGAGCGGGGATGGCGCCGGAGAGGGCTGCGTCGCGCATGCGAACCCATGAGGCTGCCGCGTCCATCATGGCGCCGCCGATGGCGCGAATGTTGTTGTCCGTCGCCTCCAGCGCCTTCGCCAGCAAATCGGCATCGCCATAGGCGCGCGCTGTCAAAGCAGCCTCCAGCCGGCGGCGGCCCTCCACGCTGAGTGCGCCGCCCTGGTCGTAGAGGCCAGCGCGCTCGGCCTGCGGCAGGCGAGCCAGCGCGTCGCGGACGAAGGGACGGTTCGCTGCCGACGCGATGTCTCCAGGCTGGGCCTTGGAGAGAATCTCGCCATCGAGGAGGCGTGCGTCGGCGCGGGCCTGCTCTGCCGGCGAAAGGCGCATAGCGGTGGCGCGGTTCGCTGCGTCGGTGAAGGCCACGCGCTCCGGCTCATCGAGATCGGTCAGGCGCCGGGCGATGAGCACCGGGTTCGCGATGTCGCCGATGTCGTATCCTTGCGCTTCGAGCCACGCACGATACTGCGTCGCCTTCTGCCCATCTGCTTCAAGCACCCGCTGCAGCGCCAGCACGCGGCCATTGCCCGATTCCACGATTCCATCAGGCCCGACGATCGGCGCACCTGTGGCGGCATCGGAGGAAGGGCCGAGCCTGGCCGGCTCCAGCCGTGAGGCAATCTCGTTGATCTGTTCGGCGCTGCCGGCGCGCGAACGGTCGCGCGGCTGCAACTGCGGCGGATAGAGCGGGTTCGGGGTGAGGTCGTGACCGTGCGACGTGACGAGGCTGGCCGCATCGGCGATCTGATACTGGACATCGACAGCGCGGCCCTCAGCGTCGAATACGCGACCGGTCCGCCCGACCGGGACGAAAGACGGCTGGATGGGCTGCCCGGCCACCGCCGCGTCGATCGCATTGGAGAGGCCAGCTCGCTGCGCCACCTCGCCCTCGGCGGTCGTTGCGCGGAAGGTCGACGCGATCTGCGCCTCGCTCTCTGCGACGTTGGCGGCGTCTCGCAGCGTGCGGGGAATATCGGAGCCGCGCAAAAGCCCCAGTCCGCGTGACAGCGCCCGGAAGCCACCACCGATCGCCGCTCCGCCGACTGCAGCCGCGGCCGCTTCGCCCGCTGCCTCGGCGAGGCCAAACTGCGGATCCACCCGGCGGCGATCGCGCGCGGTCGCGGCGCTGACGGCAACAGATTGCCCGAATCCGATGCCACCCTCGATAAGCGCCGTTCCGAGAATGGACCGCGCCGCGCCAGCTCCCATCACCATGAACGGCAACTGCACCGGATCGGAAAGCATGGTCTGGATGTCGCCGAGGATCCCGCCGGCCAGGCCACCCCAGCTATGAGGGCGCGCTTCGACGGCGCGAGCATCGCGAACCGCCGATGCAAGCGTGAGGTCTGCGCGCCGGTCAATCTCGGCGTCGAAATCCTCCGGCAGGCCAAGCTCGGGCCGATCCTGTCGAAGCTTCGACAGCCGCTGCATGATGCGGCTGGTCTGCATCGTGCCGAGATCGCCCGCGCTGACCTGCATGGGGTTGGCGATGGCTTCGCCCGTCTTGTCGCGGATGTCGCCCAGCATCCGCTCCCACTCGTCGTTCCGAGCGCGGGCGCGCGAGACGACCTGCTTGACCGCGCGGCCCATGGCGGCCGACGAATCCCAAGCCTCGGCGAACTCGACCGGCTTCTCCCAGACGCGATCGGTCGGGCTGACGGCTGCGCCGGCTTCCGGCTCGGTGCCCCAATACATCGTCAGCGCCTCATGTTCGGAACGAAGCCCAAGCCGAAGACCGAGCGGATCTCCGCAGGCCTTGCATCAGCCCCCGGCTGCCGGCCCTTCAGATCGAGGATGAACCGCTGCTCGCCCTGATAGCCGCCGGCGGTGTTGTCGATGTCGCGCCCGAGGACAGCGGGCTGATAGAGCCACTCGGCCGGCGAGTTGCGGGCCTGCAGCGCATATCGACCATCGGCGATGCCGCGGAGAACGAAGTTCCGGCGAACATCCTGCGCCGTGACACGGATGCCTGACTTCGAGGAAGCCCCGGCGAAGTCGGCATCCGTTAGCGACCACAGCACCTTGTCGAACTGGTCCTGTGTCATGCCGCGAGTGGGCGGGATCAGCTTGCCGCCGTTGTGCTCGACGAGCCCGCCCGTCACGATGGCCGTGGCTTCATCGAGCCGCGACTGATTGAGCACGCCCGACTCGTCGCCATCGCGCGCGGACAGGCCGGCATAGACCGATTTGGCGGCCGCCCCGATATACTGGCGGATGCCGCTGCGCTCCGGCGCCGCGATCGAAAGCGGCAGCGACTTCTCCATGGCGTCCGTGCGCCACTCTTCCGGCTTGGGGGCAAACTTCGGGTTCGCGAGGAGCGCCTGCTGACCGCGGATCACCGCCATCGCGGCGACCGGCGACTCGCGGTGCAACCCAGCGACGAACGCGAGCTCGCCCGACTGCTTGTCCTCTCCCAGGCTGCGCAGCGTTGGCTCCAGCATCTGGTCCGGAAGCTGGGCGAGCGCAGAGAGAACGGAACTCTTTTGGTCCGCTGTCCCGTAATTCCAGACGGTCGAGACCTGCGCCACGTCGGCCGGCGAGAGGGCGGAAAAGCCGGGAAGGCCAGATCGAGCCGCGATGGAGCCGGCAATCTGCCCGCGCATCGCGATCCCCGCGTTGAGGTTCCCCTGGTTCGATAGATCGAGCGGCGGCGGCTCAGCCTGCGCCCAGCCCCGCCGGACGGCCTCGTTCCAGGGCTGCTCCTTCAGGTTCTTCACGCCGCGCTCGACGGTCGCCTTCGTGGCCTCCGCCTGCATCTGGACGAAGATCGGCTGCCCCTGCGCGCGGCGCATCACGTCCTGGACAAGCAGGGCACCGGCCGCGCCGCCTGCGCTGTTGGCCTGCTCGCCCTCATCCACGCCTCGGACCTTCGCCAAAATCTCGTCGCGCTCTCGCCCGAGCTTATGGGGGTTCTGGTCGGCGATCTGGATCGCCCCGGCCAACGTCTGAGCGTCGGGCAGGTTGCCCTTGTCGATGGCGCTGCTGGCGGCGGAGATGACCGCCTTCGCCGAGTCGATGAGCTCGCGGTTGCCCGCGAGCTGCGACTTCAGCCAGGTCGGGGCGAGATAAGGGTTCGCAGCCATCTGCTGCTGCGTGTAAGGCGCCGCGGGCATCGAAACGCCGCCCGCGCCATCGACCTTCCTGATCCACTTCTGTGCGAACTGCCCCGCCGTCATGTCGAGCGTGCCACCGTTACCGAGCACAGCACGCTCGCCGACAACATCGACCGCCCGTACATTCGGCGCCGCCAGCAACTTCGCCGCGCCGCCAGCGCCCTGCTGGTGAGCGAGATAGAGTTCGCCTTCGGTGGGCTCGCGGCCGAGCGACCGCCGCAGCTGATCGCGATTGGCGACAGTCAGACGCATGGCGGCGTCGGCGTTGGCAGAGGGATCGAGCGCGCTCTGCCCGGCGCCGTAGCTCTTCCATGTCGACGGGATGAACTGGAACAGCCCGGTCGCTTTCGAGCCGCCGTTGATCGCGTTCGGATCGAAGCGACTTTCGATGTGGGCGACGCGCAGCGCATAGTTGCGGCTGATGCCGTATCGATCGGCTGCAGCGGTGATGACCCCGCTGACATCGGCCGGCGCGACCGCGGCGCTGGTCGCCTGTCGCACGCGCTCCTCATCGGACAGGCCGCGGGTCGCCTCGTTTCGCCCATAGACCTGCTTCGAGGTCAGGAGCTTGGCTGCCGTCTCGACATCGCCGAGCTTGGTGGCTGTCTCGATCGCTTGGTCGACCGCGCCTTGAGGCAGCGGCTTGCCATCCTCCATGGCCTTGGCCAGCACGGTCGCGGATGCGCGGTTGGCATCGACCTTCGCCTTGTTCTCGCCCTTGCGCATGGCGATCGCGTTGCTGCCGATTTCGACCAAGCCCGAGCGCTGGCTGTCGCTGATCTTGAGCTCCGGGTTGTCGCGGATGTTGTCGATCAGCCATTTTTGCGCGGCTTTCTCGCCCTGGCTGTCATAGATGCTCGCGGCCTTACCGGCCGCCTCGAAGCCGCGCGCCCGGTCGATCGTTGTCCGCATCTCGCTCGCGGCCCGCTCCTTGCCGACCTCGAAAAGCGGATTGTTGCGGAGGCTGTCGTAGAGCCCCTCCAAGCGCGTGGCCGCGTCCTTGAATTCTGGCGTCTCGGTGCCGCCCTGGCGTGCGAGTGCATAGATGTCGTTCGAAGTGCTCTCGATCTGAACGAGGATCGCATCCTTCGCCATCCCGGTCTGCCTCTTCACGGCACCGTTCTGGATCGTGAGATAGTGCTGCTGGCGGAACTTCTCAGCCTCGGCGCGCGCCAGCGGCTTCACGCTTGGATCAGCCGACGACGCGAAATTCCTGACGTAATCCTTGGAGGCAGCGTCGAAGGCGGCTGGGTCGGCCTGATGCTGATTGGCGATGTCGAGCATGCCCCGCTGGGCGTCCTCGCGATACTTGGATAGCAGCCCCGCCCGCGCGCCGGCTTCAAAGGCGCGGTCGGAATGCGTGATCGCGAATGCGGGCCGTTCGACCGTGGGGTTGCCCTCGGCGTCGCGGCCGACCTTCTCCAGTCCGGCAGCATAGGCGTCTTCGGTCGCGGCCTTGTCGAGCTTCTCGCCGATCACGCCCATGACCTCGCCGCCCTTTTTCAGGGCTGCAGCCATGTCGAGACCAGGTTGAGCGAGTTGCCCTTCCGACTGCGTGCTTGTCGGAGTGGCGGCAAGCCCAGGCTTGGGGCGACGCGCGCCGGATGCTTCGAGTACATCGACCATCAGGAAAAGCTCTTGCTGAGAGTGCTGAGAGCGCCCATCGAGGCGCTCAGCGTTGCGCTCGTCCGAGCGGCCTCGCCTCGCTTCCATGCCGCAGCGGCATCGCCTTCGAGACCGAGCGCCTTCAGCCGCTCATTGGAGACGGCTTGGACCCGCGCCCGATCGCTCCGGTCCCGCGCGGCGCCGTACAGCGCCATTGCAGTGGGGGAATCGAACTCGACGTTCTGGCCGGCGCGGATCGAGCCGATGGTCTGGTCGACCTCGTTCCATTCCTCGCGGAACGCGGCATCGGTCTGCAGGGCTTTTACCTTGCCGGCCTCGGCCGCCATCTTCAGCCGAACGGTCTCGACCTGCGCAGCCGTTTTTTTCGCAATCCCCTCGCTGATGCCGCCGGCGATCTGCATGCCAGCACCGGCGACGGCGAGGGCAGGCCCGGCGAACGGTGCGGCGGCGCCCATCAGCCTGCGGCCTTCGGGTCGACGCGGCCGCCTTCCGCGAAGGCCTTCAGATCGAACAGGCTGTAGCGGATGCTGCGGCCCTGCCGATGATAGGCAGGCCCCCGCTTCCGATGGCGCCAGTTCTTCAGCGTCTCCGGTGTCGTTCCCAACAGCGAGGCCGCTTCATGCGGCTTGACGTAGATGCGCGCGATCACGGTGTTCATCGCCGCGCCCTCAGCGACCCGGCGGATTGGCGAGGAACGCCGTATAGTTGATCGAGGGCGTGGTGCCGGAGATCACGTGATAGAGCCGCAGATAGCGGTAGACCGTATCGCCCACCTCGGTCGCGATGCCGAGGAAGCGCTGCCCGGTTGGCGAGGACTGCAGACCGCCGCCGCCCGCGCGACCGCCGGCAGCGCCAAGGTCCACCGCTGCGAGCGTCTCGACCGTGTTGGCGAAGGTCGGCGAGTTCGAGCCCTGAGCCAGGATCAGGTAGCGCTCGTCTCCAGATGACACGTCGATCGCGGCGATGTTGAGGACGATCGTGGCCTCCATCAGACCGCCGCCGAGATCGAGGATCTTGTTCGAACCGCCGACCTGGGCCGCGGCGGAAGCGGTGACGGCTCCGTCATCTTTCAGGACATAAAGCAGGTCGAAAGTGTAAGCGCGTGACGGCATGATGCGATCTCCTTGTTGAGACCACCATCCACCACCGACGCCGACCCGCAACGCACAGGTCGATCAGCTTATCGGCTTGCCCTTCGCGGCTGCTGCGGCGGCGCGTTTCGCTTTCCGGGCTGCCTGTTCAGCCTTCCATTCGATGAGGCCCCAATTCTCCTTGCTGCGCTCATCGGCCGCGACCATTGCCGCGTCCCCCTCTTCCTGCTGCTGCATCCAGCGATGGCGGTAGAACTCAACGACAGCAGGCCAATACCGGCCGCCGTAGATCGCGCTGACGGGTGGGAAGCCGCGCTTCTCCTCAGCCTTTGCAATCGCCGGGAACTCGTGCGCCCGCTTCGGCCCCATGATCAACCGCCCGAGCTCTTCATCATCCGGGAACAGGCAACTCGGCTCGAGCTTGGTATGGATCACACGCTCGCTCATCGGTCGTGGCGCCATCTCGTCCTCCGAATGTCCGCAGCCCCAAAAAAATGAGGCCCCGACATTCTGGCGGGTCGATGGCGCGTGCGGGTTACGACGAGCAGGAAGCGCGCGCGATTTTGCCCCCCGCCCGCCCGCGGCCGGCGCCCTGGCTCGAAGGGGTGGGGGTGCTCGAAGCCGGCCTGCTGTTACCCATAGCCGCCCCAGGCCGGATGCCGACCGCGAGAGTGCCCGATTTCATTGGGGTTTCTGGCGATGAACTGCTGATCTCGCATCAGAGGGTCTGTGCCGATCGAGCCGCCGCGTGAATATTCCACGCTCTCTCGCGCGTCTGAAGCACCACCTATTCGCCCATTTCGAGCCTGTCTCTCGCGCGCGAAGGGGAAACCGTTGATGCTCAATTGGATGCGTCTGGAGGCCCGCTTCTCTCGCGGGCGCGTGAGAGGGGGAAAGGCCTGATTTGGCAGCGGTATAGGCCTTCAGGACCGAGCCCTCGCGCGTGCGCAGGCGCGCGCAGACACGCAGGCCGAGTTGCTCAACGATTTCAGCGCTGTAGCCAAACGGACTTTCGGGCTTCCATGATGTACGGACCAGCGGCCGTCATGCCATCGTGCTCCGCCGTCCTGACGAGGAACGCCAGCTTGGCCTCGGGCAAGCCGTTGGCGATCCGCCGGCCCTCCGCGATGTCGCCGCGCCCGAGCATCGCAACGACTTCCTCGTCCATTTTTTTTTGTTCGTCGCCTGCCCCTATATCCTGCTCCCCCTCGCCAAGCCTCTCCGTGGATCGGATGCTTGGATCAGGCTCCGAGGATATTCCCGAGGATAGACCGACAGATGTGTCCGAACCATTCAGACACTCTTGTCCGAACGTATCCGGCAAATCTGTCCGAACGGTTCCGGCAGAACTGTCCGAACCATTGGTCGCGCGGGCGAGGCGTCGACGCTCGCTCTCGATCTGAAATTCCTTGGTACGGTTCTCGTGCGCGAGCTCGACGGACGCCATCACGGAGCGGCTGCGGGACATGCGATAGATACTGGTCGAATTGGCCCGGCGCTGGGTCGTCAGCCATCCGGCTTCAACGGCCTCGCGGATCCGGCGGCCGACCGTGCGCACGTCGCAGCCAAGGTCAGCGGCGAGACGGTGCTGATCGACCCAGGCGGTGCCGCCGCTTCTGAAGCCGAGATAGTTCGACAGCGCGAAGCAAACGGCGAGCACCTGCGCATCGCCGTGACGCATCACATCCGTGAGCCAGACATGGCGCGCTCGGCGGAACGTCGCATCACTGTGGAACTGCACGAGCTCGATGTCGTCGGCTGCACGCATCGGGGGAAGGTGGCGCGCTGGAAGTTTCGAGAGGTCTGGAGCGCGAGCGTCCATCAGTCGATCTCGCCATTCAGCGCCATCTCGCGATCGACATCGAGGCGGCTCGCGGCTTCGAGCATCATGCGGATTTCGTCGATGAGCCGGCGGTGCTCGTCGCGCAGATAGGCCAGCTTCAGCGCGCGGTGCTCGTCCGTCTTCTCGATGCGGTACTCCAGCTCGGCAACATACGAGAGGCGCTCGCAGAGCAGCTCGGCTCGCCTCTCGCACTCGTCCAACTGGCGTTCGATCTTGTGGAGCAGCATCGGGGGTCTCGAAGGGAGAAGCCCCGGCCCAGGGCCGGGGCGGGTGATCAGAAGCGCAGGTTTTCCCGCGTGTATTCTTCGACCGTGTTCGGCCCGTTGGGGCTGCGCTGGAGGTCCGGCCGGAACCGGCTGGCGCCCGCGGCGACCAGGGCATGGTCGAACCACCACTGAGGCGCGAGGCGCATGGTCGCCGCCGGATCGACGCCATATTCGATGGGCTTGTTGAGCGATTCCTGGTGATCGAGAACCGCCTTCACGAAGGATCGCGCCGCTTCGTCGACCGCCCTCGCTTTGCCCAGGGAGACCTCGATCGCGGCGAGGCACAGCTTCTTGCGCTCGGCCGCACGCTCGGCATCTCGGAAGGGCTCGTCTTCTTTGTATCGACGCTGCGCCGCCTCCGACGCCCGCTCGCAGGCCTCGATTTCCAGCCGTGCGGCTCGCGCTTTCTCGTCGAGCTTGATCGCCTCGGCCTTGGCGCCGGCCTTCCCGTTCGCAACGTCCTCGTCGAGCGAATGGATGCTTGCCCGGTGGCCGCGCTCCTCGCGCTCCAGGTCGACGACGCGCTGGTTCAGCCCGTCGATCTTGGCGAGCAGATCAGCTCGCTCGGTTTCCGTCAGCGCCTTCATCATCATTTTCCTTTGGGCTTGCGGCGCGGCGGCCGCGGTTGAATGGTGGTTTCGGGATCGGGCGCCGGGCGGCCATCGATGGCCGCGAGCTGGCGCTTGAGCTCGTAAAGCGCGCCGGCAAGGCGGGCCTCGTTGATGAGACGCTCGACGAGGAGGTGATGGGGCTCGCGCTCGTCCATGGCGTCACCGACGCAGCGACTTGCGGCGATACACACGACGGCGCCCGGCGGGGGGCCGCACGGTCACGCGAAACGGCAGATCATCGGAACGCCCGCCAAGGAAGTTGCCGACCCAGCCGTGGCGCGGCGCTTCGGGGCGCGGGAGAGGCTGGTCGGACTGATCTGCCTGCGGTTCGTCGTCGAGATAGAGCCGCTCGCCCGTATCGGGATCGGTGCGATAGCCGGCCATCGTCAGGCGCTCGCCTTGGAGTCGAGCCAGGCTTCAAGTGCCTCGATCTTCCAACCGTTTTTTCGAGCCGAAAGCTTCAGCGGCGAAGGTGCGAGGCCGGCCCCATAAAGATAACGCCACCGGGAGGTTGAATAGCCGCAGAATTTAGCAGCCTCTTCCGTGGTTAGAATTCTTCGATGATGCTCTACGCTCAGCCGAACCGATAGCTTCTCTCTTTCGGGGGAGGACTGATAGTTCATTGCAATCTCCGCACGGCAGGTGCTTAGGTGCTCCTGCTATGACGTTGAGACTGCCCGTCTGCGCGGAATTGGGGGAGGGGGGAGTTAGGGAAGATAGCGAACTAAGCGCGAAGCTTCGCCAGGTACTGCTCTACCCGCGAATTTACTGTGTCCTCGTGAACCGAAATGTGCCAAGGCTGTCCGGCGCTACGTTGAATCTTGTCCGTTACCTCGCGAGCCAGTTTTGCCGCCAGAATGTCTGGGGGGACGCCCGCTGGATAAATCAATTTGATAGCAGCTAAAACGCACTGGTTTTGGCGGCTGTCTCGCTCCCGTCGATCACGCCCGGCTGCCGAAACTACAGCGCCCACGGATCCTGGAAATTGAACAGGCTGCGCCTTCAGTAGAGCCCGAATGATAGCTACCACTCCGGGCTCAAGACCACGCCTCTTCAGATATTCGAGCGCCTCGTCGTCAGTCCTCATTGCGAGGCTCGACCAGCTTCGCGACGTACTCGCCCCAAGCTGCCAGGGCTTCCCGCTTCTGCCGCATGTAATCCGCCCGGTTGTAGACGGCCGAAGAGCCCTTTTTCCGGCCCGTAACATGGTTCAGGCAGACATCGGCGATGTGCGGAAGGACGTCGAGGTGCTCGTTCATGACGGTCGACATCGTGCGCCGCAGATCATGAAGTCGCCAAGGATTTAGAGGGCGCGTGACGCCACCAGCCTGCTCCGCTGCCTTCTGACGGGCGTCGATAATACGCTGATCGAGCTCAGCCTTGGCTTTCGACCAGCCCGAGAAGGCCCGCTCGCGCGCGCCGAACAGGAGATCCCGACCATCCCTGCGCGTGACAGCCTCGATTTCGCCCAAAGCCAGCCGCGAGGCTGGCAGGGCGCAGGCCACCTTATTCTTCGCGCGTGCCGCCGGGATCGTCCACACGCCTGCCTCGCTATCGATTTCCGACCAGCACATGCCGCCTACCTCATCGCGGCGGGCACCGAAAAGGAGGAGCAGCCGCACGATCGCGCCGTAATCTCCCGGCCCGGAGTGCTGCCAGATTTCTGCGATTTCCCTGTCTGTCAGGACACGTTCGCGAGATGCCTCTTCCTCAAGTGGCGGTGCCGTGTGGAGCACCGGATTATGCTTGGCCAAGCCGTCATTCTTCATCGCCCAGGCGAACATGGAGCTGAGGCTGGAGCGGACACGGTTGGCGGTGACGGCGCCAACCTCGTCACGGATGCGCTTGAGCCGGGCCGAAATCTCCGATGGTTCGAGCAGGTGGTACGACGTGGAATGCAGCGGCTTGCAGTGGATGCGGAGATGGCGGTCGATCTCAGTGAAATACCTCTGGCGCCGTTCTCCGCGCTCTACCTTTTCCTGCAGCGCCGTCAAATAGGCATCGACCAAGCCGCCCAGGGTTTCGCTCGCCAGACGGCGGCGCTTCTTCTTTTCCTGCCGCGGATCTATATCGCTGGCGATCCCCTTTGCTATCTCGCGGCGCGCAAACTCGCGCGCGGGCTCGGGCGCCAATGCATCGGCATTCGCCAACGTGAGCTTCACAAGCCGGCCGTCGCGGCGATACAGCGCTATCCAGCTGCGCTTGCCGCCGGCTCGGATCCGAAGACCAAAGCCGGGCAGCTTTGTGTCGAAGAAGGTGACCTCCGATTTTCCCTCGGGCAGCGCGAGTCCGGCGACGGTCGTTTTCGTGAGGTGGAGCTTCATGCTGGGTAAGCCATGGGGTAACTCGCCGCGATTGAAATCAATCGCTCTCAGTAACAAAAACTGAGGGTCACCCTACAATTTCAGCCGCCTACTTGCAACCCGATGCATCCCGATATACTACGTTTCACGCAGACCTCAGACTACGAATCTGAGGGTCAGAGGTTCGAATCCTTTCGGGCGCGCCAACACTTAGCTCATTTTGAGCGCCACTTGTTACCGGGTCGTGTTACCCGGTTTTGTTTCCGGCTTGTTTCTCCAAGCGCTTGGCCTGCCGCAGCTCGGCGACGCGGGCCGACTGAACGACCTTCCCGCGGTTGTAGATCATCGTCGTCGACATCTGGGTATGGGTGGCTGTCGTCATCACGTCGGCAGCGGCGGCGCCAGCTTCAAACGCTTCCGATACCGCGCCAGCTCGGCTGTCCATATTCCACACGTCATCGGGCCATCCGGCCTTGCGAGCAATCTTGCGGAACGTGCGAGAGAAGTGGGCTGCGCGATAGGGCTTCCCAGCCTTCTCATCGATGATGACCGGGCCAACGCGCTTCTCGCGCGGCACAGCCTGGAGCAGGGCGAGCAGGGCAGGGTAGCTCTTCAGATCGTGCTCGGCGATGCGGCTGCCGTTTGATTTGCTGGTCGGCTTCTTCAGCAGCCAGTCGTCATCGATATGCGACCAGAGCAAGCCCCACTGCCAGCGCCACTGACCGTCCATGATGCCTTGACGCGAGCCGTCGCCAGCCTTCACCCACTCGCCTATCACGTCCTTCTGCCGAAGCGAAAGCTCGAACTGCAGCAGCAGCGCGAGCTCCTGAGATGGCCGTTTTTCCTCCAGCGCCTTTGGTCCGAAAGCCTGGATCATTTCGAACGTCGGGCGGTTCGTGCGACGCCCTGGTGCCTTGAACTCCATGCGCTCGACCATAGCCGCGATCTTGATGCAGGCGGCGTCGCCGGTTTCGCAGCCGTAGTGGATGATGCGGCGGATCGACTGGATGCACGCATAGGCCCCCCGAAGGCCATGTTTCTCGATCCATGTCTTGTGCCATTTGCGGATATCGCGGCCGGTCACGGCGGCAAGCTGCCGCTCGCCTGCATAGCCGGTGACGTTCTTCAGCGAGTGCCGATAAAAAGCTTGGGTCGATTCCCGCAGCTCGTGGAAAGGGCTGTCCTCATCGGTCTCGAACTGATGCGCAAGAAAGCCGAGGCTGCCCATGGCGAAGGGCGTCTTTGCGGAAGTAGCGCCCTGTGTCCATGCGATCATCTCTGCGGTCTGCTTGATGCAGATCAGCGAAATCTTCTCGATGTCGTCAGGCCATTGGTGAAAGATGCGGACGGTCTTCGGCGTGTAGCCAGCCTTGGCGAGGTCCTCGTCCGCGACCCAATAAAGATCCTCGCGGCCGTTACGTCGTTTCATCCGCTTTAGGCCGGGCGTTGGCGGCCTTGCGCCATCGCTTTTTCCAGTGCTGGTCATAGTTCGGGTTCTCCGCTCCATCAGCGGCAGCAACAGCGCTGCCAGGGACATCGAGACTGTATCGGCGGTCGAGGAATGCTTGAACGGCTGGCCAGTACCGACCGCCGGTCAGAGGATCGACGCGGGGTAAACCGGCCTTTTCCCATACCGAGGCCACGCCAGGCCAAGCCGGCGCCCGCGGTCCGAGCACGACGCGCGCGATCTCTTTCTCGTCTGGATACAGGCAGCTCGGCTCAGGGCGGGACGGCCTCGCCATCTCACTCCCCCTTCGCCCGGATGGCTGCTGACTGCTCGTGGTAGATATCGACGCGCGTCTTGGCGTTCTTCGCACGAAGCCAGAACTGCCACGTTTTCTCGCCAGCATCGAGCCCGAGAAACCAGGCGCCCGCTTCCATCTGCTCAAGATGGACCGTGACACCTTTCGCTATCATCTCGTCGATCAAGCCATCGTCGTTCCGCCTGATCTCGACGTGTGGCTCCCTCTCCCCCGCGAGCGCGGCTTCTGCGGCTTCTCTGAGGCCTCGTTCGCACTCCCATCCGATCGTCGCGTTGGCATGGTCTGCACATGCGCGCTCAATCTCCCGCTCCTTCTCCGCCAGGATCGGGGCGAAGAGGTCGGCAATCTTCCGGGCCGGCTTGCGATACTGGTTTTTGAAATCGTGCGGCAATTCTTCCCAAGGCGTGAGACGAGGCTTGGCGTGGTAGATCAACCGCGCGATCTCCTCCAAGCCCGGCACCGCGGCATCTGTCTGCTCACCCATGGGGGTTCTTCTCCTGTCTGTGGGAGGCGAGAGCGGCGCGGGCTCTCTGGATGCGCCACGAAAGCGGCAAGTCGCGTTCCCAGCGCCTCCGCCAGACGAACGGCGAGGTGAAGATCAGCCGAAACCGCGGCGTCTTGAACGGGAAAGACCAGTGCCGATCACCCATCCCGCCCTCCATCAGCAGGGGTCGCGAGGCAGGCCCGGGATCGCTCAACTGCTGCTGCGGCCTCGGGGTAAGTCTGATGCAGCGAGGCGACAACTCCTTCGCAGCCGTCGTCAATGCGGTTATCGGTGTTGATCCTGACGACGGCGTAGAACTGCCCATCGACCGGCTGATTGAGCGTCGCCACCTCGAAAAAGATGCTCGCCCTGTCCTCCACCCCGCTCGCCTGCGCTGGTGCGTCGTGGGTCATGGGCATCAGCGCTCTCCTCGCCAAAGGCCATCGGCATGCGGGTAGTTCCCGCCATCGCCGCCATCCCAATTTGTGCCTTCGATCACGCCCACGATAAGCGCCCCATTGCGGTCGCCTTGGTCATGAATGCGGAGGGACCCGTGGCCCGATCCGCCGAATATCGTGAGGCCCAGGCGTTTAGCGTCACGAGCAGCACGGCCAAGGCGTTTGGCCAAGCGATCGACGGCCTTCGGGTCAAGGTCGGCCGCCTCGCATTCGTCGAAATTGGCGTAAGACCCGCTCACGTCCGCTCCTCCGGCGCTGGTGCAGAGGCGGAGCGGGCTGCAGCGAACTCGGGGGGCAGCGCCACATTGGCCGGGGCGTCGCGAAACAGTGGTGCTATCTGCTCGGGCTTGTACCCGGCGAGGCCGCAGCCGATGGGCGTGAGTTGGAATTGCTCGGACGACATCATCCGGGCCACAGCGAGGAACGCCCCGACATGTCGAGCGATCACATCGAGCGGCAGGACGGCTAGGTCGTAGTCCTTCGTCGGAATGGCATAGCTGCGGCCTTGAAGGCCCACGCCCTGTCCATATACCGCGCCATGATGCCGGCGCGCATAGAGCGCTGCACCTTTGCCGTGACGACCGGCCAAGTTGCTGCCGAACACGAAGATCGCAGACCCGCTCATCGTTTGTCCTCCGAAGCCACCGCCTCCACCCCAGCCGGCAAGGCTTCTGCCTCGGCAGGGCGAGGCTCTTCTGATCCTTCCGGCAAATGCTTGAAGGGGTCGATCTTCGTGAACATCGGCAGCGAGATATAGCCGGATGCGGGCTCGGGATCGTCGCGGAGATACCATTCGTCTTCACCAAGACCCTCGATGATGACGAGATAACCAAACGGCCCATGCATCGCCTCGGCAGGGGGTGACGACGCGGGAGAGGACAGGGCGGCCTTGCGAGCGCCCTTCCACATGCGCTTGAAAGCCTGCCGGAAGTTGTAGTCGTGGCTCCGCACGGTCATGGCGATACCGTCGACCTCGTCGCTCCCGTAGTGAGCCATGCAGGCGGCGCGGATCATCGCATCCGTCAGCCGAGGGAACAGCACCCCGCCGCCCGCAGGCTCCGAGGCAAGCAGCGCGGCAGAGGCGGTCTCGCTTTCAGAATGCGCGACCAAGGCATCATGCAAGGCTTGGTCGCCCACAGGCTCCGAGGCGGGCTTGGCGAGGGAGGCGCGAGACACGATTTCGACAATTTGGTCCGGCCAAATCCACCAGACCGGGAACGCGCCCTCATCGCGAGCGCGCATCATGTCCCCGCCGTTCCGACAGCGCCTGCCCAGAGTGTCGAAGCACATCGCTGTGAAGTGGTGACCACGCCATCCCTTCTCTTCGCCGAGCTCGGTGTTGTTGTGCTCTGGGTGCCGGGTCAGCCAAGACGACGCGCGCGAAACCCACTGATCGAAGGTGTCGAACCGCTGTTGGCTGAATGGCGGCTCAACCAGCCCCCTCGCGCTCCCAGAACCATCCGAGAACGGCGGGGTGGTGGGGGCGCTCATGACTGCGCTCCTTCGCTGGGCTGGTCGGCGACCTCGGCGGCTGCCTTGTTCTTCGCGTGCTCGCCCTGGTCAACGAGCAGCGCCTTGTCCTCGCGGGAGAGCGCGCCGAAGTGCTGCTGGTAGGCAGCGAGGCCGTTCGTCGCGGCGGCTCGTGCGTCGTCGATGATCTGCTGAACGCGGTCGAATGGACGATCGCCGGGAAAGTCGTCATCGCGCGGCGGCGCCTGGGGCGGATCGCGGCGCGCGACATTGCGCTGCCCGGTCGCCCAAGCGGCAAGCGCGGCTCCGTGCTCCTCGCTGATGCGGTCGCCGTGCCGGAATAGAGCCTCGTGGGAGCCTTCGAGCTTGTAGGACTTTGGGTCCGACAGATCGATATAACCCTTGCGCTCGGTTTCCAGCCGGAACGAGACCGTCACCTCGTAAGGGAATTGGCTGTTCGTGACCGACTTGAAGAGCTTCGTGGGCTTGTCGCCGGGGTTGGCGCCGGGCTTGACGCTCTCCTCCCCGCGAATGCTGAAGATGATCGGGATCCGCCGCTGTAGCAGCGAATAGACCATGGCCTTGTGCGCGCCCTTAGGCTTGATCCAGGAGGCCATCTTCATGCGCTCCTGCTTCCGGTAATCGTCGCCGGCCATGCGCTGGATTTCCTGCGCCTGCCAATCGAGGACGCCGCCGATCCCGACCCACTCCATGCTGAAGCTGTCGATGACGAGCGCGGCATAGCCCGCGTCCTCGGCGGACTTCGCAGCCTCGGCGAAGCGCTCGGGCCGGAATGGCGGGTCCATCACGTTCGCGTCGAAGCGGAACTCGTCCTTCAGGTGCAGCGTGCGGCCGCCCTCCGTGTCGAGCACAGCTATCTTGCCGTTCGGTCCGGCGATGCCGCGGGCGAGTCGCAGCGCGGAGAACGTCTTGCCGCTGTTCGTGCCGCCGGTGAGCGAGACGAAGAGGCCGGCGCGTTCCGTGAACGTCTCGGCGGGGGCGAAGGTGAACGTCATGGGGCGATGATCTCCAGCATCTCGCGTGGTTTGCTCGGGGGCTGCCACGGCGCGCGCATCAGGAAGGGGTCGAGGCCGTTGTCGCGGATCGACTCGTCGGCGATCTCGCGCGCGAGCCAGGCGCTTTCGGCGAAGGGCGGGTATTCGGCGATGACGACGGAGGCCGGATAGCCGGGCCAGTCGTTCTCGCGGCGGCAGCGGTTCCAGAGAGCGAGCGCGGCCGCGACCTTCTTGCGGCCGATCTCCAGCCCGGCATTGTCGAGCTCGGCGACGGTGATCAGATGCGGCGCTTCGTTCTCGACGAACACCCAGCGGAAGCGGAGCCGCCCGGCGAGGTCGGGCCGGATCGTCGAGACAACGCGCTCGTAAAGCGCCGCCTGTACCTCGTAGCCCATGTTCGCGATCCGCCGGCCGAGCGTGGACGGTTCGGCGCTCGTGTCGCCGGTTTTCAGATCCCACAGGATCGCGCCGTTCTCGCGCTCCTCCAGCTTGTCGATCATGCAGCGCAGCCACGCGCCGGTCGGGTCGTGCGAGATGCCGACCACCTCGGGCGCGGCTGCGGCGAAGCCCTCGCAATCGCCGATCTGAGCAAGTTGGCTGGCCACCGCCTCGGCGATGGCCTGGGCTTGCTCATAGTCGGGCTTCAGGATCGGGCACGATCCGGCCGCATAGGCTGCGGCGCGCGCCGTCTTGGCCGCGCCGCCCTTGAAGTCGGCGGCGTCGATCACGACAACCTCACCGCCTCGGCCGAGCGCCAGCTTGTGAACGGCCGTGCCGATCTCCTTGGCGCGCGTCGGGTCGCTCTCCGCCGGGATGTCGACGTTCAGCCGGGGATGCTGGAGCCACGCATGACGCGGGCTCTGATCGAGCAGCACCTTTGCGATCGACGAGGACATCGACGGCTCGGGCGCCGGGTCCGCGTGATAGGCGGAGGCGGTCACGTCGAAGTGCAGGCCGGCTTGCATGGTCACGCCGCCCTCCTGGCTTCGCGCTTCTCGACAATCGACCAGATGCGGGCGGCCGTGGCATCGCCTGCGCGGATGAAGAAGCGGTAGGGATCGGCGTCGAAGTCGCGCCACTGATCGAGCGTCAGCCCGGCGGCATCGAACTCGTGCGGCTCAATGTTGAGCAGAATGCGCAGCCGGTTGTGGAAGCGCGCGGCGTCGTCGGAAAGGATACTCACCCCCTGCCCTCCCGGTTGGCGCGGGCGAACAGCGACAGCAGCGCCCAGACGACGGGAACGGCCGCGATGAGATACAGGCCGAGTTCGGGGCTGATCGGGGCACCGGTCACGACGCGGCCTCCACCGGCTTGCCGGACTTCAGCGTGTAAAAGGTATCGGCCTTGATGCCGTCACGGCCGACAACGCCGGCCCAGACGTCCAGGACCGGCCCATCCCAGCTTTCGCGCTCGACAAGGAACAGGGCGCTGCCGTCCTTCCCGCTGACCTTCCCGAGATAGCCGCTCGCCGTGGCCGCGCCCTGATCGCCGCTCGCCGTGGCCGCGCCCCGAGTGCCGCTCGCCGTGGCCGCGCCCTGATAGCCGCTCGCCGTGGCCGCGCCCTGATCGCCGCTCGCCGTGGCCGCGCCCTGATCGCCGCTCGCCGTGGCCGCGCCCTGATCGCCGCTCGCCGTGGCCGCGCCCCGAGTGCCGCTCGCCGTGGCGCCTTCATTCTCGCCAGCCGCGACCGGGCCGTCTTTCCAGTTGGCCCGCGAGAACACCCAGTCGATGGCGCGCTTCGTCAGGTCGCCCAGCGATAGCTCAACACCGATGGTGATCTTGGCCGACGCCAGCTTGGTCTCGCGCTTGTCCATGTCGCCGGCCTGGTCGACGAGGAAGAAGCGGTTGCCGGACGGCGGGTAGAACTCGAACACCGACAGCGGGTGCTCGTCGACTGGGCAGGCGTGGAAGCCGTTCGAGCAGGCTTTGATCTTGCCGCTGACCTCGAACGTCTTCCCGACCTCGAACTTGTAGCCGCGGCAGGACAGGTCGCTTTCGAAGCCCTTGATGGACTGGATGACCTCGGGCGGGACGGGCGTTTCGGCGGATTTCGAGCGCTTGGTTGCCATGAGAGCGTCTTTCGGGTGAGGGGTCAGAAAAGGGTTGCGAGCGCCACGAGGCAGGCGCCGCCGATGACTAGGGTCAGAGCGGCCATGGCGTCGCCGATGCGGTCGACGGTCCAGACGGGCTCGGGCTGGCGCGGCGGGACGAAGAGCGTGCGGTTCATCGCCATCACTCCGCCGCCATCATCCGGCGATGATCGGCAGCGGCAGCCTTGTCGGCGCCGCGCAGCTCGTCGCTGACCTGGATGGTGATGAGCCCGGTGCGCTTGTCGTGGGCGCGCGCCGCCTTCTCGATCAGCACATAGAGTGGGTGCGAGCGCGTCAGGCGCTCCTTGCTGACCAGCGGGCGAAACCCGACCGGCGGCATGATCTCGGTGCGAACCCAGATATCGGCGATCGTCCACTCGCCTGACGGATGGCCGTTCAGATCGAGGTCGCCGCTGAACTGGATGTCAGCGCCGCGGATCTCGGGGCAGAGCGGGAGGCAGTCGCATTGGTAGGTGACGGCGTACATGGCGTCTCTCCTGTGATGGGGAGACGCTACTATTCACTATCTAGGTTGTCAACTAGCTAGATAGTGATTTTGCCAGATTATCCCGCTCGCGCACGACGGCGGCATAGTGGGCGCGCTTGATGGACCTCATGAAAAGGTAGGGGAGGGCGAACCCAGCTGCCGCGCAGATGAATAGGGGAAGCGCGATCCGGTCTTCGCTGAGCCGAGCCAGCCCGGCGAACATCCCGACAACACCAGCGTGTATCGGGTCCATCGGCGGCGGCGGTGCGTATGCGCTGGCTTTAGCGACGGCCTGCCGATCGATCTCGACCCAATCAAGCATGGTGCTCATCGCCGGTTATATTTCCCGACCACGCGGTGACAGATCGACCAGGCAGCCCGCGGCAACTCGAATGTGCGAGACGGGTTGAACTGCTCGACCTCCCAAGCGTCTTGTCGGGCGCGCCTCAGCGTCTTGATCGTGGCGAGCGCGTTTCCCGAAAGCGGGTCTTGCGCGTAGAAAATGTGCTCCTCGCCAGACATTGGCGGCAGCTTCGGATTGACGAGCGCGGTATCGCCGGGGCGGTAGGCCGGCACCATCGACTCGCCGGTAAGCAGGATGCCGTAGCCCTCCTTGACGTGCTGGAGCGGCTCGGGCCACGCGGAATACTCGATCGCATCGGTCGTGATGATGATCTCCCCCGGTCCGCCCTCGGCTGCCGCATACACTGGCATGCGGGCTCGGCCGACTTCCGGCAGGAGCGACCGCTTGGGGATGATCTCGGCCGCCGAGACGAATTGCTCGTCGAGTTCGCCAGGATCAACGCCGAGGGCTCGCGCGATCTGACCCAGCTTCTTCGAAGACTCCACTTCTCCCCGCTCGATCTGACCTATGAGCTGCTGGCTAACGCCCGCCTCTTCGGCAAGTGCGCCTTGGCTGCTGAATTTTTGACGGCGAAGTGCCGCAAACCGCATGTGGTCAATACCCATAGCGCAAAGATTACCATTTCTCTTGTGGGCAGGTCCAACAATCTTCCTGTTGACTATCTAGCTAGCTTGTGACTAGCTGGATGGTATGAGCAAAGACACGATCGCGGACGCGGTGAAGATCGTGGGCAGCCAAGCGAAGCTGGCCGCCGCGATCGGGCGCTCTCAGCAGCACATCTCGTTTTTGGCCAATGGCCAGTACGAGCCGTCCGCTGAGGATTCGGTGGCTATCGAGCGTGCGACAGGCGGACAAGTGCCGCGCTGGCGCCTCCGCCCCGACCTTTGGCCCCATCCCCTGCCGAGGCGAGAGTCCGAGGGAGCCGCGGCATGAACCGCTACGCTCCCCTCGCCGAGGCTATGCGCGAGCGCCGGTCAGCCTCGGCGCGTCTCGCTCGCCATGAGCATGTCGCCGGCTACACCGAGTGCTTCTGCCGCAGGCGTTCCCGTATCGCCGTGCTTCGTCATGCCGGCCTTCAGCTCGTGCAGCTCGTTCGCCAGGGCCTCCAGAACCTCGTCGGTCGTCTGATGGTGCGGCGACATGATGACGGCCGCGAAGCTGAGCGCAAAGCCGGCGAGGGCGGCTCCTAGATCTTCTGCAGTGATCGGCTGCGAGGGCATTTGAACTCCAATCCAAGGCGTATTCGATGAGTGGAAGTTATCCCGGCGGCGCAGTAGCGTCTTTCGGCTTCGAGCGCAGCGGTCTCCCCGTTGTCGAGGCGGTTTCGGCTGTCGCACGGCGGCTGTGGCCCAACAAGACGGCCCGTCATCTCGCCGCCCGCGCCGGCACTACGCATCGGGCGGCCGAATACTGGCTCGGCCAGCAGACCGGCATGTCGGCGGATGCGCTCGCCGAGCTGCTGCGCTCCGACGCCGGGCTGGCGATGCTCGAAGCGATCATGGGCAGCGCGCGGCCGAACTGGTGGCCGACGTTTCGCCAGGAGGCCAAGGCCAGCGCGATCGCTGACCGCCTCGAATCCATCCGAGCCGAGATCGACGAGGCCCGCCGTGGGCTGGGTTAGGTCGCTGGCCGCTGACTTCGCGCTCTGGCGTGCCGAGCGCAACGAGAAGGCTGCCGAAAGGTGGCTGCGCGTGTGGCGGCGCCTCCGCCAGATCATCACGAGGGACTGACATGGACGATCCGGTTGCGGGCGATCAGCTCAAGAGCATCGTCGAGCGCATCGAGCGGCTCGAGGAAGAAAAGAAGACGATCGCCGACGACATCAAGGAGGTCTACGCCGAGGCCAAGGGCAACGGCTACGACGTGAAGGTGCTGCGCAAGGTCGTCGCGCTCCGCAAGCGCGATCTGAACGAGCGCAAGGAGGAGGAGTCGATCCTCGACCTGTACCTGCAGGCGGTCGGGGAGACAGCCTGACATGGCAGGTCGGTGCATCCTCGGCGTGGACCCCGGCTCGTCCGGCGCCATCGCATTTTTCTGGCCTGACAGCCCATCTGTGGTCGCTGCCGAGGATGTGCCAACGGTTGGTGGGGCACTCGATCCCGTCACGCTTGCCGCCAAGCTGCGCCTGATGCAGCCGGCGGCTGCGATAGTCGAGCAGGTGTCGGCGATGCCTAAGCAAGGAGTGTCGAGCACCTTCAAATTCGGAATGGCCTATGGGCAAGCGATTGGCGTCATCGCAGCGCTTAGCATCCCCATGCACCTTGCAGCGCCCGGCCGCTGGAAGAAGCATTTCCGGCTGAGCGCCGACAAGGAAGAGGCCCGCGCGCTGGCGCTCCGCTTTTGGCCGGGGCAAGGCCTGTTCGAGCGGAAGAAAGACCACGGACGCGCTGAGGCAGCCCTGATCGCGCGCTTTGGTGTGGAAACGGGGCTGGTGTGATGGAGTGGCCGTTCGCCCCGCTCCCGGCCGGCGCCTTCCAGAGCGTGGTGATCGACCCGCCATGGAAGTTCTCGGCCGGCACTAAATCGCGGCCTCAGCACTATCAGCGGATGACGCTCGACGAGATCAAGGCCCTGCCGGTGCGCAAGCTGCTGCTGCCAGAGGGCGGCCGCGTCTTTCTCTGGATCACTGCGCCGCTGATCCACCGCGTGCCTGAGATCGCGAAGGCATGGCGGCTTCGCTACTCGTCGATGATCCCTTGGATCAAGCTCTGGAACAACGAGGACGGCATGTTCGTCTATGCCTCCTCGATCGCCCGCGGCACCGGCCTGGAGGTCATGGGCAACGCCGAATACGTCGTGATCTTGAAGGCCGGCAAGCCCGCCTCGATCAAGGGGCGGCCGTTCTCCGGCGTGTGGATCGAGCCGCGCCGCGAGCACAGCCGCAAGCCGCTCAACCTGCATCAGGAAATCGAAGCCCGCATTCCCGGCCCGCACTGCGAGATCTTCGCGCGGCAGTCGCGGGACGGCTGGGCGACCTGGGGCAATCAGTCGACCAAGTTCGACACGGTGGCCGCATGAAGGCCCCGACCGTCCATCCCCTGCTTGATCTGACCGTGGCGTTGCCGGACGGCCGCCGCGGTCGCGTGCTCCGGGTCTATGAGGCGTGCCCTGTCGCGTCCGAGCGCTGCATGATCGAGGTCGAAGGCGCCGCGCCGATCGACCGCTTCACCGTCAAGCCGTCCGCTGACCTGAAGGTGGCGCGATGACCGGCGAGAACCGCAAGAAGATCGTCGAGATGTTCAAGGCCCACGTGCCGCTCAAGGACATCGCGGAGCAGTTCGGGATCACGCCCAATCGCGTGTCTGCAATCGCACTGGCTGGCGGCGCAGCGCCTCGCCATGTCCATGCGCGGCAGACGATCGCGCTGAAGCTGCTGCCGGCGGTCTATGACGAGCTGGTGTTCGCGGCCAAGGCGCAGGGTGTGAAGCCTGAGACGCTCGCCTGCGAAGCTATCGCCGCTCACCTCGGGCAAGACCGATGAGCCGGATTGTCGTCGAGCCGATCAAGAATCCGCGCCGCATCGGCAAACATGTCGCTGCGACGCTGGACTATCTGCGCGAGCTCGGCTGCGAGGGCGTCGAGGTCATCAAGCGCAAGCACTTGACGATCTCCTGGGCGTGGGGAGCAGGCCGCCTCTCCATCAGCGCGCCATGCACGCCGCGCGATCAGGATCAGGCAGCCAACTACATGCGGCAGGGCATCCGGCGCGCCATGCGGGAGGCAGCGGGTCGATGAGCGGGAATGGCGGAAGCACTGGCAACCATCCGACCAATCCGAAGCCGGATTGTGCCATCGTCATGGCGGCGTTCGATACGCTGCCGGCTGTGGCCCGCGCCGCTATTCGTGAGGCTGCCCTAGACTGGGACACGCTTGCCATCGCTCGTGCCCTCGCCAAAGGCTTCAACCCTGACGGGCTGCCTCTCTACATCGCAGATTTCGAGCGCAAGCATCTCGCGAGGCCCGAATGAGCGACATCCGCACGATCGTCGCGAAGCTTCGGGCCGCCGGTATGGATGCCGACAGCATCCTCGCGGTCGTCGAGGACATCGACGCGATGTTAGCCGGTGCGCAGGCAGTCGAGCCGGTGCGGACGAAGCGACAGGACCGGAACGCTCGCTATTACGAGGCCAGGAAAGAGCGTCTTAAAGCGTCTGAAAACCGTCTGAATAAGGCGCCTGAACAAGACGCAACTCCCTCTCCCCCCGTTTCCCCCCTTTCCCTTCCCCAGACCCCTACCCATACCCCCCTTAATCCCCCCACACCCTCGGCTCCCCGGCGCGACCGCGGCTGCGCGCTGCCGGACGACTGGCGGCCATCCGACAAGCATTTCGCCATGGGCCATGATCGCCGGTTCGTCGAGCAGCAGGCCGAGGCGATGCGGGAATGGGCCGGAGCCAACCGAAATCGCGCCGTCGCTCGGAAAGCCGACTGGGATCTGACCTTCACCGGCTGGCTGCGGCGTGAGGCGGGGCGGTCGCAGACCCGGGCGCCGCCCCGTCCTGCCCGGCCCTCGTATTCCGATCTCGCCCGCTCTTTCGCCGAGGAGGCACTGAATGAACAACCTGCCTACCACGCACCGAACGAACACCGCGCCGGCCGTGGCGACAGTCGCCGAGCGCGAGATCCTGGTTCGCTATTCGAACGCTCTGGACTGGAACGAGAATCCGCTGGCCCGATCATCGATGTCGAGCCAAGTCGCTCCGACCACTGAGCATCGGGCGTTTCTGGCGGGCCGGCGCCGGGCTCTGGCGGACGCGCTGATCCCAGCCTCGTCGGCGGCGATCGGAACCATGATCGCGTCGCTGCGGTCGGTCATGCCGTCGCACGACAACAGCGACCCGGTGCAGATCGTGGCGATGTATCGGTCGGCACTGTCTCGCTTCCCGGAATGGGCTGTGGCGCAGGTGTGCCGCGCCTTCCTCGAGGGCAGGGCAGGGGGATCGACCACCTTCGCGCCCACGCCGGCCGACATCGCCAGCCGCTGCGAGGCGCTGATCCAGCCGCACAAGGACGAGCAGGAGCAGATCGATCGCATCCTCAACGCTGAGATCCGACACGACCCGACCGAGGACGAGCGCGAGAGGGTTGCGCGTGGCCTGCGCGAGCTCGCTGCGAGCATTGGCAAGGGCAACGATGACGATGACGAGGAGCGCGTGAAGCGTGCCGCCGCGAAGGGCCGCGAGATCTCGATGCGCGGCATGCGCGAGGAGCTCGAACGCCACGGCATCATGGATAGCCGGCCGATGAGTCTAGCTCTGCGCCAGCAGATTGCGGCGATGAAAGAGCGGCGCGAGCAGCAGGACCAGGGCGGGACGGCCGAGGCGGTATCGCTCGGGCCGGACGCATACCAGGAGCAAGACCATGGCGAATAGCTGGGCGGCACCGGGCGTCCGGTGCGTGTGTGTCGATGACGGGTGGGAGGAACTGCGCTGCGGGTTGCCCAACCGAATCCCGATGATGGGGGAGGTGCTGACGATCAAGCACGTCAAGCCAGGCAGTGGCGGAGTGCTCGGCGGCGATATCGGTCACGTCTATCTGTCGTTCTGGGAGATCGACGAGGTGCAGACGGCCGGCGGCATCACGGCTTCGATCGGCTGGATTTCGACGCAGTTCGAGCCGCTCGTCGAGCAGCAGACCGACATCTCGACGCTGACCGCGCTGCTGCAGCCGACGCGCGAGCTCGCCGATGTCTGAGACGGCCACCTTCACTACCTACGAGGCGCTGATCGCCGCCATGCGGGCGCGGCGCATCTCGCTCGGGATGTCGCAGTTGTCCGTCGATGCGCGCGCGGGCCTGCCAGACGGTTACACGGCCAAGATCGAGGCCATGCTGACGAACCCGACCGCGAAGAATGCGCGCTCGATCGGGCGGGAAAGCCTGCCGCTGATGCTCGGGGCGCTCGGGCTGGAGCTGGCGACGCATGCACGGCCCAGCCGCGCATCGAAAAAAGCAAGCCCGCTCAACGTGATGTCAGAGCGCGGGAAAAAAGGGCAAGCGATCTGGAAGTGTCGAACGACTGGGAAGCAGCGGCGCGCGAATGCTCGGAAGGCTGCTCTCGCCCGCTGGGAGAAGCACCGGAAGGAGAAGGCCGCGACGAAGCGGACGCGGTGTGCGGTGCCCGCCAAGCCTGCCTCCGCCACAGTCTGACCGTCGCCCCTCGCGATGTTCCTCCCACTTGCCCGGCCTCTTCGGTCGGGCTTTTCTTTGCGCATGAGCACGCCTTACAGCCTGCCGCTCAAGATCCACAAAGTCTGCGAGAGCATCCAGATCGTCGATGCTCGCGGCCGAGCGATCTATCTCTACGTCGAGGAGGCCGAGCTGAGGCGCTTCGAGATGAAGCGCTGGACCGAGGCGGAGGCCACCGAAATTGCCAGGATCATCGCCCGCGCGTTGACCGGCGCCGCGGGCTGAGCCAATCTCCGCGGCCATGCGCGTCGCCATTCTGATCGCCATCGCTTTCACCCTCTCCGCTTGCGTCAGCCAGCAGGAGCGTGATGCAGGCCATGCCACCCGCTGCGAGCAGTTCGGGTTTCAGCGAGGAACCGAGGCCTTCTCCAGCTGCTTGATGCAGCAGGATAGCGACTGGAAGCGCGAGCAAGAGGCGTGGATGCTCCGCTCGAAGATGTCGCTGCAGGGGAAGCCGTGATCGATCGAGTCGTCTTTTCGCTGATTGCGCTGTTCGTGCTGATCATGGCCGGCGTGGTGATAGCGCGCCAGCCTGGCCCGGCCGAGCGAGCCCGTGAGGAGCGCCTGATCCAAGAGCGAGATGAGCTCGCGGCCGAAAGCCTCCGCTCCTTCCGCGCGCATCAGCAGCTGCAGCGGGTCATTCCTGAGTTTCAGCCAAGCTCGAAGCCTCAGGCTGGTCAGCGCGACGCATAGCCCACTCCGCCTGCTTGCGCAGCGTCGCCTTGCTCGGGCCGGTGCGAGGGTGGTGCTCGGGCTGGATGTCGTCGCGGACACCATGACCAGCCGTGACCCGCTCGGCAGCGGTCATCATCGCGGCGATGCGGGCTGATCGGGCGGCATCAGGATCAACCCGAGCCTGCTTGCACCATCGCCAGACCGTCATCAGGCTCACCCGGCCGATCTGCGCAGCCTCGGCCTGAGAGACTAGGCCACGCCTCAGCAGGCTCATCACATGGCGTTTCATCGCCGCCGCAGCCTCGGTCTGACGCCCTGCCATTGTGTTACGATCTCTAACGCATCGATTTCGTGTCAAGCACCGCACATCGGCGCTTCGTCACCACCTCGCGGCCAACAAGCGCACATGCTGAGACAATGCCCAACCCATTGATAGACAAGAGATAATGTTACCGCGTGTCCGCGTGCGCGCGCGAGGAAAACCCTCTGTGCGGTGCTCGCCGTCACCACCTGAGCCACCTTCCTCGCGCCCACAGCCTCGCCCGCGCTCGTTCCTCTTCTCGGTACCGAGCGATTAGCGAGGGAGCCGAGCGGCAGCGAAGGCAGAGAATGGAATACCGCTCATCGAAGCCTCTGACCGTTCCAGGACGCTCACCGACCGTCCTCGATGTCCCTCGCGTCAAGCGCTTCGTCGACCTCCTCATCGAAGGCGAGAAGTTCGAGGATGCTGCCCGTTCTGCCGGGCTGCTCCTAACCAGAGCTCGACGCCTCATGCGCTATCCCGAGTTCAGGAAGCACTATTTCAGCGAGATTGAGGTGCTCAACGAGAGCGAAAGAGCGCGCAACATTCTCTTGCGCCGGACGCTCCGTGATCGAGGTGTGCAGCCCGACGCGCCTGCGGCGCTCGCCAAGGTAGCGCTCGAAGCGGCCAGGCAGCTCGACGGTGACGAGAAGCAGGGCGGGATCACCATCAACGGCGGTCAGAACGTCATCGCGGGCTATGTGATCGACCTTCGAGGCGATGCTGAAGGCCCTCGTGCGATCACAAATCGCAGTGCAGATCAGGCTAAGCCGTTGATATCGCGAGAGGATGTTACCGATGTCGACGGGTAACACGCGCCGATCGGCTATCCGCTGCACTGCAGCGTGCCAGCCCGCTCGCGTTTCGGATCGAGGCCACCCCCTCGAATCCTGCGCGCGATCGTTCAGGGCCGGGCGGGGGGAAAATGGGCGCGCGATGAGTGATGTCCTACCCCCCACACGCAATTTCCGCCTGAGACATCCGGGGTCTGGGGTGGTTTTTTTTGGTCTCGGACATTTTGGGAGATGACGATGGGACAGCATGGTGGGTTGCCGGTCGCGGGGTATCGCCCGCAGTCGGAGGTGAATGTCGAGCGCGTGAACCTGAACAAGCGGCTCGATGAGCAGGTGCTGCGCGCGCTGGATGTGCTGGCGGAGCAGCCTGACATCGACAAGCGGTGGCTGGCGATCGGCCGGACGTCGATCGAGCAGGGTTTCATGGCGGTGAACCGGGCGGTGTTCCAGCCGGCGCGCGTGGCCTTGGCTGCTGACGAGTGAGCGATTGGGCCGGAACATCCGGGGTGTGGCCGCCAGATTTTCCCCGCCCAGAACATTTCGGGAGGCTGAGATGATCGACGATTGGTCAGATGTGCGGAGGCAGTCGGCGAGCGCGAATGTTGGAGGCGTCCAAGCTTGCAACTGCATCGGCCCGCGGAACGGCGAGCCCCTTTGTCGTTGTGCGATGCGGGGCGTGATCGTGCGAGATGGCCGCTACATCATGCCCGAGCGCGATCTGGGGCCGGTGGTGCCACACGCTGCGCCGGCGGATCGGCGGTGTTTTCGGCCGTTCGACGTCTCCAAATTCTGGAATTTCTGATGCCGACCTCATCCGAACTTGTGAAGCAGAGGCGCGCGACCGAGGCGTGGGACGCGTACATGGCGGGCCTGCGCGCGCAATCGGCGGCGGCGCCTGTGCAGCAGCAGACGAGCGCGCCTGCGGAGGAGAAGCCCCCGCCGGTGCTGGGGCCGGATGGTCAGCCGGCAGGAAAGGGAAGTTGACCATGCGTGAACCATTCGTGACCATTCGTGACGGTGAGCCTCGCGGCGCCTGCGTGGTGCTGGAGGTAGACACAGGACGCGGAGTGGTTGGGTCCAATGTCGTGCCTGTCATTCTCGATAAGCGGAATGCGCTGGCATTTGCTGCGGCTCTCCTCAATTTTGCGGCGGGCTATGAGCGGTCGAGCCGCGACGGCGGGGCAGTTCGTCCGGTGCCGACCGATGGGTAACGGCATCTCCTGGCCGGACAACGTGATCGCGTTCCCGCGGCCGAAGCCGCGCCCTGTGCCCAGCCCGAGCGGCGGGACGGCGGCATGACGGACAATGTGATCAGCCACCCCACGGCCTGGGCGCGGACGGACCTGACGCCAGAACAGGCGCTTCAGGGCGCCGCTCAATACGATTGGGAGACTGTCGTCATCGTCGGGTTTGCGAAGGACAGCGAGGAACTCATCGTTCGATCGAGTGAGATGAGCCGCAAGGACGCGCTCTGGATCGCGGAGCATTTCCGGCTCCACGCGCTGGATCGCCTATGACCACAGCTGACGACGAACTCCTGACGCTACCGCCGAAGATCGAGCGCGACGAGCACGGCCGCGTGATCTATCGGCCCGATGGGAAGGTGCTGCGCGGGTTCATGTTGTCGGATGCGCGCGTGCGGATCATTCGAGGGCCGATCCGCTCGGGCACGTCGTCGATGTGCTGTCAGGAGATTTGGCGGCGGGCCTGCCAGCAGGCGCCTGGGCCGGACGGCGCGCGGCGCACGCGCTGGGCGATCGTCCGCAACACCTATCCCGATTTGCAGCAGTCGACCGTCAAGACGTGGCTCGCCTGGTTCCCGGAGAAAGAATTCGGCCGGTTCGTCTGGTCGAAGCCCATGGTGCACACGATGCGCAAGGGCGAGGTGCATTGCGAGGTGATCTTCATCGCGCTCGACAAGCCGGAGGACGTGTCGAAGCTGCGCTCGACGGAGTGGACCGGCATCTGGTTCAACGAGCTCGAATACATCCCGAAGGAGCTGTTCGACGAGGCGGAATCGCGCGCGGGCTACTATCCGGCGATCAAGGATGGCGGCGCGACTTGGAGCGGCATCTTCGGCGATATGAACGCGCCGTCCGAGGACAACTGGGTCGTCATGATGACGGGCGAGGTGCCGCTGCCGGACGACATGCCGGAGGACGAGCGCCGGCAATACGAGTGGCCGGAGGGCTGGGATTACTTCGTGCAGCCGACCGGGCTGGTCGAGAAATTCGGGCCGGACGGCAAGACGGTCGTCGATTACGACCTGAACCCAGCGGCGGAAAACCTGCGCTGGATCCCGAAGATCAACGGGCGCGCGCTCTATCTCGAAACGATCAAGGGCAAGACCAAGCGCTGGATCGACTCGCGCATCATGAACCGGATCACGGCGCCAATCGATGGCTCGCCGGTCTGGCCCATGTTCGTCGAGGAGACGCACGTCGCGAAGGAGGCGCTGCGCTACAATCCGAACTGGCCGGTCTATGTCGGGCTGGATTTCGGGCGCCGGCCGGCGGCGGTGATCGGGCAGATCATCAATGACCGCTGGCAGATCATCGGTGAGCTCGTCGGCATTGACCAGGGCGCCAGCGTGTTCGCGCCGCGGGTGCGGCGGTGGCTGGTGGAAAACTGCCCGGGTCTGCTGGATGGCGAAACGAATGCCGATCTCGTGCGCGCGGTATCGGCCGGCCGGCTGAAGCTCTTCGGTGACCCGAAGGGTAACGACAAGGTGCAGTCTGACGAGGCGACGGCCTATGACGTGTTCGCCGATCACGGCATGCGCGTCACTGCGGCGCCGGTGCCCTCGAACAACATCCAGACCCGCATCGGGGCGGTCGAGTTCGTGCTGAACGGGATGCGGGACGGCATGCCGCGCTTCCTGCTGTCGCCGGGCTGCCGCGCGCTGAAGATGGCGATGGCCGGCGGCTATCACTTCAAGAAGGGCGATTTCCAGAAGGTCGAGCCGGTCAAGGATCGCTATTCCGACATCGCGGACGCGCTGCAATACCTGCTGCTCGGCGCGGGCGAAGGGTCGGTGATGACCGGGCGCGACCGGCCAGCGAACCGCCCCTCGGCGCCGGTGAAAGCATACCAGGGGCGCCGCTCGCTTCGGCGGGTGTCCTGATGGCGGGCGATAGCGGGCGGATCGGGCTCGAACCCGACATGTGGTTCCTGATTTTCACCGAGCACACCGATCGGCGGTGGGTGGGGTGGCTTGCGGCCGGCCGGTTTGCGCATGTGCTCGCGTTCGGCTGGGTGCCGGATCAACGCGCGTGGCTGGTCTACGAGGTGACGATGAACCGGACGCGCGTCGCGGTCATGCCGGACTGCCCTGGTTCGGATGAGCGGATTGCGGAGCTGCGCGCCGGGAACGTCACGCTGGCGATGAAGCCGGCGGAGGGGCGAGCCCCTTGGATGCGGCTGGGGTTCTGGTGCGTCCCGGCGATGGCGCATCTGCTCGGGCTGTCGCGCCGGCCGCTGCGCCCCGATGCGCTCTTCCGCGCGTGCCTAGCCGAGGGGGCCGAGATCGTCGACTGGTAGGTGTGCGGTGCGGCTGCCGGCTGAGCGCATGATGGTGCGAGCCTCAGCATAGGAGGCACCGCATGGGCGGCTCGATGTTCAGCGGCTCGTCTCAGCGCCGCCAGGCGATGGCAACCGCGACCGCTCAGCAGGCCGAACTCGACGCGCAGAAGGCGGTGGCCGATGCGACGCAGGCGACCGCGCTGCAGGACACGCTCGATCGCGACACAAACCGGCTGCTGCGCGTGTTCGGCACCCGTTCGCTTTTGACCGGCGGCGGATCGCGCGCGCCGGGCGCGGTGCGATAGCATGGCCGGCGAGAAAACCAAGCTGGAGAAGGAAGCGGCACAGCGGCTGCAGGACTGCCGGCGCTACAAGTCGCAGATCGATGTCGACCTTCGCGAGGGCTATTTCTTCACTGCTCCGCAGCGCTGCCGGGATGTCTCGTCGCAGAGTTCGCAGACTGACCGCGGCCGCGAGAGCGACATCGCGGAACTGCAGATCTCGCTCGGCATGGAGATGGCGCAGGATTTCGCGACCGAGCTCCTGAACACCTTCACGCCGAAGATCATCGAGTGGGCGCAGCAGCAGCGCGGCATCGACCTGACCGAGGACGAATGGTCGGACATTGAGGATGACGTGGCGGCGCAGACCACCACGATCTTCGAAGCGATCCGCGCCTCGAACCTCTATGCCGCACTGGCGCTCGCCTACATGCCCGATGCGGCGCTTGGCACGGTGGCGCTGTGGGTGTCGGACCTGCGCGCGCACGAGCCCATCGTGTCCCAGCCCGTTCCGCTGCGCGAGCTGGAGATCAACGTCGGACCCTATGGCGACATCGACGATCGGTTCATTGTCCGCCACACGCGCTACCGGCACCTGCCGGCGCTGCTGCCCGGCGTGGGGTTGCCCGCCGATGTGCAGAAAAAGATCAAGGACAAGGGCAACGAGCGCTGCGTCGTGTCCTGGGGCTGGTGGCGCCTCTGGGAGAAGGATGCCGATGTCTATTGGCAGCACGTCATCCGCGTCGGCGAGAAGCAGGTTTTCGCGGCCGAGCTGAAAGGTGCGGGCTCGTGCCCCCTGCTGGTTTGGCGGTTCAATCCCGACACGTTGTTCCCGTTCGGGCACGGCCCCGCACTGCAGGCGCTGCCGGAGCTGCGCCGGCTCGACGAGACCGAGGCGCTCAAGATCGAGAACGCTGATTTCCAGATCCACTCGCCCTTCATCTACGCCGACGACGGCGTGATGAACTTCGAAAACGGCATCGAGCCGGGCATGGGCTATAAGGCCCGGCCCTGGCAGCATTCGCCGGTCGAGCGGCTGGGCTTCGACTCGAACGTCAACTTTGCCGAGTTCGTGACGCAGGACATCGAGCGCCGGATCAAACGCCTGTTCTTTGCCGATTACCCGGAGCAGCAGGGCAAGACGCCTCCGACCGCGGAGCAGTGGCTGGACGAGATCCAGCGCGCGAAGCGCCGGCTCGGCACGCCGGGCGAAATCTTCTTCAAGGAAGGGCCGGCCGAGCTGTTCCTGCGCTTCAAGTACCTGCTGATGGCGCGCGGCACGATCGACGACATCAAGGTCAACGGCAAGACGGTCGCCTTGACGCCCTACGATCCGACAGAGCAGGCGCAGGAATTTCAGGACGTGCAGGTCGCCGGCCGCATCCTGCAGATGGCGCAAGCTTATTTCCAGCAGACAGCCATGGTCGAGATCGACGGCTCTGCCACGCTGCAGAACGTCCAGCGGAAGCTCCGCGACAAGATCGTGGTGTTCCGCAAGGCCGAGGACATTCAAGGGGCGATCCAGCAGTTCGGCCCGCTGCTCGGCGGTGGTGGCGGCGGTGGGCCTGGCCCGGCAACAGGTGGAGCCCCGCCAGTATGACGCCGAACGAGGAACTGGCTGAAGCCTGGGCTCGCGTGCTGACTGATCGCGGCACGCGCGGCGATGGCGAGCGCATTGCGCTCTGGCTTCGGCGCGAGGTTCTGAAGGTGCTCCCGCTCGGCGCTCCGACCTGTGCGGTGCATGATTCCGAGGGTCGCCGCAGGTTGGCTGCAGAAATTCTGCAGTTCGTCCCTGAGGACCAGCCGACCGATGACGCAGCCGAGCACCGAGACGCCCGCTCCGACCTCGCCCTCCAGCGAGCAGGCCGCGCCGCAAGCGGCGGCCCCGGCAGCCGCGGCGCCCGCCGCCGCGTCCCCGGCTGACAAGCCCTCCCGTCCCGACTGGCTTCCCGAACAGTTCTGGGACGGCGAAGGCGGCGCGATCAAAGGCGCGGACCTCAAGACCCACCTCGACGATCTGGCCGCTTTCAAGGCCGGCGAGGATTCGAAGCGCGCCGCGGCGCCGGAGAAGCCGGAAGGGTACGAGCTGAAGCTGCCCGATGGGCTCGACTTCGGCGAGGGCGTGACCTTCGAGCTCGACGACAAGGACCCGATGTTCGCGTTCGGCCGCGCCGTGGCGCACGACCTCGGCCTCGACCAGCCCGGATTCGAGAAGCTCGTCGGCTCCTACGCCAAGATGCAGGTCGAGCAGGCCAAGGCGGATCAGGCTGTCTTCAAGCAGCAGTTCGAGCAGCTCGGCCCCAAGGCCGCCGATCGCCAGAAGGCCGTCGAGACCTGGGTGAACGCCAAGCTCGGGCCGGATGCGGCGGTGCTGTTCGGCGGGATCACGAAATTCAAGGTGGGCATCGAGACGCTGGAGCGGGTGATGCGCCTCGCCTCCGGCGGCGGCGCGCCGAACTTCACGCAGAGCGGACGAGACGGCGGCCACGCCGGCCCGACCGAAGAGGAATACGCGGCGATGTCGCCCGCGGAGAAGCTGGTTGCCGCGCGCAAAGCCGCGTCCGGCGGGCGATAGGGGGTTAAACCATGAAGACGCTGATCGAGTACGCCAAGGGCCTGGGCACGAATTCGCCCGAACGCCCGCTGATCGAGATGTTCGCCACGTCGTCCGACGTGATGGGCGCGATCCCGTTCGACGGCCTGACCGGCGCGGTCTACGAGGGCTTCCGTCAGGCGGCGTTGCCCACGGTCGGTTTCCGCGGCATCAACGAGCCGTCGACCACCGGCGTCGGTGTCATCTCGCCCTTCCAGGAGTCGAGCTACATCGTCGACCACGACCTCGACGTGGACCGCGCGATCGTCGACCGCTACGGCGAGACCCGCCGTGCCCGCGAAGAGACGATGGCGATGGCCGCGGCCGGCCGGCTCTGGATCGACACCTTCCTGAAGGGCGACAACACGAGCAACCCGCGCGTCTTCGACGGCCTGCAGCGCCGCTCGCGCCTGTTCAACCGGACGATCGTCAACAACGCCGCTTCCGGCGGCGGCCCGCTCTCGCTGCTGAAGCTGGACCAGGCGATCGCGAACACCAACACGCCGACCCACATCATCGCCGACTACGCGACGATGCCGCTTTGGATTCAGGCCGCGCGCACGCAGACCCTGACCGGCTTCGTGATGCAGTCCTGGGACGAGATCGGCAAGCCGAAGATGTCCTACGGCGGCCTCCCGATCCTGTGGGGTTACCAGAAGGACGATCACGCGGCGATGCTGCCCTTCTCCGAGGTCGCGGCCGGCGGCGGTTCGCCCGTCACCACCTCGATCTACGTCGTGTCGTTCCGCGACGGCGGCCTGAAGGGCATTCAGCTCAAGCCGATGGCCTTCAAGGACATGGGCCTGCTGGAGAACGGCATCACCTATCGGACGCACCTGTCCTGGGATGTCGGCCTCGTCGACGAGCACAAGTACTGCCTGACCCGGCTGTCCTCGATCACCAACGCGGCGATCGTCGCGTAACGAACCCGGCGGGGCTCCGGCCCCGTCGTCCTTTCTCGAACATGGGGGCTCGCGATGGGCAGCCGGACTTTCACCTTCGACGCGCTGCTCCAGCTCAAGGATGCTGGCGCCGTCACCTCCTCCGCTGCGGCTCAGGTCGGCGGTTCGAACAAGATCCTCGACATGGGCGCCGCCCGCTTCGAGGGGACCGTCGTCATCGACGTGAGCGCGATCGACATCTCGTCCACGGACGAAGCCTACGACATCATCGTGCAGGGTTCGAACTCGTCCTCGTTCGCCTCCGGCATCGAGAACCTGGCGCAGCTCAACCTCGGTGCCACGGCGGCGCGCGACGGCGGCGGCCAGAACTCGACGGTCGGCCGCTACGAGCTCGGCGTCACCAACGAGCAGGCGGATGTCGTCTATCGGTATGTCCGGCTCTTCACCAAGGCGGCGGGCACCACGCCCTCGATCAACTACACCGCCTTCCTGTCCAACGACCCCGGCCGCTGAGCCGGGGATCATCTGAGGAACTGCGCCAATGGCGAAGGTCAAGGTTTTCGAGAAGGACGGCGACGAGGTGCGCGAGCACCTGCTGGATTCCGTCGATGCGCGCGAGGCACTGGAGTTCGACCCCAAGCGCTATTCCTATGACGACCCGCGCGCGAAGAAGAAGGACCGCGATCCGAACGCAGGCCCGGCCGTGCCGCGCTACAAGGTCGAGCACGTGGGCAACAAGAAGTTCAACGTCATCGACACGTCGAACGACGCGATCGTGGAAAGCGGTCTGGACGAGGCGGCGGCCCGGGCGAAGGCGGCGGAACTCGGCAGCGGCCACGCGACGACTTCGCCGAACACCTGAACGGCGGTTCGGCTGGGGCACTATCGAGGGGGCTGGGCAAATAGCCCGGCCCCTTTCGCATGGAGGGGGCGATGCAGCGTCAGAAATTGAATTGGGATGAGGTCGGGCTTTTCAGCGGATTCCGCAAGGAATCGATGGAGACGTTGGTTCCGAAGCTCGATGCGATGTTCCGAGACATCTACGAGCGGTTGCCTGCCGATCTCGACGCAGGGGCGCTTGCGGCGACCGTGCTGCAGATGGGCCAGACGATCGGAGCGATGGCGCCGACTGCGTTTCTGTCCGGCAACTATACCCTCGCAACCCTGCCCGATGCGACGCAGAACCTGCGGAAATATGCCTGGGTGACCGATCTCTTCGACGGCAACCCGGATTACGTCATCAGCAACGGCGCTGTCTGGAAGCCGGTTCGTCCGCTCGCGGTCAACACAGTGGCGAACGCCAATGCGAACATGTCTCTGGCGGCTCTGGCCAATGCCCCGACGCAGATCCTCGGCGGCACGCTCAGCGCACAGCGCACCGTCACGCTGACCACAGCCCTTGCCTATTCGGGCGCCCGATTTCGGATCAAGCGCGAGGCTGGCGGGCTGGTGAGCCTGCTGGTCAATTCGGTGTCGACGTTGGTGGGCACGCTCAGTGCGAGCACCTGGGCCGATTTCGAGTTTGACGGCACGGCCTGGAAGCAGACAGCCTCGGGCGGCCTGCTCTGATGTGCGGTGCGAGGTGACTTAGCGTGGCGGATTGTGCTCGCCGAATAGGAGAGCACCGATGCCGCGCCAGCAGCTGAATTATGATCGCGTCGGGGATGACGACGGGCGCAAGGAGTCGCTGGAAACGCTGCTGCCCAAGCTCGATATCATGATGTCGGAGCTCTATGGCCCTGACGGTTTGCCCATCGCCAACGGTGGCGTCCCGACAATCTACTTCCGCACCCCCGCCAATCTGCGCCGCTGGCATGCCGCGCTCGCCAAGGTGCGAGCCGGACTTGGCCGGGCGCGGGTCGTCTTCATCGGCGACAGCAAGACGGTCGGCACGGGGGCCGGCACTTCCTCCGGGAACACCTGGACCGATGGCGCAGAGCCGCGCTCCAAGGTTGCACACTTCACCCGGCAGTTGACCGCCGCGGGCATCCCGACGAACCGCAATGCCTGGTTCGGCTCATCGGGCCTCGCCAGCCCGGCGGCCAAGGTCGCATATGATGCCCGCCTGACGATCGGCGCCGGCTGGAGCGGCGGCCCTCAAACGCTCGGCGGCGTGTCCTGGGCAACCAACGGCACGACGTCGATCAATTTCGCAGCGGCGGGCAATACCGACACGCTGGAGTCTTTCTTCCGGCTGCGGAGCGCGGACGGGCAGGGCTCGATCACGGTCGATGCAAGCCCCACTGTCTTGACAACCCTCAACGTGTCGCCGCCCGCCGAACAGCCGGGCAAGGCGACGGCCACGACGACGCTCGGCGCCCATACCTGGAACGTCCAGAGGACCGGCGGGGGCTTCCTCAACTTCGTCGGCATGATCGCATACGATAGCACTGCCCCCGCCGTGGACATTATCAACGGCGGCGCCTTCGGCACGGTGTCCGGTTATCATGCCTCGACCAACTCTTCGACGATCGACGCAGCGACGATGCTGTCGGTTATCCAGCCCAACCTCGTGATTATCCAGCTCGGGACCAACAACCTCAACGTCGGCTGGGACTTGGCCGTCTACACCGCCGACATCCTCGACATTATCACCAATGCGAAGGCTGCCGGCGCCGACGTTGTGCTGGAAGTCCCGACTTTCGGCCAGGCTGGCGGTTACGGGACCACCGCGCAACGGCAGGAGTTACGGCAGGCTCTCGTCGGGCTCGGCGCCTCGCAGGGCTGCATGGTCGTGGACCACGATGCGCGCTTCGTCAGCTACACGTTCGCCAACAGCCTCGGCCTTCACCGCGATACCGTCCCGCACGAGACCGAGCCCGGCTATGCCGACGAAGCACAGGCGCTGGTCAACGCGCTGGTGTTCTGACCTGGCGGGTGTGCGGTGCGGTCGCGTCGTAGCTGCCGCACCGTCCGGCCATGGATCGTCTCACCGTCATCAACGATGCGCTGCAGGCCACCGGCAACAACCGGGTGAACGTCGAATATGACGGGTCGGCCGAGTGGGAGGCGGCAGATTCGGCATATCGCCGGGCTCTCTCGTTCCTGATCCCGCGCCACCAGTGGAACTTCGCGAACACGACGGTTCCGCTTGCGGGGCGCCTGCCGGTCTCGCCGCATGAGACCTTCTCGAACGCCTATCAACTGCCCGGCGATTGCCTGCTGGTCGAGAATGCGTTCTGGAGCGGTAATGCCATTCGTGAATACGAGATCGTCGACCAGAAACTGTGCTGCCCCTACGATCAAGGCGTGAGCGTCAAGTATGTCCGCGCGCCAGCGCTCGGTCAGTGGCCGCTCCTCTTCGCAGAGCTCGTGACCATGAAGGTCGAGAGCTATCTGCTCCGCGGCTTCAACGAGGACACGGACAATGCCCGGCGGCGAGACGCTGAGGTCGAAGCGATGCTGGAGGAGGTGCGTTCGGCGCTCGATCGCCAGGAACCGCCGCGCGCCATGTTCCTGTCCCGCACTGCGGCCCGGCGGCTGGGCCGTGGCTCGCGTCGATATACGGGGGGCTGATGGACGCCCAGATCATCGCGCAGCGGGATTTTTCGGCCGGGCAGATCGATCCGACCGCGCTGCGTGCCGACGATACCGAGATCATGCGGGCCGGCCTGCGCACCGCGCGGAACGTCCGCATCCTCGCCTCGCGCGGGTTGGCCCGGCGGCCGGGACGTCGCGCGCTATTCCGCACCACGGGCATCTGCGAGAAGGTGCGTCCGGCGGCTGGCATCGAATGGTACATGGAGGTCGAGGCCGGGAGCATCACCTTCCGCTCATCCTCGCTTACCGTCGCGCTGAGGTTCACGGGCCTGCCCTGGACCGCAGACATGCTGCCGCAACTGCGCTGGGTCGAGAGCGGCGGCACGGTCATCTTCGCCCATCAGCGCATGCGCCCGCAGGTCTTCTCCTATGATCGACTGGCGAATTCCTGGTCCGCGTCGCAGTTCGCGTTCTCTGTCGACCCGAATGGTTCGACGCGGCAGCCCTTCCACAATTTCTACCTCGGCAGCGGCGTCACGATGCAGCCCAGCGCACGGGCCGGGTCGATCGCGGTCGTATTCTCAGCTCCGGTGCTCGATCTGGGCCATTATGGCGTCGTCTTCACCTATGCCGGCCGGCAGATCGTCATCACCTCCGTGAACAGCCCAACGACGGCGACGGCTAATGTGATTGAGGAACTGCCCCCGACCTTCGATGTCGCGGTCGACAATGTGCTCGGGCTCTCGGTCGGCGATGTAGTCGAGGGCGTCACCTCGGGCGCCCGCGGCCAGGTCGTCGAAATCGTCGGCCTCGTCATCCGTGTCCTGGTCGAGAAGAACTGGTCCGGCTTTACCGCCGACGAGCTCGTGGCTGGCCCGCGCTCCAAGATGAAGGTGACGAGCCAGAATCCCGGCGCGACCGTCCCGACGACGCAGTGGGCCGAGGCGCTGATCTCCGATTTCCGGGGATGGCCGGGCTGCGTATCAAAGGACGTGCAGCGCATCATCTTCTGCAAGATGGCACAGGCTGGCGCCGCCATCGTGTGGTCGTCGACGGGCACGCTCAATGACTTCCGCATTGGCGCGGAGAAGGAAGACGCGATCTTTGAGTTCGTCCCGGAGAACTGCCTGGTGCTCGATGTCGTCGGCGGGGCCGATGAGTTCGTGTTCACCGACAAGGGCAACTATTATGTGCCGGTTTCGGTCGCGAATCCGCTGATCCCTGGCTCGATTGATTTCCGCCTGATCTCGGACGATCCGGCTTCCGATATCCGGCCGCGGTCGACCACCGATGGCCTGATCTTCATCAACAGTGCCCGGTCCCGCGTGTTCGCGATCGTCGGCACCGGGCAGACGGCTCGCCCGTATATCGTCGAGGACCTGTCGGAATATCACTCCGCGCTGATCCGCTCGCCGTTGTCGCTGGCGACCAGCACGGCGGATGTCTCGGCGCCGGAACGCTACCTCTATATCGGCAATGCAGACGGCACGCTGGCGGTCGGACGCTACCAGAAGGCGCCGACGACGCGCGGCTGGGTCGGCTGGGTGCCTTGGGACGGCCTGGGCGCTATTGAGTGGATCTCGGCCGGCGGCGATTCCGTGATCGTGACGGCGCGATACGAGACCAGCGTCGGGACAATGCGCTTCGTTGAGGTGTTCGACGACGAACTGCTCCTCGACGCATCGCAGGCCATCGCGTCCGTGATCGGAGCGGATGGGCTCGAACTGGACCCTGGCGACTATCTCGACCTGTCGGACACCGACATCCTAACCCTGGAGAACGTCTACTCGTTCAATTGGGCGGCGGGCACGATGCTCTCGGTCGAGCGTAATGGCTGGTATCGCGGCGAATACACGGTCCAGCCGGACGGGTCGCTCTCAGGCTCGATTCCTGTTCAAGGTGTGATCGGGCTGAATGGCGGCTTCAATTTCGAAGTCGAGGCCGAGCCGTTCGTCCCGCATGCGGATGGCGGTCCTTCCCGGAAGCAGCGCCTGCGTCCGCGCCGGATCAAGCAGATTGGCGCCACCGTCCAGCGCTCGCAGGCTCTGAAGATCGGCGACCATCTGGTCCCGTTCTACCGCGATGGCGAGAACGAGGAACTGCCGCCACCTCTGCGCGATGAGACATACCGCACGCGGTTGACGGGTCGCAGCTTCGACCCGCGCTGGGGCGTGAAGCAGGAACTGCCCGGCGCTCTGACGATCCTGGAGATGACGACAGAGGTCACGATCTAGCCGATGTGCGGTGCGGTCAGGCGCCGCCCGCCGCAGTTTCAGCCCGTCGACTTCGTGAGGATGTGATGGGCGCCGCAGCAGCACCGGCAATGGCCGTGATGAGCATTGCCGGCAAGGGCATGGAGATTGCCGGCGGCATCTCGCAGGGCATCCAGAACAAGGTCGCTGCCCAGATCGATACGGTCAAGCTGAAGATGGCGGCCGAGGCGGGCAAGGTCCGCGCTATTCAGACCGATGCAGCCTATCGCGACGACCTGAACAACACGCTCCAGAATATCGGGGCTATCCGCGCCGGGCAAAACGTCGGCTTCGACTCGCCGACATCGTTCGCAATCTACGACAAGGCGCGCTCGCTCAGCGACAACGCCCGCATCACGGCGGTCTCGAACGAGCGGCTGAAAGCGCTTGGGCTGGAGGGCGATGCCGCCGCGGCCTGGAAGCGTGGCGAGACGGCGCGCACGACCGCCACGCTTGGCCAAGCCAAAAACATCCTCTCGCTCGGCCAGGAAGTGGCCGGATTCATGAAGTAAGGCGCCATGGTCGATATCCTCGAAGCATCTGGCGCCCGTCGACCGCAGCCCGGTCTTGCTGCCACGCCCACGTCGCAGATTAGCGGCGAGCGCATGGTTCAGCCGTACACCGAGCTCGCGAAGGCGCTGGGCGCGGCGGGCGAGGCGCTGGGTGATGCTGCGGCGCCTTACCATCAGGCCGAGGGCGCGAAGGCCGTCACCAAGGACGCGGACGGCAACCTGCAGGTCCAGTGGCGAGCCGAGTTCACGCGCGGAGACAAGCTCTACAATGCCGCGGCGCGGCAGGCGGCTCTCGCCTCGATCAAGACGGACGTGTCGTCGGAACTGCTGCAGCTTCGGAACGACTTCGATGGGCGCCCGGCCGAGTTTCAGGCAGCGGCGAAGGAATACGTCAAGAACAAGGGCAAGGCCGGCGACGCATTGCTGCGGCCCTTCATTCAGGACGAAGCCGACCGGCAGGCCAGCCAGTATTTCGAGGGGCTCGTTTCGGCGAAGCACGACCTCGACATGCGGAATGCGTTCAACTCGCTGGTGGATCGCCGCAAGCTGGTGGCGGACAATCTGGAGGCGCTGGCGGCAAACGGCGGCACCGACACCGACGAGTTCAAGCGCGCTCGCGACGAGTGGAAGGATCTTGGTGCGCAGCTCTCGGCGAACCCGAAGTTCGCCTACAATGCCGAGAAGGACAATTTCGACACCCAGCGGCTCGACACGCGGCTGAAGGGCGAAAGCATCGCGTCGATGACGCGGCGCATCCTCGGCGACCAGGGCGTGGACGCCGCACGCAAGTTCGTGCAGGGCGCCTTCGACGACAATACCCTGGCGATGGACGCCAAAGAACGCCGGACCTACCGGAACCTCGCCGAGAGCGTCATCAACGAGCGCTCGAAGGAACTGGCGACGGCGCGCCGCGAGGTGCAGGCCGAGGGCCGCGAGATGCTGGCCGGGCTGAAGAACGGCGTCGAGGTCGATGATCAGTCATTCGACGATTTCCTGACGCGCGCTTCGCAGGCGGGCGCGACAAACACCGTCCGGCAGCTCGTGCAGACGCGCGCGGCGAAGCAGCAGTGGAAGATGTTCGAAAGCCTGCCGACCGTTGATCGTGTCGGCTTTGCCAAGATGGCGATCACCGGCGCCGGCGCCCCCGGCATGGATCGGCTGGTGCAGGCCGTCATGGGGCAGGAGTCGAGCTTCAACCCGCTGGCTGAATCGAACAAGGGCGCCTCTGGCCTGATGCAGATCATGCCGGGGACGGCGCGCGAGCTGGCGGCTGGGCTTGGCATCCGGGATCTGCAGGGCAAGAGCGACGAGGAGGTCAAGGCCTGGTTGAAGGCCAATCCGCAGCAGAATGTGCAGATGGGCTCGGCCTATTTGGCTCAGAACCTGCGGCGCTTCGGCGGTGACGTTCAGTCTGCGCTCGTCGCTTACAACGCCGGCCCCGGCGTGGCGCAAGAGTGGATCGCCGCCGGCAAGAACGATGCCGTGCTGCCGGCTGAAACCCGCGACTACAAAGAGAAGATCATGGCGCGCCTGAACATGGGCGCCGCTCCGACCGGGCCGATCATGTTCAACGGCCGGCAGATCGCGGGCCGCACCACGGCCGAGCAGATCGGCACGCAATATCTCGGGATGAGTGAGAACGATCCCGGCGGGCGGGCGGCGATCAAGTCGTTCCTGAAGCAGTATGCTGGGACCGACATCGACCCGGCAAAGGTGCCGTGGTGCGCCGCCTTCGTGAACGGCATCATGGGCGCCTCGGGCCGCAAAGGCTCTGGCTCCCTGCGCGCGCTCGACTTCCTGAACTATGGGCAGGCGACCGACCAGCCCACGGCCGGCGATATCGTCGTATTCGATTGGAAGGATGGCAGCGGCCACGCTGGCATCGTGCAGGGCTTCGAGGAGAAGAACGGCAAGCGCTATATCCGGGTGCTCGGCGGAAACCAGGGCGGCACCGACGACGCCGGTAACCGGGTGAGCGGCACGGTGAGTTCTTCGCTCTTCGGCCTCGATAATGTCGCGGGCTATCGGAAGCCTCCTCCGGTCGGCGGCGGGCCGGATTTTGCCCAGCCGCGGCAGTTCAGCATTGCCGGCGGCGCTCGCGGCTATCTCTATCCCGACGCCTCGATGATCGACGATTACAAGCGGTCGATGGCGAGCGATGCGCGTCGGCTGATGCCGTCGATCGCCGATGGCTTTCGCAAGGGCCTGCCGCCGACCGGCGAAGAGTTCAACGCCTTCGTCGACATGGTGACGCTCTCCGGCGACCAGAAGCTCAAGACCGAGACGATCAGCCTCGTGCAGTCGCTGGAGGCAGCGAAGCAACTCGAAGGGCTGCCGAAGCCCATGCGCGACGCCGCCATGCAGCGGCTCACGCAGGAGCTGTCAGGCGGGTCGTCCGAGGTCCAGCGCGCCATGGTCGACAACCTCACCGAGTCCTTCGGCGCGCGCGACAAGGCCTTGGCTGATGACCCGATCGGCGCTGGGCAGCGCTACAAGATGATTCCGGCGCAGCCGCCGATCGACTGGGCGAATGTCGGTGCATCCCTGCCGGCGCGCGCGAAGGCTGCGAACGAGATGCGGCAGGCTTCCGGCGCCACTGAGGCAGTCAGCCCGCTCACGCAGGCGGAGACGCTGCAACTTTCCCAGCAGCTGGCGCAGGGCGATGGGCAGGCGTCGGGCGGCCTGCTCAGCAATCTGGCCGCGCTGCCGCCGGATCAGTTCGGCGCGCTCCTGGCGCAGGTTCCGGTTCGGGATGCGCTGATCGGCATGACGCGCTCGGGCGATCCGGCGAAGATGACGGCGGCATTCTCGGCTCTGGATGCCGAACGGCGCCGCGACCCGGAAGGCTTCGCGAAGAAGTTCCTGAGCGTGGAGGACAGGCTGGAGGTCTGGAACGCGAAGATGGCGTTCATGCCGGCCGAGAGCATCGCCAAGGAGATGCAGAGGGTCGACGATCCAGCACAGCAGAAGGCGCGCAAGAGCCTGCGCGATGATGCCGAGGAGAAGATCAAGAAGATCACGCCTTCGGATGTCGCTGGCTATTTCGGCAACTGGGTGCCGTTCAGCGCTCCGGGGGAGCCGGCTGCGCCCCTGCAGGCGGGTGAGCTCAAGGCCGATTTCGAGCGCGAGTTCACCGGCCTCTATGCCGAGATCGGCGACGAGGGAAAGGCGCGCGAGGTTGCTGTGGAGCGGCTCAAGCGCGTGTGGGCGCCGTCCGCGCTGAATGGCGGCCGGCTGACCAAGTTCGCGCCGGAGAGGTCGCCGGCCTTCCAGCCGATCAACGGCTCGTTCGACTGGATGAAGAAGCAATTCGACAACGACGTGCAGCAGGCTCTTGTCGGGATGGGCGCGGCTGTCACCGATCCCGCGGGATTTGCCGGCGGCGTGCCCCGCCAGGATGTGATCTCGGGGAAATCTACGGCGCTGCTCAATGCCGAGCGCATGGTCGTGCCTGATGCGCGGACGCAGGCCGAGTTCTCCGCCGGCAAGCCGCCATCCTATCCCGTCGTGGTGAAAGACCCGGCCACAGGCATGTATGTCCCGCTGCAGGATGCGCAGGGCCAGCAAATGCGGTGGGTTGCGGATCAGGAGATGGCGATGGTCCCGCTTCGAGCCGATGCCGCTGCCACCTTTGAGCGCATGAAGCCGATCATGGCCGAGCAGAGCCGCGCCGATGAGCGTCGACGCGCGCTCCTCACCCGGAAGAAACCCGACTGATGCCATTGATCGCTGAAGCCCCGGCCGAAACCGCACTGCGCACGCCAACCACTGTGCCGGAGCCGGTCCCGTTTGCGCCGCGCGCGCCGAGCGGCGACCCGCTGTCGGCCGCATTCCGGCAGGAGAACACGGTTACGAACGTCGTCGCGCTCCTGAACCGCCCCGAATATCCGGCCGAGCCCGGCTATAATCCGGTCGAGGCCGTCCGCGGGACGAAGTATGAGCGCGACCATCTGGACGATGTAATCTCGATTCAGTCTCCGGCGGAGATGCGCGCGTGGCAGGCGCGCGTCGACCAGGAAGAAGCGGACAAGCGCGCGCTCCATGATGCGGGCGGCTGGGGAGTGGCGGCCGGCATCCTGGCGGGCACGCTTGATCCCCTAATGTTCCTGCCGGTCGGCGGCGTGGTGAAATCGGCGCGGGGCGGTTATGACTTTCTGCGCTCGGCGGCCACGGTCGGCGGGCTGACCGCCCTTCAGACTGGCGTCTCCGAAATCGCACTGCAGGCCAACCAGGCGACCCGCACCGGCGCCGAAAGCGCCATCTCGATCGCGACCAGCGGCATCCTCGGAGGGCTGATCGGTGGCGGTGCTGCGGCGCTTATGACGCGCGCCGAACGTGAGGCGCTGACTGGCCTGCTTGAGCAGGACCGCAAGCTGGTATCCGAGATCGTGGAAGGATCGGCCGCGCAGCCGGTCGCCGCTGGCGCCGCGGCAACCGACGTTCGTCAGCTCAAACTCGTGGGCTATGGGCTGGACAAGGTGCCGGGCCTCTCCACGCTGGTCGAGAAGATGAGCCCCACGCTGCGGGTGTTCTCGTCTGACAACGTGGCGGCGAAGCGGACCATGGCCGACCTGGCCGAAACCGCGCTGCGCTTCGAGGATAACGAGCGCGGCATCGCGACCTCGTTCGGGGGCGCCCCGGTCAGCCGGATCGTTCAGGCTCAGAAACTCGGCATGCAGTTGGAAGCGGCGGAGACGCTGAAGGATGCGTTCACCGCCTATCGGTTCGGTGATGCGGTGCCTTCGGCGGCCATGGCGCGCGCGGCGATCGACGATCTGCGCGGTGCGGTCGAAGAGGGCAAGCTGTCGTTCAACGACTTCAAGCGCGAGGTGACGAACGCGCTGTTCTCCGGCGACACCCACGCGATCCCGCAGGTCGAGCAGGCGGCGAAGACGATCCGCTCGAACATCCTGGACCCGATCCGCGAGAAGGCGGTGACGCTCGGGTTGCTCGATCCCGATGCCGCGCCGAAAGGCGACCCGTCGTGGTTTGCCCGCGTCTGGAACCGCGAGAAGCTGGCCGAGCGCCGGCCGGACGCAGTGAAGCGCTTCGCCGATTGGCTGGAGGGAGAGCAGACTCGCAAGGCTGGCGCGCAGGAGCGGCTCTCGGCCGCGAGCGACGAACTCGACGCGGTTGACGCCGCGCGCGCGAAACTGGAAGCGCAGGTTCAGCGGCTCGAAGCGACGACGCAGAAGCTGGAAGGCCAGATCTCGGAGCGCGCCATGGAAGCGCGCCGGGCTGCGGGCCGGGTCGATGTGCTGGCAGATCGGAAGGCGCTGCTCGCGCAAGAGCAGTCCGACATGGAAGAGTTCATCTCCACCATGCGGCAGGAGGTGCGTGACCCGGCTCTGCGAGAGCGGATCGACAACCTGGAGAAGGATTATCGCGCGGCGCGGCGTGAGGATGCGAAGGCGCGTGTCTCGGAAGCGGACCTCATCAAGCGCGATCAGGAGGAAGCAGCCGGTGCCCTCTCGGATCGGGTCGGTAAGATGGCGGCCGATATCGTGCTGGGAAACCGTCGCCCGGCGCGCGAACCTTCCTTCCTGCACTATCTGGCGGCGTCCGGCGGCATCGCCGATCCCCGTGGTGACGTGAAGTTCATCATCGGCTCGACGCGCGCGCATCCCGGGCTCATCAGCCGTGATGGCATGTCCATCGACGAGATTGGCGAAAAGCTCTGGCAGGAATACAAGCTGGCCGAGCGTCCGACCGAGCGCGAGGTGCTGGACTGGATCGACGAGGCGTCGCGCGGACGGCAGCCTGGGTTCTGGCTGGAGAGTATGACGGGGCAGCAGCATGCGGCTCTCGACGCGACGCGGTTCGCTGCGTCGGTCGACGAGGCGATGTCGCGCGCTGGCTTCACGCCGAAATCTCGGGAGGATGTTGCGGCATTCCTCCGGGGCGATAGCGCGCCGGCACGCACGCTGGAGGATTTGGATCGCGCCTTGGCGGAGATGGAAGGTGCTGCGGTCCCGCCGTCCGTGAAGCTTGAAGGTGTCGATGGGCGCTTGACGCTCGCGAAGGAAGACCTTGCCTCAGCGCGCGCCGCCGTGCAGCGGGGCTTGCAGGGGCGCCAGCAACTGGCGGGTGAGGCGCGGGTGGTCGGCGGCCGCCAGGCGGAAGCCGGCATGGCCGATCGCGCAAGCCGCGGCCGCATCGGCATTCTGCAGGACCGGCAGGCCCAAGCCGCGACGCGGCGGGAGCTGATCGATGAAGCGATGCGGCTGCAGGATGCGGTCGAGGCCGACATCATGAAGCGGATCGAACAGGAGCTTGGCGAGTGGGGCGGCCGCTCTGCGAACGAGGCTCTGTCTGCGATCAAGGCCCGCGACAAGGCGGCAGTGGGCCGCGACCCGAACGCGCCGCGCCTGGCTGGTGCCGATAAGCCGATGATGCGGGCCGTCGCGCGCATCCTGAATTCCGACCGCAACCTGTCGCGAGCCGAGCTCGATGCGCGCGCGAATGAGATCGTCGACCGCATCCTCGGCACGCCGGACGGGCGCCTGCCATACGACGCTGCCTCGGGCGGCCCGCGCGCGATGGTGACGCAGGAAGCCGGTCAGCAGCGCGGCTCGCTCCTCTCGCGCGACTTCGCCATCCCGACGAGCATGGTCCGCGACCTGATCGAAGATGACGCGGAACATATCCTGTCGACGGTCACGCGCACGATGCTGCCGGACATGGCCTTGGTCGAGCGGTTCGGTGATGTCGACATGACCGAGGCGATGAAGAAGATCGTCGAGGAATCGGCTGCGAAGGCGGCGCGCACGACCAATGCGAAGGAACTGGCCGCGATCGAGAAGGAGAAGCAGATGCTCCTCCGCGACGTTGCTGCCACGCGCGATCGTATCCGCGGCACCTTCGGTTTTTCGCAGGATGCGACGGGCCGCAACATCGCGCGCTATGCGCAGGTGGCGAAGAACGTCAACGTCATCACCGACCTGGGCACCGCCGCGCTCAACAGCATGGGTGACGCGGCAGGCGTCGTGTTCCGCCACGGCTTCCTGAACACCTTCAAGGATGGCTGGGGTCCGTTCTTCCAGCGCATGCTCACGACGGCGCCGGCCGGCGAGGCCGACAAGCGGCAGCTGCGCGCAATGCTCCTGGCAGTCGAGACGCAGACCAACCTCCGCGGCCATTCGATCGCCGATGTCGCTGAGAACTATCGACCAGGAACGCGGTTCGAGCGCGCGGTGAAATGGGCGGCGGACAAGTCGCAGCTCATCAACGGGCAAACGTTCTGGACCGACTGGACCAAGGGCATCGCCGCGACGGTGGGCTCGGCGGAGATGCTGCGAGCGGTCGAGCGCGTTGCGATGGGCAAGGCGACGACGAAGGACATCGCCAACCTGGCGGAGGGATCGATCGACGACGCTATGGCTCGGCGCATTCACGCCGCGTGGTCAGATGGCGGCGGGGCAAAAGTGGACGGCGCGCGCTTGCCGAACACCGAGGCATGGAAGGACCGGGGTGCGGCCAAGGCTTTCGAGGCTGCGCTGCAGCGTGAGGTCGATATGACCGTGATCACGCCCGGGCTGGAGAAACCGCTGTGGATGTCGAAGCCGGTCGCCTCTCTGCTTGGGCAGTTCAAGGCGTTCATCGCCGCCTCGAACGAACGCATGCTGATCGCCAACCTCCAGCGCTCGGACTGGAACACGCTGCAGGGCCTCTTTGCCGCCGTCACGCTCGGCATGCTGTCCTATCGGCTCTACACGCTGGTTTCGGGGCAAAAGGCCAGCGAGCGCCCGCAGGACTGGGTGAAGGAAGGCATCTCCCGCTCCGGCGTTATGGGCTGGTTCGACGAGATCAACAGCATGGGCGCGAAGTTCACGCGCGGGAATGCCGACATCTACCGCGTGATCGGTGCCGACAAGCCTCTCTCGCGCATGCAGTCGCGCGGCATCCTGGGCACCTTCGCCGGGCCGACCGCCAACAAGATCGAGCGCCTGGCGCAGATCGGCGGTTCGGCTGCCGAGGGCGAATGGACCGCGTCCGACACCACGGCGGTTCGCCGGCTGATGCCGTTCCAGAATCTGTTCATGATCCGCCGGCTGCTTGATGAGGTCGAGAAGGGCGTGAACCATCAGTTCGGAATCCCGCAACAAGCGCCAAGATAGCGCTGTGCGGTGCAGGCGCGCGGTGAGACGGACATCGTTTCGCCATGACTGATCAGCCCACAATCCCCAACTCTGACCGCGCTGTCGAATACAGCCCAGTCTCGTCGGCCGGGCCTTTTCCTGTACCGTTTGCAGTTTTCGATGGGGCGGGCGCGGATCTCGCGGTTGATCTGGATGGCGAGAGCCAATCGGGCTGGACATTCTCAGGGACACTGGTGCCTGGGTTCTACGGCGCGCCGAACACGTGGGTCAACGGGAGCGTCATGCTGGCCGGCCAAGCGACAGGCTCGCTGGTGATCACAGGTGATCGCGCCCCACGCAGGCAGTCCCAATTCAAAGAGGGGCGCGGCGTTCCGGCGCGTGATCTGAACGCTGAATTGAACACGCTGACGGCGGTCGATCGTGAGCTCTATCTGCGCGGTAAGCAGTCCGTGACCGTTCCTTATGGCGAAGATGGCTTCAGGCTGCCTCCTGCCATGGAGCGCGCCGAAAAATATATCGCGTTCAATGCGATCGGCCAACCAATCTATCCTGCGGCGGCACCGTCTCCAGGCATCCCGACAGATGGGGCGGTGACCGACAGCAAAGTTGCCGAGCCGACCGACGCCGAGGATGCGATTTCTTCGACGAAACTCCGATTCCAGCAGCTTGGTGCGAATGCTCGTATCCGCATTCTGCAGAACAAGATGCGCGAGACAATCTCGACGGGCGATTGGGGGGATCCCGAAGATGGTGGGGAGCTGCTTCAGTATGCGATCGATCGCTCCATCGCGCGTGAGCGCATACTAAACGTCGACCCGGGCAACTGGCTGCTCACCGAAAAGCTTGTCATTGCGTCGAGCGGCGTCCGCTTGCTCGGTCAGGGGACGGAGAACACTACGTTCCGGGCGGCGTCGGCGTTCGGCGAATTGCTTGAGCTCCCCACCGGGTCGACTGACGTTGTGATCGAAGGCATCAACTTTGATACGACAGGCTTCAACACCCGGTGCGTTTCGATCCCGCGCGGCCAGACGCCCACATTCCGGGACTGTGGTTTCAAGGGCGACATGGGTGGGTCAGGCGGCGATCTGGTCTGGAGCCAAGGAGATATCTTCACCTTCGACAACTGCAAATTCGAGACCCTTCATGCGAATGCATGGGGGCTGGCTTTGGACAGCCACAATCAGAACTGCGCAGTTCAAGGCAACACCCGGTTCGGCGGCATCGGCAATGGCTTGAGGGTCGAGCATGTCGATGGCGCGAAGCCTCGTGTGGAAGGCCTCAAGCTTTTGGGCTGCTTCTTCATCAATACAGGCGGCATCAACCTCGATCTAGGCGACAGTTTTCTGACCACTGCGGTCGGCAATGTCTTCGATCAAGCGAGCGGATACGCCGTGCTGATTCGAGATGGCGCGAGCAAGACAGAGTTCATCGGCAACTGGATCGGCATGCGGCAGTCGGGCGTCGGGATCTGTCTGCGCTTCGAGCCAAGCGCAGGGCCGGGCCATAAGATCATCGGCAACGATTTCTACTTCGGCTCGCATGGTATCGTGGCGGCGGCCAACTCCGGCCAGCGTGTCAGCGGTCTGAAGATTCTTGGCAACGACTTTGATCAGCACGCAACTGCAGCAATTCAGTTGGATAGCGTCTCGCGTTGCATAGTCGAGGGTAACATCGATTTCAGCCCCGCGCCTTCATCGGGCTCCTGGGTGACGCTCGGCAGTTTCGGGGGCGGTGGGGACTATTCGTTCGATGGCAACATCTGGAATCCTGCGACGCAGGCCGCGTTGCATACCGGTAGCTCCTACAAGATTGGGAATGATCGCGGGCTCGTCTATCGCAACAAGGGCGCAAACTCTCCCGGAGGGTCCGTTAACACCATGACCCTGCCTCACGGGATGTCAGTCGCCCCCCGGCATGTCTTAGTGACGCCGCATGGCAACGCTGGCAACTTCTTCGTCAGCAACATCACGTCGACAACCTTCAATATCAATTGGGGGCTGGCTGGGGACCATACGTTTCACTGGGAGGCTTCGTTCTAAGTTCCTGCTGTGCGGTGCGCCTGAGACGCCGCGCTCGCATGGTCTGGCATCACGAGGTGCCAGATGTCCGACAAGTTCGAAGCCTGCCACGCGATCACCGCGAAATGGGAAGGCGGATGGAGCGATCATCCGGCCGATCCCGGCGGCAAGACCATGTTTGGTATCACGCAGGCGACGCTCTCGGCCTATCTCGGGCGTCCGGCTTCTGACCGTGAAATTCGCAATCTGGACCGCGCGACCGCACTGGCGATCTATCGCGAACGCTACTGGAAGCGGGTCGCTGGCGATGAGCTGCCGGCCGGCGTCGACCTCTGCGTCTACGATTTCGGCGTGAACAGCGGCCCCGATCGTGCAGTGAAGTCGCTGCAGGCCGCGCTCGGGGTCAAGGCCGATGGGTGGGTCGGCAACCTGACGCTGAAGGCGCTGGCTGAACAGGCTGATATCGCGCGCGTCATCGCCGACCTGTGCGATCGTCGCGAGATATTTCTGCGCGGGCTGCCGACGTTCTCGAGGTTCGGAAAGGGCTGGCTGAACCGGCTGGCGGACATTCGGAACCGGGCGATGCGCATGTCCCGTGGCGCACCGCAGACGCCGCCCGTCATCGCTCCTGCCGAAGGGACTGCAAAGGCGGTCCCTGCGCCGCCTGCCGAGAAGACGGTCAGCACCGAGCAGAAGGTCGGTGGCGCCGCTGCTGGCGCTGTTGTCGTTACGACCACCCTCGGTCCAGTCGCCGGGTTCTGGCGCGACAACAAGGACGTTCTTTCCGATCCGATCTTCCTGGCCGTTGCCGGCGTCCTCGCCGCCGTCGTGATCTTTATGCTGCTGCGGCGCCCGAAGACGGTAGAGGAGCAGGCCTGATGGCGTGGCTGCTCTCTGAATTCGGCGGATATCTGGCGGCGGCCGGCGGCGCCGTGGCTCTCCTCATCGGGGTCTGGCTCAAGGGTCACCGCACCGGCCGGGCCGAGCAGCAAGCCGAGCAGGATCGACATCGCACCGAGGCGATCGCCGCCAAGAGGAAATCCGACAGTGAAATCGATGATCTTGCCCCTGCTGATCGCGATCAGCGTTTCGACCGCTGGGTGCGCCGGTAGGAACGCTGGCGACTTCTGCGACGTTTCCTCCGTGATCCGCCCAAGCGCGGCTGCTGCGGCGGCCATGGATGCACAGGACAAGGCTGCCATCCTGAAGCACAACGAGTATGGCGCGAAGGCTTGCGGGTGGAAATCGAGTGTCTGAGATGACTAGGCGCGGCGGCGGCAACACCGATCATCAGGCCCGATACAATGTCGGCGCGCTAGAGCAGCGCGTCTACGGGCTTGAGCAGGCGATCGGCGGTATTGCGCAGCAGATCGGGGCGCTTTCGCAAAAAATCGATGCGGGCTCGAAGACGAATTGGCCGGTTCTAACGGGCTTCGCGACAGTGCTCTTGGCGGTGGTGGGCCTTGTGGGTGGGCTCGCTTATTGGCCAATCCGCGAAGGGCAGAGCGACCTCAAGGTGGCGACGCTGGAGATCAGCAAAGCGATGTCGGCAGGGTTCACCGAGGTTAACAAGACCATGGCTTCGTTCGCGAAGGACACTGCCGAACGCTATGTCACGGTCCGCGAGCTCGATGCCCGGTCGACGCGGACACAAACCGACATCTCGCGGATTCTGCAGGACATCAATGCCCTGGAGAACGTGACCGTTCCACGGGTGGAGCAGCAGGAACGCGCCCGCTCGATCGATGCCCAGATCGGCGCGGTGCAGCGGCAGATTGATGACCTGAAAAAGCAGTTCGGCGATACTTTCAGCCTGCGGGATGCGCTTCAGCAGATGCAGCGTGAGATCGACCGGCTGCGGCAAGAGAGGCGCCCCTCATGACGACCCTCCCCAACCTGCCCGACGCGCCGGCCGACGCCAACGACGGCGAACTGATCTATGTGCGCCCGACGAGCGGCTCGCCCAACGCCAAGCGCACCTTCGGCTCATTCTGGCGCAACGTGCTCGGGCGAACCGCTGCGGCGCAGCGCGCGTTCTTCGGCGCCACGCCGATCGCTCAGCCGGCCAGCGCGAATCAGGCGGCCGTGACCGCGACGGTGGGCGCGAACGTCGCGACGACCGGCGCCACGAACTCCACGCCCTATGGCTTCACCACTGCCGCCCAAGCGAACGATCTGGTCACTCGGGTGAACGAGAGCAAGGCGCTCGGCGAGGCCAACAAGGTGCTGCTGAACCAGATGCGCGCCGATCTCGTGGCGCTCGGCCTTATCAAGGGGTCAGCGTGATCTCGCGGTAACGCTCGCCTTATTTATCAGCGCGCCCGATCGGCCTACGAATCTGAGGGTCAGAGGTTCGAATCCTTTCGGGCGCGCCATTCTTTCTTACTCAGTCACTAGATTGCGATGCCGCCTATTTTCGCGGCGTGCTTCCGTCGTCGACAGCTGCTGAAAAGCTAGCGTTTTCTCTGCCTGGTTTTGTCGACGCATTCGTGCCCGGGATGGGGCCGCGTCCCGGCATCACCAGCACCCCATCCGCGCTGATGCTGGCGGATATTCGCGGGATCGTTGGTGACCATCGCGCGGTTGAACGCCTCCTTGGCATCGGCCATGCCTATTCGCCGGCGGTCATGCTCCGGTTTCCTCATTCCATCGCCGCTGCATCTCCTGCGGGGAGACCGCCTCTATCGTCTGCGACAGCATCCAGCGATGACCAAAGGGATCGAGCAACAATGCGCTGCGTTCCCCGAAACTCTGGTCGGCGGCCGCGCGTAACACCGTGGCACCGTGCAGGGCGGCTGCAGCCACGTCCGCATCGACCGCGGTTGTCGACACATGCAACGTGACGGACGAACCGCCGAGCGTGTCCGGGCTCACCGCTCCGAAATCCGGATATTCATCGCTGAGCATGACGACGCTCTCGCCGAAGCGGAGTTCTGCATGGCCGATGCGCCCGTCGGAGGGATCGGTCATGCGGAAAATTTCCTGCGCGCCAAAGGCAGTCTTGTAGAAGGCGATGGCCGCTTCACCACCGCGCACCACAATATAGGGTGTTACCAGAGTGATAGACGGCATGACCGCTCCTTGCATGACTTGTTTAATTACGATACGTAACGTAATGAAATGAGTCAAGACGAATCACCCTCGGCACGCCTGCGTGGCAGGCCACCGAGCCCGGAAGCCCGGAACAAGGCGCTGCGAACTGCTCGCGACATCCTGTTGAACGAAGGCTTCGGCAGGCTGACCATCGAAGCCGTCGCCGCACGATCCGGGGTCAGCAAACCCACCATTTACCGCAACTGGGCGAATGCCGTGGAACTGGCGATGGCAGCGCTCATGGCCGATCCAGCGACGCCTTCCGGCAAGGCAGGGGAGAATGTGGCGGGATCGCTCGGCTCCCAGATGCGCGCTCTGGTCACGGCCTTCGCGACGACACGGGGCCGTCAGATCGCGCTCGCGCTGGCATCCTCCGATCCCGAAAGTGAGATGACGAAGGCCTTTCGCAACCGCGTCATCCTGTCGAGCCGGGAGACCGGGCGGCGACTGGTCGGCGAGGCTGTCGCGCGTGGAGAGATAGCCGCGCCTGCCGATATCGAGACATTGCTCGACATGATCTATGCGCCGGTGTTCTACCGGTTGCTCGTCGGCCACCTGCCTCTCGATCTTCCCTTCGCCGACAGCCTCGTGACCCGGGCACTCGCTCTGCTCTCTCAGTCCGATGGTCTTTGAGGGATTGCGGGACAACGCCCGCGCGACATTCTGCATCGATGAGGCCGTCTTATCGTGGTCGTGAACGATCAGTCCCGAGCCCAGCTGCCCCGTCGAGAAAACTGACCATCGGCTGCGCGCTGCCGTCGAGCATCTCTTGGCCGTGAATCGGCGAGCGAAGCCGTTTTCTGCGTGATCAGGCGGCCTCCGCGCGTTGCAACAGCCGGCCCCTGTCGAGGTTGGTGCCTATTTCCTGCGCAAGGAGCCCTTCGATGGCCTCTTGCGCCGCTCAATATTCTGAGCAATGCTGCGCCAAAGAGAACAACAAGACGCGATGCGCAGGGAACAGGCGGAGTAAACAGATTTTCGAATCGAGCCGAACGACACAATAAAAAGCGCAGCCGCTCTCGTTCGGCAGCGACTCCGACGCAATATTTGGTGCGACGGGTACGGTTTACTGTCGAATACTGACCGCTGGATTCCTGCCGAGCCTACCCATGGTCGATGCAGGGACGTAACGACAATCATGACGATAGCCGATACCGTTCTTCTCAACGGGCGCGTCTTTTGCGGGCTCGCGGAGGGTTTCGCCGAGGCGCTGGCCCTTGCCGGAGGCAAGGTGCTCGCGGCCGGGTCGGCAGAGGATATCCGCAGCCTGCAAGGTCCCGGGACGACAATCGTCGATCTGGCCGGGCGCGTCGCCATCCCCGGCCTCAACGACGCGCATATGCATCTGCTGCCGCTCGGGCTCGGCATGAGCGAAGTCAATCTGCGGCCGGAGGAAGGCGTGACGAGCATGGCGGAGCTGCTGCGCCGGGTCGGCGCCGCGGCAAAGGGCAAGATGCCCGGCGAATGGGTCTTCGGTCGCGGTTACGACCACAATGAGCTCGCCGAGCTGCGCCATCCGACGGCCGAGGAACTGGACCGGGTCGCGCCCGACAATCCGGTCTACATCAAGCGCACCTGCGGCCATGTCGGCGTCATCAACAGCCGGGCCATGCAGGAGGCCGGAATCGGCCACAATACGCCGAGCCCGGATGGCGGGCTGATCGAGCGCCGCGACAACCGATTGACGGGCCTGCTCGCTGAAAGCGCATTGCGGCTCGTGGTCGAGGCCATGCCGCGCCCCAGCGCTGCGCAGCTGCGCGAGGCGATCGAGAAGGCCGGGCATTACATGCTGTCCCAAGGCTTCACCAGCGTGATGGATGCCGGCGTCGGCATGACGGCGGGCATGGATGAAATCGCCGCCTATGAAGAGGCGGCGCGGGAAGGGGCACTGCCGGTACGGACCTGGGTCTGCATCTATGGCAACGCCGACGGCATCGGCGACGAGGCCCACGCGGCTGGCTACCGCTTCGGCCGCGAGATCGGCCTGCTGCGCTACGGGGCGATGAAGGTCTTCGGGGACGGCAGCGCCGGCGGCCTGACCGCGGCGATGAGCGAGCCCTATATCGTGGGCGATCCCGACAATCGCGGCATCTTCATCTACCCGGATGAGCGGATGCACGCTTTCCTCAAGCATTATCACGAACTCGGCTACCAGCTCGCGATCCACGCCATCGGCGACGCCGCGATCGAGCAGGTCATCACCGGCATCGAGAAGGCCGACAGCGCCGAGCACCCGATCAAGGGGCGCCGCCATCGCATCGAGCATTGCGGCTTCCTGACCGACGCCCAGCTCGCCCGCATGGCGGGCGCCGGCATCGATCCGCTGCCCCAGCCCTGCTTCATCTACGAATTCGGAGATCTCTACGTCACCAATCTCGGTGAGCAGCGGGCCCATTCCTCCTATCCGATGCGCAAATGGCTGGATGGCGGCCTGCATGCGGCCGCGAGTTCGGATGCGCCGGTCTGCGCCACCGATCCGTTCAAGAATCTCTTCACGATGGTGACCCGCAAGACCAAGCGCGGCACCGTGATCGGCGAGGACCAGCGGATCTCGATGGAGGAGGCGGTCCACGCTTATACGGCGCTCGGTGCCTATACCCAGTTCGCGGAGGAGCGGCTCGGGCGGCTGGTGCCGGGGCAGTTGGCCGATATCGCAGTGCTGTCGCACGACATTTTCGCGGTGCCTGTCGAGATGCTGGAGAACGAGGTGCGCTGCGACCTGACCTTGCTCGGCGGCGAGATCGTCTTCGACCGGCACGGCCAGATGGCCGCAGCGGCGCAATAGGGGCAGGACATGCTGCGGCACGCGCTGCAAAGGCTGGTTCTCGTCCTGCCGGTGATGCTGGGTGTGCTGCTGGTCGGCTTCCTGCTGATGCAGGTGGTGCCGACCGATCCCGCGCAGGTTCGCGCCGGCCCGACCGCGACGCAGGATGTGGTGGCCGCCATCCGGCAGGAACTCGGGCTCAACGAGCCGCTCTGGAAGCAATTCCTGCTCTATATCGGCCGGCTCGCCCAGGGCGATCTCGGCGTCTCGATCATCAACAACGTGCCGGTGGTGCAGGAGCTGGGCAACACCATCGGCCCGACTCTGGAGCTGATGTTCGCCTCGCTCGTCTGGGCGATCCCGCTCGGCATGTTTCTGGGCACGGTCGGCGCCTATTATCGCGGCTCGCTGCTCGACCGGGCGATCATGGCGGTCTCGGTCGGCGGAGTGTCGCTGCCGGTGTTCTTCCTCGGGCTCGGGCTGATCTGGCTGTTCGGCTTCAAATATCCGATCCTGCCCTTCACCGGCCGCACCGGCCCGCTTTGGACCTGGGAGGGGCTGCAGGGCATCATCCTTCCGGCGGTCACGCTGGGCGGTGTCTTCGTGGGGCCGGTGGCGCGGATGACGCGCACCTCCGTTCTGGACGAGATGGGGGCCGACCATGTCCGCACCGCCCGCGCCAAGGGCCTCGGCGAGATGCGCGTGCTGCTGCGCCACACTTTGCGCAACGCGCTGGTTCCGGTCGTCACTCTGATCGGATTGCAGATCGGCTTTCTGCTCGGCGGGGCGGTGGTGACGGAGACGGTGTTCTCCTGGCCGGGCATCGGGCGCCTGGCCGTCGGCGCGATCCTTTCCAGCGATTTGCCGATGGCGCAGGGCACCATCATCGTGCTCTCGCTGGGTTTCATCCTGATCAACCTGGCGGTCGATGTGCTCTATGGCGTCCTCGATCCGCGCGTGAGGAGCGGCTGATGAGTGTGGCCGGCGATCCTCTGCAGAACGCGCTCCCGCCGGTCGCCATCGCCGGGCGGATCTCGGTGCTTCGTATGCTGCTGTCGGATGTCGGAGCCTGCATCGCGCTGGCTTTGGTCGTGCTCGCGATCCTGTGCGGGGTCTTCGCGCCCTGGCTCGCGCCGACCGACCCCTATGCGAACGACCTCGCCAACACGCTGAAGGCACCCGGCGATCTCGGCTGGCTCGGGACGGATGGACAGGGCCGCGCCATGGCCACGCGCCTGCTCTACGGGCTGCGGACCACGCTAATCATGGGCTTTGCTTCCGTGGCGATCGGTGGCCTCATCGGCGGGATCGTCGGTTTCCTCGCAGCCTTCTATCCGCGGTTGTCGGGCATGCTGATGCGGCTGATGGACGTGCTGCTCTCCTTCCCGGCGATCCTGTTCGGCCTCGCCATCGCGGCGATCTTCGGGCCGGGGTTGACCGCCGTCGTCATCGCGCTGGCCATCGCCACGGTGCCGCTGATGGCGCGCGTCGTGCGCGGCTCGGCGCTGGTGGTGCTTCAGCAGGGCTATATCGAGGCAGCGCGCTCGCTCGGGCTGAGGGATCGGCACATCATCCTGCGCTATGTGCTGCCGAACTGCCTCTCGGCGATCTTCGTCTTCGTGACCCTGCGCTTCGGCCAGGTGATCCTGCTCGGCGCGGCGCTCTCCTTCCTCGGCCTCGGTGCGCAGCCGCCGATGGCCGAGCTCGGCGCGATGGCGGCGGATGGGCGCAATTTCCTGTTCTTCGCGCCGCATGTCTCGGTGCTGCCGAGCCTCGTCATCTTCGCCGTCGTGCTGGCCTTCAACGTGCTCGGCGACGGCCTGCGCGACGCGCTCGACCCGAAGCTGCGCAAATGACCGCGACCATGAATCACAAGCAAAAGAGGGGTTCATCCATGACCAGATTTGCCGGCTTCCTGTTCGCGGGCGCGGCCTGCGCGCTTGGCCTCGCCGCCCCGGCCCTCGCCCAGCAGAAGGCGCCGCTCTCGATCCTGCGCGTGATCGACGCCGACAATTACGACCCGATCCGCTCGACCGCTACGGCCGCGGCGGAGGTCATGTACATGTTGGCCGACACGCTGGTCAGCGTCGATTTCGACATGAAGACGATCAAGCCCGGCCTCGCCGAGAGCTGGACCGTCTCGCCCGACGGCAAGACCTACACCTTCAAGATCCGCCAGGACGTGAAGTTTTGCGACGGGCGGCCGATGACGATCGACGACGTCGTCTATTCGCTGAAGCGCTGGACCGACCCGGCCAACAAGTCGCCGACCGCTTTCCGCGGCGGGCCGGTCAAGGAGGTTCGCGCGGAAGGCGATTCCCTGATCTACGAGCTGAAGGAGCCCTATAGCGACCTGCTGTTCCAGCTCGCGCTGTCCTTCTCCTCGATCGTCGACAGGAACACGGTCGAGAAGCTCGGCGCCAATTTCGGCGTGCAGGGCTTCAACGGCACCGGCCCCTATTGCTGGGTGAAATGGACGCCGCGGCAGGAACTCGTGCTGAAGAAGAACCCGGCCTATGCCTGGGGCCCGCCGATCTACAAGGACCCCAAGCCCCAGGTCGAGGACATCGTCTGGAAGGTGATCCCGGAATCGAACACGCTGATGGCGGCGATCCAGGCCAAGCAGGCCGACGTGACCTATTACATGCCCTATATCGCGCTCGACACCATGCAGCGCATTCCGGGCATGACGGTCCAGCAGCAGAAGAACTACATCTATGACGTTTTCATGGGCTTCAAGGTCGACAAGCCCGTGGTGAAGGACAAGGTGATCCGAGAGGCCGCGAACATGGCGGTCGACAAGGAGGCGATCGCCAAGGCGATCTATTTCGGCAAGGGCCAGACCCTGCCCTCCCTGCTCAACCCCGCCGTGGTGGATTACGACGCCGCATCCGCCAAGGCCATGCCGAAATACGACCAGAAGGCGGCCGCCAAGCTGCTCGAGGACGCCGGCTGGAAGATGGGTGCCGACGGCATCCGCGAGAAGGACGGCGAGAAGGCGAGCTTCACCGTCTACGGCATTCGCAATGCCGACAATCCGCGCATCTCCGAAGCGATGCAGGCGGATCTGCGCAAGGTCGGCATCGACATGAAGATCCAGCTCTGGGACGCCACCGTTGCCTGGGGCAAGCTGGCCACGCAGGAATTCGACGCCTTTCTGATGTCTTATCCTTACGTCACCGCGACCGAGGCTCTGAGCCTCTACTTCCGCAGCCAGCAGGCGCCGACGCCCAACCGCATGAACTGGAAGAACGAGCAGACGGACACGCTGCTCCGGGAGGCCGCCACCGCCACGGACGGCGCCAAGCGCAAGCAGGCCATCGATGCCGTGCAGATGCAGCTGACCGACGCCAATGTCTGGGTGCCGCTGGCCTCGCAGCCGCTCTGGCTCGTCGCGGGCGACCGCGTCGAGGGTGCGCGCGCCCACGGCATCTACGGGGCTGGCCTCTACAAGGGCCTCGACATCAGGCTGAAGCGCTGAGCCGAACGGGGGCGTCGCATGGCGAAGGCCGCGCGGCGCCCGTCTCGATGCCTTGCGGGAGAACACGCACCATGCCGGTCACACTGATCAAGAACGCCGAGATCGTCGTCGCCTGGGATGCCGGGCAGGCGCGCCACGTCTATCTCGCGGGCGCCGACGTCGCCTTCGAGGACGGCACGCTGCGTTTCGTCGGCCAGGGCTATCAGGGCCATGCCGACGAGACGATCGACGGCGCCGGCCGCATGGTCATGCCCGGTCTCGTCAACATTCATTCGCATCCCTCGAGCGAGGCGCTGAACAAGGGCTTCCTCGACGAGACCGGCTCGCCGGCGCTCTACAACTCCTCGCTCTACGAGTTCATGCCGATCCTGCGGCCGGATGCGCAGGCGGTGCCCGATTGCGTGCAGGTCGCCTATTCGGAGCTGCTGCTCTCGGGCGTGACGACGGTCGCCGATCTCTCCGTCGCGCATCCGCAATGGCTGGACCTCGCCGACAGGAGCGGGATGCGCGTCTGCATCTCGCCGATGTTCCGCTCGGGGCGCTGGTTCACGAAGAACGGCTACGTCGTCGAATATGAATGGGACGAGAAGGCAGCCGAGGCCGCGATGACGCAGGCCTTCTCGCTGATCGAGCAGGCGCAGGCCAATGCGAGCGGGCGCCTCTTCGGCATGGTCTGCCCGGCACAGATCGACACCTGCAGCGAAGGCCTGATCAAGGACAGCTACGCGGAAGCCAAGCGGCGCGGGCTGCCCTGGCAGATCCACGCCGCGCAATCGACCGTCGAGTTCCACGAGATCACCCGGCGCCATGGCGTCTCGCCGATCCAATGGCTGGAGAAGCTCGGCGTGCTCGGCGACACCAGCATCATCGGCCACGGCATCTTCCTTGACGATTACCCTCGCGTGGCCTGGCATAGCCGGCGCGACCTCGCGCTGCTGGCAGAGACCGGCACGCGCGTCGCCCACTGCCCCACCGTCTTCCTGCGGCGGGGTATCGCGCTCGACGATTTCGGGCGCTATCGGCGCGCCGGGGTGGAGATCGGCCTGGGTACCGATACCTATCCGCACAACATGCTGGAGGAGATGCGCCATGTCGGCTACGTCGCCCGCATGATGGCGGAGAACCCCCGCACGCTGACGACGACGGACATCTTCGATGCCGCGACCACGATCGGTGCAGCGGCGCTCGGCCGCGAGGACATCGGGCGGCTCGAAGCCGGCTGCAAGGCCGATCTCGTCCTCGTGGATCTGGAGCATCCGATGATGCAGCCGCGGCGGGACCCCGTCCGCAGCCTGGTCTATGCGGCCGCCGAGCGCGCCGTGGACCGCGTCTATGTCGATGGCAGGCTGGTGGTCGCCGATGGCGAGGTGCTGACGATGGACTACCCCGCCGCGGCGCGCCGCCTCACCGAGGCGCAGAAGCGAACCGAGGCGGCCGCGCCAGCGAATGACTGGGCCAAGCGGCCGGTCACGGACTACTCGCCGCTGACCTTCCCTCGGGGCTAGGTCGCAGACGGCATCAACCGCCGGCGTGACCTAACCGGGGCCGGGAGGCTGCGCCACCCGTCCCGGTTGCGCAATCCGCTTTGGCAGAGGGCCCGCATGCGCCGGCACGGGGTGGTCACCCCCGTGCCGCTCAACAAGACTGTCAAGAAAATTGAACAGTCTCTCGCTCCAAGGCGAGGGACGTGGCCTAGGGAGACGGCGACGATGAGCGTTCATGCCGACATCATTCTGCGCAACGGCCCGATCTGGTGCGGCCGTGAGGAAGGCGTCGTCGAGGCGCTGGCGATCTGGCAGGGCAAGGTGCTGGCCGCTGGGCGCGATGACGAGATCGCACCGCTCGCCGGCCCTGAAACCCGGATCATCGACCTCGAGGGGAGGCTTGCGACGCCGGGCCTGAACGATTCCCATCTCCACCTCATCTCGCTGGGTATGACGATGGGCTGGGTCGATTCCCGGCCGGAGGCCGCGCCGACTCTGGAAGCGCTGCTCGGCGCCATCGCGGAGCGGGCCGCAACGGCCAAGCCGGGCGAATGGATTCTCTCCCGCGGCTACGACCAGACCAAGCTCGACACCGGCCGCCATCCTTATCGCGAGGAGCTGGACCGCGCCGCGCCGAACAACCCGGTCATGCTGGTGCGAACCTGCGGGCATATCGCGATCTGCAATTCGCGGGCGCTCGAGCTCGGCGGTATCGACGAATCCTCGCCGACGCCACAGGGTGGCCTGATCGAGCAGCAGAACGGCCGGCTCACCGGCCTGCTCGCCGAAAATGCCCGCGCGCCTGTGCAGGCTGCCGTGCCCGCGCCGACCGAGGAGGAGTTGGTCGCCGCGATCGAGCGCGGCGGCAACTATCTGCTCTCGCTCGGCATCACCAGCTGCATGGACGCCGCCGTCGGACAGAAGGCAGGCTTCCGTGAGATCGGCGCCTACACCAGAGCCAAGCGCGACGGGCGTCTGCCGGTCCGCACCTGGCTCACCCTGCTCGGCGACGAGGGGCGTTCCATCGTTCCCGACTGCCATGCCGCCGGCCTGATCAGCGGCACCGGCGACGACATGCTGATGATCGGCGCCGTGAAGCTCTTCCTCGACGGCTCGGCCGGCGGGCGCACCGCCTGGATGAGCGAGCCCTATCTCGGCGAGGACGAGACGACCGGCGTCTGGATGTGGGACGATGCCGAGCTCGAGCGCATGGTGATGGACGCGCATGTGAAGGGCTACCAGCTCGCCTGCCACGCCATCGGCGATGCCGCGATCGAACAGCTGATCACGGCCTATGAAAAAGCGCTCGCGGCCCATCCCGACCCCGACCGCCGCCACCGCATCGAGCATTGCGGCTTCTCGACGCCGGCCCAGCACGAGCGGATGGTGAAGGCCGCCATCTATCCCTGCCCGCAGCAGGTCTTCATCCATGATTTCGGCGATGCCTACGTCAAGGTGCTGGGACCCCAGCGCGCCCTGCCCAGCTATCCCTTGCGCACCTGGTTCGATCTCGGCCTGAAGCCGGCGACGGGCAGCGACGCGCCGGTCTGCGATCCCAACCCCTTCCCCAACTTCTCCGCCATGCTGACGCGCCGGACCTGGAAGGGCACGGTGATGGATGCCGGACAATGCGTCTCGATCGAGGAGGCGCTCCAGGCCTATACCGAGTTCGGCGCCTTCTCGCAGAAGCGCGAGCGGGTGAAGGGCAAGCTGGTGGCGGGGCAGCTCGCGGATGTCGCGGTCTTTTCGCGCAACCTGCTCGATGCCGACGCCGATGCCATCCTCAGGGAGACGGCCTGCGATCTGACGATCCTCGACGGCAAAATCGTCTATGAGCGCGCGCAGGCCTGAGCGAGCCTGCGCAAATAAGGGGCAGACAAGCGGCAAGCAGCCGCTATGGTTCCATCGGGAAACAACGACTCCGGCACCAAGCCGAAGCGCCAATCACATGGGAGGAACGAGATGTTGAAGAGACTGGCACTCGCGACCGCAATCTCGCTGGCCGCGTTCGCCGCACACGCGCAGGAACCGCGCAGCGGCGGAACGATTCGGTTCACGGCACCCTATGGCGCCTCTTTCGTCAGCAATGACAGCCATGTTTCCAACCAGATCCAGGACGAGATCTACGGCTACGCCCTGCATGGGATGCTCTATCGCTGGGATTCGGCGGCGGGGAAGCCGATGCCCGAGGTCGCCGAGAGCGTCGCTGCGTCGGCCGACGGGCTGACCTATACGGTGAAGCTGCGCGACGCGACGTTTCACAACGGCCGCAAGCTCACCGCCGATGACGTGATCTGGTCCTTCACGAGGATCATGGATGGCTCGAAGAACTATCCCGGTGCGCTCTATGTCGCGCGCATCAAGGGGGCGAACGAGGTCCGCAAGGGCGAGGCCAAGGACATTTCGGGCCTCAAGAAGATCGACGACCGCACCGTCGAGATGACGATGACGGACAAGGTCGATCCCGGCTTCCTGTTCTACAGCGCGACCACCGCCATCCTTCCGGCCAAGGAGGCGCAGGAGCCCGGCTTCTTCGACAAGCCGGTCGGGCTCGGGCCGTTCAAGTTCGTCGAGCACGTTCCCGGCTCGCGCATGGTCTTCGCCAAATGGGAGAAGTACTACAAGCCCGGCAAGCCCTATGCCGACAGGCTGGTGATCACGCCGATGGGCGAGGCGGCGGCGCGCGACGTCGCCTTCCGCAACAAGGAGATCGACGTCTCCATCCTCGGGTCCACGCAATATGTCGCCTACAAGGCGGATGCGAACCTCTCGAAGGGGCTGCTCGAGGTCGCCGAGGTCTTCACCCGCAATATGGGCATGAACCCGGAGTTCAAGCCCTTTGCAGACAAGCGGGTGCGACAGGCGATCAACTACGCGATCGACAGCGACCTGATCATCAAGCGGCTGGTCCGGGACAAGGCCTATCGCGCCGTCAGCTGGCTGCCGAGCTCGGTGCCGGCCTTCGACAAGGACGCCAAGCCCTATCCCTTCGACCCCGACAAGGCCAAGAAGCTGCTGGTCGAGGCCGGCTATCCTGACGGGTTCGAGTTCGAATGGACGGCGACGCCGAACGAGAGCTGGGGCATCCCTATCGTCGAGGCAACGATCCCGATGCTGGCCAAGGTCGGCATCAAGGTGAAGGTCAAGCCGGTCGAAACCTCGGCGCTGGGCGGGGTCGTCGCGAAGGGCGATTTCCAGGCCTATATCTGGTCCAACACCTCAGGGCCGGACGCGCTGACCCGGCTGAAATGCTTCCACTCGGCCACGCCGCGCTCCTCCTGCAACTACACGACCTTCAAGAATGCTGAGTACGACAAGCTGATCGACGCCGCCTCGGCCGAGGCCGACCCGGCCAAGCAGCTCGAGATGCTGCGCAAGGCCAACGCCATGCTGCAGGAAGAGGCGCCGGTCTGGTTCTTCAACTACAACAAGGCGGTGCTGGCCTATCAGCCCTGGCTCCACGGCCTGCAGCCGAACGCCACGGAGCTCGCGCTCCAGCGCTACGAGGACCTCTGGGTCGACGCGACGTCGCCGGCGAAGTGATCCTGCTTCGTGCCGGGATGCGGTGGCGCACACCGTCATCCCGGACATGCCGCGAGCGGCATCGATCCGGGATCCATGCCTGAACCGTTCCGGAATGGGTCCCGGCTCTAGCTTCGATCCGCCCGGGATGACGGAGTGTCCGTAGTGCCGGCTGAGCGTGCCCGAGGCCGCCATCAGGAGCGACCCCATGCTGCCCTACATCATCCGTCGCCTGCTTCAGGCCATCCCGATCCTGCTGGCGGTGGCGGCCCTGATCTTCGTGCTGTTCAGCGTCATCCCCGGCGACTTCGCGACCAGCCAGATGGCGGACGGGCGCACCAATGTCGACGCGGAGACCATTGCGCGAATGAACAAGCAGTTCGGCCTCGACCAGCCGCTGCCCGAGCGGCTGGCGCGCTATGTCGGCGGGCTCGCGACCTTCGATCTCGGCGATTCCTTCCGCACCCGACAGCCGGTGACGATGCTGATCGCCGAGCGGCTGTGGCCGAGTCTGCAACTCGCCATCGCGGCCATGGTCTTCGCGGTGATGATCGGCGTGCCGCTGGGCTTCCTCGCCGCGCTGAAGCCCGGCAGCTGGGTCGACATGCTCTCGATGGTCTTCGCTGTCTCCGGCCTGTCGCTGCCGCTGTTCTGGCTCGGACTCCTCTTGATGTATGCCTTCGCGCTGACGCTCGGCTGGTTTCCGAGCTTCGGCTATGGCGACGGCAATCCGCGCTACATCGTGCTCCCGGCCTTCGCGCTCGGCGTCGCCCCGTTGGCTCTGCTCGCAAGGACGGCGCGGGCGGCGGTGCTGGAGGTGATGCATGCCGATTTCATCCGCACCGCCCGCGCCAAGGGCTCCGGCTCCTATCGCGTGCTGCGCTGGCATGTGCTGCGCAACGCGCTCGTCATCGTGCTGACGACGCTGGGTTTGCAGTTCGGCTCGGTGCTGGGGCAGGCCGTCGTGGTCGAGAAGCTCTTCGCCTGGCCGGGCCTGGGATCGCTGCTGGTGGACAGCGTCACCTGGCGCGACATCCCGGTCGTGCAGGGCTGCATCCTGACGATCGTGCTGTTCTTCCTCGTCGTGAACATCGCCGTCGACGTGCTCTGCGCGTTCGTCGATCCGCGCATCAAATACAGCTGAGGCCGATGGAATGAAATTCCGAGCCAACCTCTGGATCGGCGGCGCCTGTTTCGCGGCGGTGGTGATCGGCGGCGTCTTCGCACCCTGGCTCGCCCATACCGACCCGGTGATGGACGCCAATCTGATGAATGCGGAAATCCCGCCCGGCCGGGAATTCTGGTTCGGCACCGATGCGCAGGGCCGCGACATTTTCAGCCGGGTGCTCTACGGCGCGCGCATCTCGCTCACCGTCGGGGTCGTTTCGCAGTTGATCAACACCATGATCGGTGTCGCCTTCGGGCTCACCGCCGGCTATTGGGGCGGCTGGTGGGACGATTTCGTCAACGGGCTCACCAATATGATGCTGGCGATCCCCTCGCTGGTCTTCGCGCTGGCGATCATGGCGATCCTGTCGCCCGGCCTCACCAGCCTGCTGATCGCGCTCGGCCTCACCAACTGGTCCTTCACCTGCCGGCTGACCCGCGCGGCGACCCTCTCGGTGAAGCAGCTCGGCTATGTGGAGGCGGCGTGCTCCCTCGGCTACGGCACCTTCCGCATCATGCTGACGCAGATCCTGCCGAATGTCGCGGGCCCGATCATCGTCATCGGCACGCTCGGCATGGGTGGCGCGGTGCTGGCGGAAGCCTCGCTGTCCTTCCTCGGCCTCGGCATCCGCCCGCCCTTTCCGAGCTGGGGCTCGATGCTGTCCGACGCCCGCGACCAGATCGCGACCGCGCCCTGGATCTCGATCTTCCCGGGGCTCGCGATCTTCCTGACCGTGCTCGGCCTCAACCTGCTGGGAGACGGGCTGCGTGACATCCTCGATCCGCATTCGCAATCGCGCAAAGCGGCTTGACGAGGGCCGGCTCTCGTCACCGCCGGGCTCGTCCGTGCATCGCCGGTGGCGGCGCTGGCCGCCGGCGCGTTCGAGCCGTCGCGCGCGTCGCGATGGAGCATCGGATCGTTCCGAAAAGCACGTTTCACTGATCGGGACGATGCTTTCGCCCTGGCGGGTCGACGATGCTCAGAACAGCAAGGCGTCGATATCGTCGTCCTGCGGCGCCGGTTCGCTCACTTCGGCGGCCGCCGGCGCGGCGCTGCCGGTCGCTCCGACGATGCTGTCGTGGATCGTGCGTTCGGCGGCCATCGTGTAATGGCGGCGGATCTTGTCGGTGACCCATTCGCGTGCGCGCTGGGCCGAGGCGTTCTGCGGAGGCCGGGCGCCGCCGGTTTGCCCCGCCACCGCATGGGCGGCGCCGGCAACGACTTCGGCCGAGGCTCCAACGGCGGAAAAGCCGAGCCGCGCCTGATCGAGGGCATGGCCGAAGGCACCGCCTTCGCGGGTCAGCCTGTCCAGCTCCGCCTCCAGCCGCGAGGCGACGGATTGCATGGTGGCGAGCGCGGCGCCCATCTCGCGCTCGAACCCGTCGAAATGGCCGGCGTCGAGCCTGTCTTCCCGCTTCAGCTCCAGAGAGGCCTTCTGCATCAGCGCGAAGGTGTCCGGCAGGGTGCGCGAGTCGCGCGCGACCAGATCGGCGGCGAATTTCAGCTCCTGCGCGATGACGACGAGGCTGCGGCCATTGCTGCCGACGCGGGCGGCGCGCAGGCCCGCATTGGTGCCGATGAGCACGATGTTCGAGACGGTGGTGGCCAGGGCGTCGACCGTTTGCTGGCAAACATCCAGAAGCGAGCCCAGCGCCTTGGCGACTTGGTCGACGCCGGCCCGGGCGGTGTTGCACTTGCCGAGCAGCGCCGAGGCCTGTCCCAGATCGGTGCCGATCTCGGCCATGAAGGAGCCGGACTGGGCGCTATCCGTGCCGTAGAGCGAGCGCACGAGATCGAGCAGCCCGGTGGTGTCGTTGCGCAGCACGAGGAGATTGCGCTCGATGTCGCGCGTGTCCTGGGCGAGCGTCTGGGCCGAGGCCTCGAGCTGTGCCGATTCCACGAGCAGCAGCAGCAGATGCGCGATCTGCGCTTCTTCCGGCGCCAGCTCCGCAGGCGCTCCCTCTTCGAGCGTGGCTGCCAGCCGCAGCCCGGCGATGGCATGCTCCAGCCGCTGGCGGACGCTGTCGCCCGATTGCAGGGTCACGATGGCCATGCCCGCCGCCAGCGCGATCTTGCCGGAGCGCTCCGCCGCCTCGCTGGCGAGTTCGATGCCGCGCCGCTGCCGGTTCTCCACCTCGGCGATGGTGACGCCCAGCTTGTCCGCCAGCGCCCAGAGCGCCGCGCCGTACCGGCTCTCGAATTCGCGCTGGGAGGAGAGGGCGGCATGCAGCAGATTGCTCATGCGGGCATGGTCGCGCGCGCAGGTCTCGATCGTGCGCTGGGCCTGGGTGGTGAGCTCGACGATCTCGTTGGCAAAGTCGCCGAAGTCGCGGCCCACGCCCTGGATCGAGATCGACTCGATACGGGCCGAGCGGGCGAGAATCGTGATCAGCCGGATGTGCTCGACGAGCTTGTCCAGCGTGCGGCCGGCATTGGCGGACTGGCTGGCGATCTCCAGCAGCGCATGGGTCTCCGTGGCGAGGGACTCGCGCAGGGGCCGCAGATCCGCCGCCAGACCCCGGAAGGTGGCGCCGGCCTCGGTGATTTCCGCACCGGAAAGCTGCCGTGACAGGGCATCGAGCCCCTGCTTCAGCGCATCGAACAGTGTCAGACCTTCCCCAAGGTCGCGCCCTGCCGAAGCGAATGTCACGTCGACGGTGCGCGCCTGCTCTTCGAGCGAGGCGATGAGCCGCTTTTCTAGGGAAGCCGAACCGTTCATGCCAACCTCACGCATCGCAACGCACACATACTCGCACTCAAAGGGCCCAGGGGCGGATCATTGCGCGTCCCGATGGACGCGGAACACGATGCTCTAGCCCGCCTGCCCCGCCATCTGCGGCCAGGCCATGATCTCCTGGCCGATGCGGGAGAGACCGACCACGCGCTCGGCCGCCCCCAGATCGATGGCCTCCTTCGGCATGCCGAAGACGACGCAGCTCTCCTCGTCCTGCGCCAGGGTTCGAGCCCCCGCCTTGCGCATTTCGAGCAGCCCGCGCGCGCCATCGTCGCCCATGCCAGTCATGATAATACCCAATGCGTTATTACCAGCGTATTGCGCTGCCGAGCGGAACAGCACATCGACCGAAGGCCGGTGGCGCGAGACCGGCGGGCCGTCCTTGATGGCGACGCGGTAATGCTGGCCGGCGCGCTGGAGCAGCATGTGACGGTTGCCGGGCGCGATGAGCACGCGGCCGGCGGTGAGTTCGTCGCCGTCCTCGGCTTCCTTGATCTCCATCGCGCAGATGCCGTTGAGGCGGCGCGCGAAGGCCGCCGTGAACTTCTCCGGCATGTGCTGGACGATCGCCATGCCCGGGCAATGGGCCGGAAGCGTCTCCAATACCTCGCGCAGGGTCTCGGTGCCGCCGGTCGAAATCCCGATGCAGATGATGCGATCCGTGCGCGCCAGCATGCGGCCGGCGACCGGGGGCGGCATGATCACATCGGCGGTGAGCTTGCGTTCGACCTGCATGCTGGGCCGCGGGGTGCGAGGCCGCAGCCGCGCCATCGCGGCGGCATGGACCGCGTGACGGAGCCTCTCGCCGGTCTCCAGCAGGGCGTTGCGGGTGTCGATGCGGGGTTTGGCCAGCACTTCGACGGCGCCGCATTCGAGCGCCTCGAACAGGGCCGGGGAGCCGGCGCTGGTCAAGGTCGAGCAGATGATGACCGGGATCGGGCGCTGCGCCATGATCTTGCGCAGGAAGGTCAGCCCGTCCATCCCCGGCATCTCGATGTCGAGGATCATCACATCCGGCAATTCGTCCTGCATGCGCCGGGTTGCGGCGTAGACATCGGCCGCGGTCCCCATCACCTCGATGCCCGGGGAGGTGGAGAGGATCGAATTCAGCACCTGGCGGACGGAGGCGGAATCATCCACGATCAGAACGCGGATCGGTTTGTTGCGGGTCATGCGGCGCTCCTCCTGAGCTCGGCGTTGTCCGCCTGGTAGATTGTGGGGGCGATCGAGCGCAGCCCCGGCACGCCGGCGCCGGCCATCGATTCTGAATGCCCGAGCATGAGATAGCCACCGGGCCGCAGATGCGAGGTCAGCCGCGACAACACCGCGGCCTGGGTCGGCTTGTCGAAATAGATCAACACGTTGCGGCAGAAGATCACGTCGATGTCGCGGTCGAAGGGATAGCTCGTCTCCATCAGGTTCAGATGGGCGAAGCTGGCCTTGCGGCGCAGTTCCGGCACGATCCGGACGGTTTCCTGAGCCGCTTCGCGCGAGCGCATGAGGTAGCGCTGCTGCATTTCGGCCGGAACGGGGGAAAGGAAGGATGCCGGATAGATCGCCGTGCGCGCTGCGGCCAGAACCTGGGTCGAGACGTCGGTGCCGAGGATCGCGTAATCGAGGCTTCCGGCTGTGTTCGGGGTGTTGGCCAGATCCTGCAGCACCATGGCGATCGTGTAGGCTTCCGCCCCGATGGAACAGGCCGCGCTCCAGATCTTGAGCCGGGTCTGCCGGCCACCCTGCAGCTTGCGAAGGGCGGGCACGGCCCGCTTCACAAGGAAGTCGAAATGGCTCGGCTCGCGGAAGAAATCGGTCTTGTTGGTGCTGACGCAGTCGATCAGATGAACGGATTCGGCCTCGAGCCCGTTCCGCTCGAACAGGAAGCGTCCGTATTCGTTGAGGTTGGCTAGGCCCAGGACACGAACCCGCTTGCGCAGCCGGCCCTCGACCATCGTGCGTTTGGACAAGGGCAGCTTGATGCCCACATTGCGCTCGATGAACGTCGCAATGGCGGCGAAGTGCTTGTCCTGAAGGTTCTCGCTCATCGGCGTCTCCGGTGGCCGGTGGCCTGTTTTCGAGATCAGGCCGCTGCGCCGATGCTGGTGGTCTCCGGCACTTCCGTGTCGGCCATGAAGCGCGCGAGGTCGAGGATGATGACGAAGGCCTCGCCCTTGCGGCCGATGCCGGCGATGTAGTTGGAGCGCCAGCGGCCTCCGACATTGGGCGCAGCTTCGGTCTGCTCGGCGTCGAGGCTGGTCACCTCGAAGACGCGGTCCGCGACGAAGCCGACGCCCATGGTGCGGCCGTCCATCTGCACATCGAGGATGATGATGCGGGTGGCTTCGGTCGCCGGCACGCGCGGAAGGCCGAGCTTGGTGCGCAGGTCGACGATCGGAAAGCCTGTGCCGCGGACGTCGATCATGCCGAGCAGGAACTCCGGGGCATGCGGCAGTTTCGAGATCGGCCGCATGTCGAGGATCTCGCGGACATGCGCGATGTCGATGCCGAAGAGTTCTCCGTCGATGCCGAGGGTGAGATATTGCGAGGTGCGGGACATGTCAGCCTCCTGCCAATGCTAAGCGTTTGCGGTATGGGGGGGCGGGGCGCCCGGTGGGCGCCCCGGATGACGTCAGGAGGCGCGGCGGAACTCCGCGTCCTGGTCGTCGCCGGATCCGTCGAGATCGAAGGAGAACCCGCCGCTGGCGGTCTTGGCCCTGGCAGCCGCCTTCACGGGCGCCTTGGCGGCGGCCTTGGGCGCCGCCTGCCGGGGCGCCGCGGCGGCCTTCATCTTCGCAGCCTGGGCCTTGAGCTTGCCGACCGCATGGTCTGCGACGCCGGACTGATCGAGCTTGAAGAAGGCGATGGTGGCCTGCAGCTGCTCGGCCTGGCTCGCGAGCTCCTCGGAGGTCGCGGAGACCTCCTCGGAGGCGGCGGCGTTCTGCTGGGTCACCTTGTCGAGCTGCTGGATCGCCTGGTTGATCTGGGCCGAGCCGACATCCTGCTCGCGGCAGGCGGCGGTGATCTCCTCGACCAGCTCGGCGGTCTTCTGGATATCGGGGACGAGGCGCGAGAGCATCGTGCCGGCTTCCTGCGCGACCTTGACCGTGTCGCTGGAGAGGGCGCCGATCTCGGCCGCCGCGGCCTGGCTGCGCTCGGCGAGCTTGCGCACCTCGGAGGCGACGACCGCGAAGCCCTTGCCGTGCTCGCCGGCGCGGGCGGCTTCCACCGCCGCGTTGAGGGCGAGCAGATCGGTCTGGCGGGC
>NZ_JBMDWH010000244.1:0-8365 GCF_048595345.1 Allobosea sp.
CGCTCGGCGATGAAGCCGCGCCGGACCTTCTGGGTGCGGGTCAGTTCGCCATCGTCGGCGTCCAGCTCCTTGTGCAGGATGAGGAAGCGCTTGATCTGCGCGCCGCCCATCATCGGCTCGGCGGCGAGCGAGCGGTTCACCTCGTCGACATGTTTCGCGATCATCTCGTAGACGAGGTCGTGCCCGGCGAGCTCCTGATAGGAGGCATAGACCACGTTGTTGCGCTCGGCCCAGTTGCCGACCGCCGTCAGATCGATGTTGATCGCGACGGTGGCGAAGTCGCGACCCTGGCCGAAGGCGACCGCCTCCTTGATGTTGGGATAGAACTTCAGCTTGTTTTCGATGTATTTGGGCGGGAACAGCTCGCCGCTGGCAAGCTTGCCGACATCCTTGGCGCGGTCGATGATCTTGAGGTGGCCGCCCTCGTCGAAGAAGCCGGCATCGCCAGAGCGGACGAACCCATCGGCCGTCATCGTCTCGGCTGTCTTGTCAGGGTCCTTGTAATAGCCGCCGAAGATTGAAGGCGAGCGGTAGAGCACCTCCCCGTTCTCGTCGATGCGGATCTCGACCAGCGGCGCCGGGCGGCCGACGGTGTCGGCCTTGATCTCGCCGTTGGGCTGCATGGTGATGTAGACGCCAGCTTCGGTCTGGCCGTAGAGCTGCTTCAGATTGACGCCGATCGAGCGGTAGAAGCGGAAGAGCTCCGGCCCGATCGCCTCCCCGGCGGTGTAGCCGACCTTGATGCTGGTGAGGCCGAAGCGATTGCGCAGCGGCCCGTAAACCATCAGGTCGCCGAGCTTGTAGAGCAGCCGGCCCTTCAGCGGCACGCTCTGCCCGTTCAGGATGTCCTCGCCATAGCGCTTCGCGACATCGAGGAAGTAGTGGAACATCGCCCGCTTCAGGCGCCCGGCATCCTCCATCCGCACCATGGTCAGCGTCAGCATCGTCTCAAAGACGCGCGGTGGCGCGAAGGCATAGGTGGTACCGACCTCGCGGCGGTCGTCGATCACCGTCTCGGGGCTCTCCGGGCAGTTGACGCAGAAGCCCGCCAGCATCGCCTGCGCATAGGAAAAGACGTGGTCGCCCACCCAGGCGATCGGAAGATAGGCGATGACCTCGTCGCTCTCGCTCAGCCCGTCGAAGCCGCAGCCGATCTCGGCGGCGACGATGACATTGGTGTGGCTCAGCATCACGCCCTTGGGCCGGCCCGTGGTGCCTGAGGTGTAGAGGATGATGCCGAGATCGCCTCCTTTGCCGGTTTCCATCTCCGCGTCCAGGCTCTGCGCCACGGCGGGCTCGCGCAGGGCGGCCAGGCCGCCGGCGATCACGCTCTCGATCGGATGCAGGCTGGTGTGGTCGTAGTCGCGCAGGCCGCGCGGCTCGTCATAGAGCATCTGGCGCAGATGCGGCAGGCGGTCCGCGATGGAGAGCAGCTTGTCGACCTGCTCCTGATCCTGCACGACGGCGAAGGCAGCCTCGGCATGGTCGAGCACATACGCCATCTCCTCTGCGACGCTGTCTGCATAGACCGGCACGGGAACCGCGCCGAGCCACTGGGCCGCGCACATCGACCAGTAGAGGCGCGGCCGGTTGTAGCCGATGATCGCGACGGTCTCGCCGCGCTTCAGACCCAGGCGCTGCAGCCCGGCGGCGAAGCCGCGCACCTGCTCGGCGACCTGCGCCCAGTTCCAGGATTGCCAGATCCCGAGATCCTTGTGCCGGAAAGCGGTGCGGCCGCCGCGCTCGCGCGCATTGCGCATCAGCAATTTCGGAAAGGTGTCCGCCCGGCCGTCGATGCCGCTCGCCACGATTGCGTTCTCCCTGTCGAGCCACCGTGCATTGCGGTGGCTTCGTCGCGGGCCGTTTTCCGGCCTCGTCTCTGGTCAGCCTCTCAGCCGTGACCCAGTTTCGCAAGGAGGCGGTTGACAGACAATTCGCCTTTTGGTTGCTACTGTCTCGCAGGGGAGTGCCCGCTCGTCCGGGACCGCTGCCTCCATCGCGGCATATCGCGCCTGGCCGCCACGACTATTCCCCGTAGCGGGACAGCCGGTCGAGGTCGCGGATGGTGATGCTGCCATGGCCGAGCTCGATGAGGCCGAGATCGGCCAGCCTGGCGAGCCCCTGATTGGCCATTTGCCGCGAGATGCCCGCCAGCATGCCGAGTTCTTCCTGCGAGATCGCGATGGTGCGGTCGAGATCGGGATAGAGCGTCGGGTTGAACAGCCAGGCGAGGTTCCGGGCCAGCCGCCCGGTGGAGTCGAGCGTGCGCTCGGTCTCCGCCAGGGCGATGAACTGCGCCAGCCGCTCATTGAACTGATGGACCAGGAAGCGGTTGAATGCCGCCGAATGCTCGAACAGCCACATGAAGCTGGAGCGGCGCATCAGAGCGAGGCGCGTCTCGCGCAGCGCCACCAGCTCGTAGCGGCGCGGCTCGGCCTTGATCACCGTGCCCTCCCCGAACCAGGCGCCGGCGCGCATGCCGGCGAGCGTCGCCGATTTGCCCGTCTTGGAGGTGGTGGCCATCTTGACCAACCCCTCGGCGACGCCGGTCCAGGATTCCAGCCGGTCGCCGACATGGCAGATGGAGGCGCCCTTGCCGAAGGTCTTCAGGGTGATGCCGCGCCGGGCCTCCTCGAATTCGTCGGGCGGCAGATCGCGCGACCACGCCGCGATGGCGCGCAGCTCCTGCGGATCGATCACGGGCGCGGCTGCCGGAAAGGCCGGGTTGCGGGGGCCGTCTGGGTCATCGAGCCAACGCTGTCATGAGGGTGCGACCTGGTCAATCAGCCGGTAGGCGGAGAGCGGGCCGCCCAGCGCCCGGCTGCGAGAGGCGTGTCGCCGGTGACGCGGGCGGGCGCGATTGCTATGGCGGGGCGACGCCGCGATTTGGCCCCGATTCGCGGCGATGGCTGGTCCGGTTCGCCAAAGCGTCGCATGAGGGTGCGATCGCTGTCGGGCGCCTTTTCCGGAGGAGACCGTTCTTGCTGCGCCGTGTCCTGCCTTCGGCATTGCTCGCTCTCCTCGCCGGTTCGTTCCTGGCATCGGCTCCGGCGACGGCGCATCCACATGTCTGGGTGAAGGCGAAGGCCGAGATCCTGTTCGCGCCGGACGGCGCGGTGAAGGGAATCCGCCACCACTGGAGCTTCGACGAGGCCTATTCGGCCTATATCACGCAGGGACTCGACAAGAATGGCGATGGCAAGCTCACGCCGGACGAACTCGCCGACCTCGCCAAGGTCAACATGGATTCGCTGCCGGACGTGGATTTCTTCACCATCGTCAAGCTGAACGGGCGCAAGCAGGAGTTCGCGACCCCCACCGATGCAGGGCTGGTCTACGAGAACAAGATCCTGACGCTCAATTATACGCTCCCCCTCAAGACGCCGGGGCTGAAGCCGCGCGCCTTTGGGATCGAGGTGGGGGACCCGACCTATTTCGTCGATTTCCAGATCGTCGAGGGCGCCGATGCCGTGGTCACGCGCGATGCGCCGGCAGGCTGCGTCGTGCGGGTCAATCGCCCGCCCAAGCTTGCCGACGACGTGGCGCAGAAGCTGGCACAGGAGGATGTGACCGCGACGCCCGACATGAGCGCTTACGAGGTGACGACGCGGGCGCTGGTGGCATGTCCGTAACCAGCCCCGCCGGCATGGACGGGCCGGAGCGGCGGGCGTCTTCGTCGCTCGTGCCACGCCTCGCGGTCGCGCTCCTGGCGCTGGCGGTCGTTGCTGGCGTCATCGCGCTGATCGGCTGGCTGATCGCGCTTTACAGCCCGCCGCCGCCCCCGCCGCCGCGCAACCCCTTCGGCACGGCTTTGCCGCGCGAGGCGCTGCCCTCCACCACCGGGCTCGGGGCCGTGCTGATCGCCTGGCAATCCAGTTTCTACCGGGCATTGACCGCCACGCTGAAGACGATCGCGCAGACGCCGGCCACGATCTGGGGGCTGCTCGGCCTGTCCTTCGCATATGGCGTGTTCCATGCCGCCGGGCCGGGCCATGGCAAGGCGGTGATCTCCGGCTACATCGTCGCCGACAACCGCAGCCTCAGGCGCGGGCTCTCGCTCAGCTTCGCGGCGGCGCTGGTGCAGGCGCTGGTCGCGATCGGCATTGTGTCCATCGCGACCCTCATCTTCCGGACCACGGCCGCTCAGATGAATGTCGCGACCAGCCTGATCGAGCAGGGCAGCTTCCTGCTGGTGGCGCTGGTGGGGGCCGCCGTGCTCTGGCGCAAGAGCGGCGCCTTCCTCGCGCTGGGGCAGGGGGCTGCGGGGCATGATCCAGCGACCTGCGACCATGTCCACCTGCCGGACGCGCAGGCCGTCTCCCGGCTGCGGGACTGGCGCGACATGGCGGGCGTCGTGCTGGCGGCGGGGTTGCGCCCCTGCGCCGGCGCGCTGATCATCCTCGTCTTCGCCGCATCGCAGGGGCTCTACTGGGCGGGCATCGCCGCGGCCTTCGCCATGGCTGTAGGGACCGCGCTGACGACCAGCGCGCTCGCCGCCTTCGCGGTCTTCTTCAAATTCGCGGCGTTGCGAATGGCCAGCGGCGGCAGTCTGCGGGCCGTCAGGCTGCTGGCCGTGCTGGAACTGGCGGCGGCGGCCTTTGTGGTGGTGCTGGGGGTGGCGCTGTCGCTCGGCCTGTGGATCGGCGGGATGGGGAGCTGACGGTCGCGGCTCAGGCCAGCCGCAGCGGATCGTTCTCTAGCCGGATCGGCGTGCCATGCGGCGTGGCTTCAGCAGCGCGCGCCCAGGCGGCGGCCAGTGCATCGACGCCCGCATGCGAGGCGAGGCCCTTTTCGATCAGCAGATGCTCCAGTGCCTCGCACCAGCGCTCATAGTAGTCCGAGCCGTCCCGGCAGCCGCCGGCGGCGAGGGCCTCGCGGATCTCGGCGCCGAGCGCCTGGGCCCACTCCTCGGCGGAGAAGACGCCCCGGTTCTGCAGCGCCACGACCAGGGCGAAGGCCTGTGCCTGCCAGGGCTCGGCGAAGACCGGGCCATCGGCGTCGCGCGGGATCGGCGTACCGGCTGCGAGTGCGGCGGCCAGATCGGTCTCAGGCGGGTTCAAGATAGCTCTCCCAGGCCTCGATCGAGACGGTCGAGGTCGGATCGCCGTCGCGGCCCCAGAGCTCTCTGCCGCTGAATACCACCGTGTACAGCCATTGCGCCTCGCCATGGTCGCCCTGCGCCGAGGTGTCGGGGAAGACATGGCAGCCGGTGATCCGCTCGATCGTGCCGAGCTTGCCCCTGGCATAGCGCGGCAGGCGGGTGTGATGCTGCGGATGCATCACCACGGTGCGCACGGCATCGCCCAGCGCGAAGCGCGCCGGCACGGCGGCCGGGCGGTCATAGGGGAAGCCGCCGCGCAGCACCGCCGGCACTTCCTCGCCCTTGAGCACGCGCTTCGGCTCCCGGCGTTCAGGAGCCGGTGTGCCGGACAGCAGTTCCTCGGTCGTCAGGAAACCGTGCTTCACCAGCGCCTTGTCCAGCGCCGCCAGCCAGATCTCGTAATAGCTGGCCGACAGGTAGCGGGCCGGCGGCAGGCTCTCGCGATGGTGGCGGATCTCGTCGATCGTCCAGGCGCCCATGGCGCCGGCCGCGACGTTGATCGCGAGCACGCGCTTTTCCCAGTCGGCATGGAAGACGGGCTCGTTGGGCTCGGGGACGACCGGGCCGAAGGCCATCTGCCCGCCGAGATCATGGGCGCTGTTCATCGCGCGTCCTCCACCGCGTCCTCGATCCGGGGCAGGCCCGTCCCGATCATGGAATCGCGGCTGACGATGCTCGCCAGTTTCTCCGCGCTCCAGCCCTCGGTACCGGCCGGGCGCATCGGGATGACGAGGAAGCGGGTTTCGGCGGTGGAGTCCCAGACGCGGATGCGCTGGCCCTCGGGCAGCGTCACGCCGAAATCGGCGAGCGTGCCGCGCGGGTCGATCACGGCCTTGGCGCGGTAGGGCGGCGATTTGTACCAGACCGGAGGCAGCCCCAGCACCGGCCAGGGATAGCAGGAGCACAGGGTGCAGACGATGAGGTTGTGCTCCTCGGGCGAGTTGAAGCAGGCGACGATGTGCTCGCCGCCGCGCCCGCCATAGCCCATTTCGGCCACGGCGGCGGTGCCGTCCGCCTTCAGCCTTTCGGCATAATCGGCATCGGTCCAGGCGCGGGCGACGATGCGGGCGCCGTTGCGCGGGCCGATCTTGGTTTCATAGGTGTCGACGATGGCGTCGAGCGCGGCGGGGTCGACATAGCCCTTCTCGACCATCAGCGTCTCGAGCGCCTTCACCCGCGCCTCGATGGCGGTGAAATGATTGTCGTGGGGGTGATCGTGGTGGTGGTGGTGGGGGCTCATCGCGCGCTCCATTCAGGCGATGCGGATGCGGCTGGCGCGCTCATAGGCGAGCGCGACGCCGATCAGGGAAGCATCGGATCCCTTGGGTCCGATCAGCGACAGGCCGAGCGGTGCGCCCTCGCGCTGGGCGACCGGGATCGTTACCTGCGGGAAGCCTGAGAGACCGGAAAGGCAGAGCAGGCGCAAGGCGCGGTTGCGGAAATCGTCCAGCTCCGGCTCCTGCGCCGAGACCAGCGGCGCGATATCCGGCACCGTGGGCAGGATCAGAACGCCATCCTGCCCGAGCAGGCGGGCGAGGCGGGCGCGGAAGGTCTTCCGCGTCGCTTCGCCCTTGGCGTATTGCTCCTCCGTCACGGCCTTGGAGAAGGCGAAACGCTCCTTGACGCCCGGCCCCAGCGGCGGGTCGAAGCGTTCGATCATCGCGCCATCGGCGGCCCAGGCCTCCCGGCCCTGAATCCAGCGGAAGGCCCAGTAGAGCGCGTCGATGTCGCGGACGGCGGTGACGGCCTCGGGCTCGCCGAGGCCGGGCATGGCCCGCTGCACGGCGTTGCGCAGGATGGTCTCCGCCTCCGGCACCGCCTGGGCGAACATGTCGTCGGCGAGGAGGAAGCGCGGCGCCGATGGCAGGGCGATGCGGTCCTTGCCGAGCAGCACCGCGCCGACGCGGGCGAAGGTCTCGCCGTCGCGGGCGAACCAGCCGGCCGTATCCAGACTTTCGGCCAGCGGCCAGGTGCGCTTCAGCGAGATCCGCCCATGCGAGGGGCGGATCCCGAACAGCCCGCCATAGCTGGCCGGCGCGCGCACCGAGCCGCCCGTATCCGAACCCAGCGCGATATCGGCGAGGCGGCCCGCCACCGCCGCCATCGAACCGCAGGAGGAGCCGCCGGTGATCCGCGCCGGAGCCGCCGGGTTGATGGGCGAGCCGAAATGGGCGTTCTTGCCGTTGAGGGAGAAGGCGAGCTCGTCGGTATGCGTCTTGCCGACGAAACGGGCGCCCGCTTCCAGCAGGGCCTTCACCACCGGCGCGGTCTTCGTCTTGATGCCCGACTGTGCCAGCACGATCGGCGAGCCGGCACCGGTCGGATACCCCTTGACGTCGAACAGGTCCTTCACCGCCAGCGTCAGGCCGGAGAGCGGCCCGCCTGGGGCATTCCTCACCGGCGCATCGGGATAGGGCACGAAGCAGCGGAACGGGTCGTCATAGGTCATGGGCGTCACAGTCCTCGCGAATCGCCGTCCGAGCGCGGATCGTGGACCGCTTCCACCTCCCCGCGCGGATGCCTCACCAGCATGCCGGCATGGCCGAAGCCCTCGGAATAGGCCTGCCCGACCTCCTCGACCGGGTGGCCGGCCGCGTCGAGCCGCTCCAGCAGGCCGGGGTCGAAGCGGTTCTCGAATTTCAGCGCCGTCGAGGCGGAGCCCCAGGTGCGGCCATAAAGCCAGCGCGGCGCGTCCACCGCCGCGGCCACACTCTGCCCCAGCCGGTAGCGCGTCAGGATCTGGGCCTGGAACTGGGGCTGGCCATCCCCGCCCATCGAGCCGTAGGCGAGTACGCGCCCGTCCTTGAAGCGCGCCAGCGCCGGGTTCAGCGTGTGGAACGGCTTGCGGCCGGGCTGGAGCGGATTCACCGCCTTGGCGTCGAGCGAGAAGGAGGTGCCGCGGTTCAGCCAGTGGATGCCCGTGGCGGGCAGCACGCAGCCCGAGCCATATTCCCAATAGACCGACTGGATATGGGACACGGCGAGGCCGCTGGCGTCGATCGCGCCCATCCAGACCGTGTCGCCATGGCTCTGCTTCACCGGCCAGGGTGCGGCGCGTTTCGCGTCGATCATCGCCGCCTCGCGGGCGAGCGCGTCCTCGGCGAGCAGGGCCCTGATATCGCCATCGGCATGGGCCGGGTCGGTGACATGCCGGTCGCGCAGGCTGAGCGCGCGCTTGGTCGCCTCGATCAGCCCGTGGTGATGGGCGAAGGACTCCAGCGGGGCGGGGCCCAGCTTCTCGAACAGGCCGAGGATCAGCAGCGC
>NZ_JBMDWH010000245.1:0-25678 GCF_048595345.1 Allobosea sp.
CCACTGCGCGATCCAGCCGACCGTGCGGGCGACGGCGAAGAGCACGGTGAACATGGTGGTGGGGAAGCCCATCGCCTTGAGGGTGATGCCCGAATAGAAGTCGATGTTCGGGTAGAGCTTCTTCTCGATGAAGTACTCGTCCGACAGCGCGATGCGCTCGAGCTCGATCGCGACGTCCAGCAGCGGATCGTCCTTGATGCCGAGCTCGTTGAGCACCTCATGCGTGGTCTTCTGCATGATCTTGGCGCGCGGATCGTAGTTCTTGTAGACGCGGTGACCGAAGCCCATCAGCCGGAACGGATCGTTCTTGTCCTTCGCCTTGGCGATGTATTTCGGGATGTTCTCGACCGAACCGATCTCCTCCAGCATCTTGAGCGCCGCTTCGTTGGCGCCGCCATGGGCGGGGCCCCAGAGGCAGGCCGTGCCGGCCGCGATGCAGGCGAAGGGGTTGGCGCCCGAGGAGCCGGCCAGACGCACGGTCGAGGTCGAGGCGTTCTGCTCATGGTCGGCGTGGAGGATGAAGATCCGGTCCAGCGCGCGCGAGAGCACCGGGTTGACCTTGTATTCCTCGGCCGGGACCGCAAAGCACATGCGCAGGAAGTTGGAGGTGTAGTCCAGCGAGTTCAGCGGATACACGAAGGGCTGGCCGACCGTGTATTTATAGGCCATCGCCGCCAGCGTCGGCACCTTCGCGATCATGCGCATCGAGGCGATCATGCGCTGGTTCGGGTCCGAGATGTCGGTCGAGTCGTGATAGAAGGCCGAGAGCGCGCCGATCGAGCCGACCATGACGGCCATCGGGTGGGCGTCGCGGCGGAAGCCGTGGAAGAAGCGCGACATCTGCTCGTGCACCATGGTGTGGCGCGTCACGCGATAGTCGAAATCGGCTTTCTGAGCGGCGGTCGGCAATTCGCCTTCCAGCAGCAGATAGCAGGTCTCGAGGAAGTCGCCATGCTCGGCGAGCTGCTCGATCGGGTAGCCGCGGTGCAGCAGGGTGCCGGCATCGCCGTCGATATAGGTGATCTGCGACTCGCAGCTCGCCGTCGAGGTGAAGCCCGGGTCGTAGGTGAACATGCCCGTCTGGGCGTAGAGCTTGCCGATGTCGATGACGGACGGACCGATCGACCCCTGCTTGATCGCCATGTCGACGGCCTTGTCGCCGACCTGGAGCTTGCTGGTGTTTTCGCTCATCGAAACCGATCCTTTCAAAGCTCGCCGCTCATCGCCAGTGGCTGGAGCAGGCTTGGCGCACGCGGGACACCGAACGGGCAGGCGCGATCGCCCCTGAAGACCGGTCCGGCAGTCCAGCGCTCTCCGGGATCATCGTAACCGCGTCCGGGCGGACGCACGACGCTTCCTGGCGCGAAGCCATGTTCATCCGAACAGATCGACATGACGGAAATTTGTCTGCCGGGCCGGCCGGATGCAATCCATGCACCTGATTTACAAGCAATATCCGTGCCCGTGCGATCGATCTTGCCGCACTGCACAGAGGCGTCACTAGACCATTTGCATGGCGCATTCAACCAAGCCGAAAGGCGCTGTTCCCCGCACCGCAGGCATGGCCCGCTGTGCAGCCGCTCCTCTGCGACGCAGCTTCGGCGTCAGGCCTGATCGGCGAGGCGCGCCAGCGTCTCGTCGCGGCCCAGCACGGCCATTACGTCGAACAGGCCGGGCGACATGGCGCGGCCCGTCAGCGCCGCGCGCAAAGGCTGCGCCGCCTGGCCGAGCTTGAGGCCATTGGCCTCGGCGAAGGCGCGCACCGCAGCCTCCAGCGGCGCCGGCGCCCAGTCGTTCACGGCAGCCAGCGCCTGCGCCAGGCCCGGCAGCCGGGCGCGAGCGGCCTCGTCGAGCAGCGCCTTGGCCTTGTCGTCGAGCTGCAGCGGACGCTGGGCATAGAGATAGAAGGCGCTGTCCAGCAGCTCGACCAGCGTCTTGGCGCGCTCCTTCAGCCCCGGCATGGCGGCGAGGAACCTGGCTTCCAGCTCCGGCGGGAGCGTGGGGCCGAGCCCGCGCGCCGGGCCGATCTCGGGCAGGATGACCTTGAGCGCGTCGAGCAGCTCGCGGTCGCTCGACTGGCGCATATAGAGCCCGTTGAGGTTCTCCAGCTTGGCGTAGTCGAAGCGAGCCGGGGAGCGGCCGATCGAGGAGAGATTGAAGGCCTCGATCATCTCCTGGGTCGAGAACACCTCCTGGTCGCCGTGGCTCCAGCCCAGGCGCACCAGATAATTGCGCAGAGCGGCGGGCAGATAGCCCATCGCGCGATATGCATCGACGCCGAGCGCGCCGTGGCGCTTGGAGAGCTTGGCGCCGTCCGAGCCGTGAATCAGCGGGATATGCGACATGCTCGGCACCTGCCAGCCCAGCGCGTTGTAGATCTGCGTCTGGCGGGCGGCGTTGGTGAGATGGTCGTCGCCGCGGATGACATGCGTCACGCCCATGTCGTGATCGTCCACCACCACGGCGAGCATGTAGGTCGGTGTGCCGTCCGAACGCAGCAGCACGAGATCGTCGAGATTCTCGTTCTGCCAGACGACGCGGCCCTGGACCTCGTCCTCCACCACCGTCTCGCCGGTCTGCGGCGCCTTGAGGCGGATCACGGGCTTGACCCCGGCCGGCGCCTCGAACGGGTCGCGGTCGCGCCACCGCCCGTCATAGCGCAGCGGCTTGCCCTCGGCCCGGGCCTTCTCGCGCATTTCCTCAAGCTCTGCCTGGCTGGCGTAGCAGTGATAGGCGGTGCCGGCGGCCAGCATCTGCTCGGCGACCTCGCGATGCCGCTGCGCCCGTGCGAACTGATAGACCGTGTCGCCGTCCCAATCGAGGCCGAGCCAGGAAAGCCCGTCGAGAATCGCGGCGATGGCGGCGTCGGTCGAGCGTTCGCGGTCGGTATCCTCGATGCGCAGCAGCATCTTGCCGCCATGCCGGCGGGCATAGAGCCAGTTGAACAGCGCCGTGCGGCCGCCGCCGATATGGAGGAATCCGGTGGGCGAGGGCGCAAAGCGCGTGACGACGGCGTTGCTCATGAAGGGCAGGCTCCGGCCGGGAGACAGGATCGTCCCGGGGCGATGACGGCGGGGAAAGGCCAGGTCGCGCATGACAACCGGCGCGCGCCCTGTAACATGGCTCCGCCGGGGGGTTAAGCGCTCAATCGCGCCCGGGGGGAGGAAGGCGATGCAGTCGGCACCGCCGGGTCGTCGCGCGAGGTCGCTCGCCGCCGCCATGCCGGCGCGGTGGCTGCCGCCCTTTGCCCTGCATGGCGGCTCGCTGATGAGCGGGCTCGGACAGGGCCTCGTTGCGGCGCTCGCCCTCGAGGCCGAAAGGCGGCGCTTCTTTCTCTGGTTGCCGGTCGCGATGGGCGTCGGCGTCCTGCTCTATTTCGCCGCGGATCGCGAGCCTTCGCTCGCAGCTTCCGCCGTGGGGTTCGCCATCGCCGGGGTCCTCGCCGCGGCGTTGCGCACCCGCCCGATCGTGTCCGGCGGCTGCATCGCCCTGGCGGCCGTCTTCGCCGGCTTCGGGGCCGGGGTGTGGCGCACGGCCGATATCGCCGCGCCGATGCTGGAGCGGCCGCGCGTGGCCAAGGTCACCGGCTTCGTCGAGAGCGTCGAGGTGCGGGATGTCGGCGCGCGCCTCGTGCTGCGGGTCACCGATATCGCAGGGGTGCCGACCGAGGCCCGCCCCAGGCGCGTGCGCGTCAACATCCGCAGCGGAACGGTCTCGCCGGGGGATCATATCGTCGCGACGGCGCGGCTGCTGCCGCCGCCCGGCCCGGCGAGGGCAGGGGGCTATGATTTCGGCCGCGACGCCTTCTTCAAGGGTATCGGCGCTGTCGGCAGCATCGCCGGCAAGATCGCGCTCGCCCCGCCGCCCTCCGCCATGCCGACGCGGCTCGCCTTCGACGCGGCGCTGGACCGGGCCCGCAACGCGCTGACGCAGCGCATCGCCAGCGTCGGCGGCGGGCAGGGCGGGGCGATGGGGGCTGCGCTGGTGACCGGCAAGCGCGGGCTGATCACCGAGGCGACGAACAATGATCTGCGCGCCGCCGGCATCTATCACATCGTCTCGATTTCCGGGCTGCATATGGTGCTGGCGGCCGGCACGATCTTCTGGCTGGTGCGGGCGCTGCTCGCGCTCTCGCAGAGCATCGCGCTCGCCTGGCCGGTCAAGAAGATCGCGGCGGTGGCGGCCATGATCGGCGCGACCGCGTATTGCGTATTCTCCGGCGGCGATGTTGCCACCGAGCGCTCGCTGATCATGACGCTGGTGATGCTGGGGGCCATTCTGGTCGATCGCGCGGCGCTCAGCATGCGCAACCTCGCCATCGCCGCGCTGATCGTGCTGCTGCGCGAGCCCGAAGCCCTGTTGGGGCCGAGTTTCCAGATGTCCTTCGGTGCCGTCGCGGCGCTGATCGCCTTCGCCGAGCGCTGGGACCGGCGCGAGCGCACGCGGCCCGGCTCGATCCTGCCTTGGCCGCTGGACGCGCTCTGGACTGCGGCGCTCGGCATTCTCGTCACCACGATCCTCGCCACGGCGGCGACTGCGCCCTTCGGCGCCTTCCACTTTCAGAGCTTCAACCCCTTCGGCCTGCTCGGCAACGCCTTGGCTCTGCCCTTCGTCTCGCTCTGCGTGATGCCGGCGGCGGTGTTCGGGGTTCTGGCCTATCCGTTCGGGCTCGACTGGCCCGCCTGGGCGCTGATGGGGCTGGCCTCCAAGCAGGTGCTGAAGGTGGCGCATTGGGTCGCGACCATCGAGCACTCGACGGTGACGATCCCCGCCTTCGGGCCTCTGGTTCTGGGCAGTTTCGTCGTCTCTCTGCTATGGACGACGCTCTGGACCACAAGGCTGCGCTGGCTCGGCCTGTTGCCGCTGATGGTCGGGGTCGCCTTCGCCGCCAAGCCCGAGCGACCCGAAATTCTCATAGAGCGCGACGGCTCCGGTATCGCAGTGCGGGGCAGGGACGGCCGCTATGTCGTCGCCGGCAAGCCCAGCCGCTTCGTGGTGCAGCAATGGCTCGCGGCCGATGGCGACGGCCGCTCGCCGGACGATCCGGCGCTGCGGGCCGGCGTCGCCTGCGATGCGCTGGGCTGCATCGCGCGCACCGCCGAGGGACGAACGATCGCCTATGCGCGCGAGCGCCTCGCCATCATCGAGGATTGCCGGCGCGCCGACCTCGTGGTCACGGCTCTCGCCTGGAGCGCGCCCTGCGAGGCGATACTCGTCCAGCGCATGGACCTCGCTCGCGACGGCGCGACCTCGCTCTATCGCCGCCCCGAGGGCTGGAGCTTCCGGGTCTCGGAGCCCCCTGGCGCCGAACGCCCGTGGACCCGCCGCCGCGCCGAGGCGGCACAGGCGCGACCGGCCGAACCCGCCGGGCCGGATGGCGGCAAACCAAAGCGCGGCTCACAGGCGCCGGCTGCGGCAACTCCGTCGCAAGAAACCGGCGACGATGCCGAGAGCTTTCAATAACGCCGCAGCAGATTGACCAGCCGGCCCTGGATCTTCACGCGGTCGGGGCCGAGCACGCGCGTCTCATAGGCCGGGTTGGCGGCTTCGAGCGCGATGGAGGAGCCCTTGCGGCGCAGCCGCTTCAGCGTCGCTTCCTCATCGTCGATCAGCGCGACGATGATGTCCCCCGTATTAGCGGTGTCCTGCCTGCGGATCACGACCGTGTCGCCGTCGAGAATGCCGGCCTCCACCATCGAGTCGCCGCGCACCTCGAGGGCATAATGCTCGCCGGAGCCGAGCATGTCCGGCGGCAGCGAGACGGTGTGGCTGCGGCTCTGGATCGCCGAGATCGGCGTGCCGGCGGCGATCCGGCCCATCACGGGGATCGCGACCGCGCCGCGCGTCTCCGCTTCGGGTGCCGGGGCCGGGCGCGGCTTGCCGAGACCGGGCTGGTTGGCGAAACCGCCCTGAACCACGGCGGGATTGAAGCGGCGCGGCTGCGGCCCGCCGGCGCTGTCGGGCATCTTGATCACTTCGAGCGCGCGCGCCCGGTTGGGCAGGCGGCGGATGAAGCCCCGCTCCTCCAGCGCCATGATGAGGCGGTGGATGCCGGATTTCGACTTGAGGTCCAGCGCATCCTTCATCTCGTCGAAGGAGGGCGGGACGCCGCTCTCGCGCAAGCGTTCCTGAATAAAGCGCAGGAGCTCGTGTTGCTTGCGTGTCAGCATGGTCCCCGCCGATGAACGATCACGATTCGAAACAAACCACGAACAGCATAGCCGTTCGCCTTGTGTTCTGCAAGCGATCGCCGCGCTCGCGCCGCCGATCGGGGGCGGAATTCGCGGCCTGTCCGAGTTGACGGGCCGTGGTCCGTATCGAGGTCAGCCGGCTCTAACGCAGCAGTAAAACTCGGCAGGGATCGCCTGCTTTCGCCGCAGGGGCATGGGCGGGGCGGATCGTCAGGCAGCGCGCGCGCGCCAGCGTGCCGAGCATGGAGGAATCCTGTCGGTCGAAGGGCAGAGCACGCCACCCCGCTGCGCTGCGCTCCAGATCGGAGCGGACATAATCTTCGCGCTCATCGTTAGCCGGCATATCCTTGCCGAGGAGCGCGGGGACGCTGCGGTCCCGCGCCGGATCCTCCATTCCCAGCAGCGCCTCGATCAGAGGCAGCACGAAGAGATGGCCGCAGACGATGGAGGAGACTGGGTTGCCCGGCAGCCCGACCACCACCATGGGCCCGAGCCTCCCCGTCATCATGGGCTTGCCCGGCCGCATCGCGATCTTCCAGAAGCCGAGTTCCATGCCGGCGCGGGTCAGCGCCTCCTGCACGAGATCATGCGCGCCGACCGAAGCGCCTCCGAGCGTGATCAGCGCATCGGCCTGCGCTTCGCGCGCCGCGGCGATCTTCGCCGAGAGATCGGGGTGATCATCGCGGGCGATGCCGAGGTCCAGCGCTTCGCCTCCGGCCTTTTCCACCAGCGCGATCAGCGCGAAAGAATTCGACGCGACGATCTGGTCGGGGCCGACCGTCTGCCCAGGCGCGACGAGTTCGTCGCCGGTCGCCAGGATCGCGATGCGGGGCTTGCGGCGCACCGACAGGGCGGGGTGTCCCGCCGCTGCGGCGAGCCCCAACGCGGCACTGTCGAGCACGCGGCCTGCCGACAGCAGAGCATCGCCCTGCCGGAAATCGAGCCCCGCGGGGCGCAGGAACTTGCCCGTCGCGGCCGGGACCCGAACGGTGATCTCAGCCGAGCCGACGCCATCCGCATCCTCCTGGATCAGGATGGTGTCGGCGCCTTCGGGCATCGGCGCGCCGGTGAAGATGCGCACGGCCTCGCCCGCACCGACCGCTCCGCCGAAGCCGCGCCCGGCCGCCGATTCGCCGATGACCCGCAATGCTTTGCCGGCTTCCATGTCGGCTCCGCGAACCGCATATCCGTCCATCGCCGAGTTCGGAAAGGGCGGCTGGGTGCGCAAGGCGGCGATGTCCTGCGCCAGTACGCGGCCGGCGCAGCGCGCCAGCGGCAGGGTGTCCGCCGCCGTCGGTCCTGGCACGCTCTCGAGCAGCGCCTTCAGCGCGACGGGGACCGGCGTCAGCGCCATCAGAGCGGATCCGCCTCGTAGTCGCCCGAGCGGCCGCCGGATTTGTGGATGAGCCTGATGCCCTCGATCCGCATGCCCTTATCGGCTGCCTTCACCATGTCGTAGATGGTGAGGCAGGCGACCGAGACGGCGGTGAGCGCCTCCATCTCGACGCCGGTCTGGCCGGTGAGCTTCACCTCGGCGCGCACGCGAACGCCGGGTAGCGCCTCGTCGAGTGTGAGGTCCACCGCGATCTTGCTGAGCAGCAGCGGGTGGCAGAGCGGGATCAGTTCATGGGTGCGCTTGGCCGCCATGATGCCGGCAATGCGGGCGGTGCCCAGCACGTCGCCCTTCCTGGCGTTGCCGTCCCGTACGATGGCGAGCGTCTCGGCCGCCATCACGACATGGCCCTCGGCGATGGCGATCCGGGGCGTGAGGGCCTTGTCGCCGACATCGACCATGTGCGCCGCGCCCTGCGCGTCGAGATGGCTGAGCCCGCTCACGCCGCAAGCTCGCCCTGGAGCAGCGCCTGCGTCGCCGCCGTGACATCGGCCTGCCGCATCAGGCTCTCGCCGACGAGGAAGGTGTCGACGCCGCAGCGGCCGAGGCGGGTGACATCCGCATGGGTGAAGATGCCGCTCTCGCCTACGATGATGCGATCGGCCGGCACGCGCGGCGCCAGCCTTTCGGTCACGGCGAGATCGACATGGAAGCTGCGAAGGTCGCGGTTGTTGATGCCGAGCATGCGGCTCTCGATCGCAAGCGCGCGGTCGAGCTCGGCTTCGTCATGCACCTCGACCAGCACGTCCATGCCGAGCTCGCGCGCCGTGTCGTTGAGGCTGCGGGCGGTGTCGTCGTCGACGCCGGCCATGATGATGAGGATGCAGTCGGCACCCCAGGCCCGGGCCTCGAAGACCTGGTAGGGCTCGTAGAGGAAGTCCTTGCGCAGCGCCGGCAGGCCGGAGGCCTCGCGCGCCTGCGTCAAGAACTCCGGCTGCCCCTGGAAGGAGGGGGTATCGGTCAGCACGGAGAGGCAGGCGGCGCCGCCTTCGGCATAGGCGCGGGCCAGCGCCGGCGGGTCGAAATCGGCGCGGATCAGCCCCTTGGAAGGGCTGGCCTTCTTGATCTCGGCGATCAGCGCCGGCTCCCCGGCGGCGATCTTCCGCGCGATGGCATCGGCGAAGCCACGGGCCGGGGCGGCGGCGCGCGCCCGCCGCTCGCTCTCGTCCGGGGGGATCTTGGCCTTGGCGGCGGCGATCTCCTGGCGCTTATACGCCTCGATCTTCGCGAGGATATCGGTCATGCCCTGTCCTCAGGCGTTCGAGACGGTGACGAGCCTGCCGAGCACGGCCTTGGCCTTGCCGCTGTCGAGCGCAGAATTGGCCTGGGCGAAACCGTCCTTCAGGTCGCCCGCCTTGCCCGCGACGAGCAGCGCCGCGGCGGCATTGAAGGCGGCGATGTCGCGGAACGCGGTCTTGGCGCCGTCGAGCACGGCGGAGAGGGCGGCGGCGTTCTCCTCGGGAGTGCCGCCGCGCAGATCCTCCGGCCGGGCGAGGCCGAGGCCGACATCGGCCGGCGAGATCGCGAAGCTCTCGATCCGGCCGTTTTCCAGCGAGACGACGCGGGTCGGTCCCGTGGTGGTGATCTCGTCCAGCCCGTCCGAGCCATGCACGGCCCAGACGCGGGTGGAGCCCAGCGCGGCCAGCACCTTGACCATGGGCTCCAGCCAGGTCTCGGAAAAGGCACCGACGAGCTGGCGTTTGACGCCGGCCGGGTTGGAGAGCGGGCCGAGCAGGTTGAAGATCGTCCGCGTGCCGAGTTCGGTGCGCACCGGCGCGACATGGCGCATCGAGGCGTGAGGCGTCGGCGCGAACATGAAGCCGACGCCCGCCTCGGCGATGCAGCGTTCCGTCCCGGCGACATCGAGGCCGACCTTGACGCCGAGCGCGGTCAGCACGTCGGCCGCGCCGGAGCGCGAGGAGGCGGCGCGATTGCCATGCTTGGCGATCGGCACGCCGCAGGCGGCGGTGATGATCGAGGCCAGTGTCGAAACGTTGTAGGAGCCCGAGGAGTCGCCGCCCGTGCCGACGATGTCGATCGCCTCGGCCGGCGCCTGCACTTTCAGCATCTTGCCGCGCATGGCACCGACGGCGCCGGCAATCTCCTCGACCGTTTCGCCGCGCACGCGCAGCGCCATCAGGAAGGCGGCCGCCTGCGCATTGGTCACACCGCCGGACAGGATCGTGTCGAAGGCGTCGCGGGCCTCCTCGCGCGCGAGGCTCGCGCCGGTCGCCACCTTGGCGATGAAGGGTTTGAAATCGTCCATGATGGCTCTGTCAGATTGAATAATGCGCGGAAGATCAGGCGGTGGGGACCAGGGCGGTGCCGTGCTCGCTTTGCCATCGACCGGCGAGATCGAGGAAGTTCCGCATGATCGTGGCGCCGTGCTCGGAGGCGATGCTCTCGGGGTGAAACTGGACGCCGCAGACCGGCAATTCCCGATGAGACAGGGCCATGATCAGCCCGTCATCGGTCTGCGCCTCGATCTCGAAGACCGGCGGGCAGGTCTCGCGCGCCACGACGAGCGAATGATAGCGAGTCGCCTGCAGGGGGCCGTTGATGCCGCGAAAAAGGCCGCGCGAATTGTGCCGGATCGGCGAAACCTTGCCATGCATCGGCACCGGTGCGCGCACCACATCGCCTCCGAAGGCCTGCCCCATGGTCTGCAGACCGAGGCAGACGCCGAAGATCGGCTTGACGCCGGCGCCCTGCCTCACGAGGTCCAGGCAGATTCCGGCCTCGTTCGGCGTGCAGGGGCCGGGCGACAGCACGATGGCGTCATGCTCGTCCCCCAGCGCGTCCTCGACCGAAAGCGCGTCGTTGCGGCGCACATCGACGCTCGCCCCCAATCCGCCGATGAGGTGGACGAGGTTCCAGGTGAAGCTGTCGTAATTGTCGATCAGCAGAACGCGCATGGCCGGACCCGTGAATGCGGGTTCAGGTCATGCACGGTCAGGGGCCGGGCGGTCAAGTTTGGCGGGGTTCGGACGCCGGGATCGAGCTGGGCACGCTCGGCAACCGGCGGCCTGCATAGAGAATGTTGGTAAAGACGACGAGGTCGCCTTCGATGATGAACGCGAGCGTGATCCGCCGCTCGAATCCCACCAGGCGCAAACCGGGTCGGATATCGTCCCGCCTCATGCCACGTTCGGGGAAGACATCGAACCCCGCAAGATGGCGCCGGATGCGAAGAAGATAGGCGCGCGCCAACTCCGGCGAGGCTTCCGCGCAGATGTGGCTGTAGAGGGAGAGCAGGTCCGCCTCGGCCTCGGGGAGCAGCCTGACGCGATACATGCGCTCAGCCGGATGTGCGAGGAGGCCCGTTCAAGACGGTGTCGAGACGGCCGAACACGTCCTCCAGCGACGACATCCGCGCAGGATCGGCACGATAGCGGTCGATTGCGGGGCCGACCTCGTCCCGCAGCCAGGCTTCCACTGGTCCGTCACGCTCGATGAGCGCGCGCAAGCCGTCACGGATGACCTCGCTCTCGGAGGCGTAGGCTCCCGACCTGACCTTGTCCTTGACCATATGGGCGAGTTCGACCGGCAGGGTGATGCTCAGTTGCTCGGTATCGCGCATGTCCAAACCCTCGCTGGCGAGCAGCCTAGAGCATCGGATCGAAAAGGTGAACCGGAACGGCTGGTCCTCACCCCCGCGCGCCGCGGGGCATGCCGGCAATGCGGGGCTGGGCGAGCCCTGGCGCGGTTTCGACGCCCAGCGTCGGCAGCGCCAGCGTGCGCTGCCCGCGGAAATCGACATGGCAGACGATCAGCCCGCGTTCTTCGATATAGCCGAGCAGGCGCCGGGCGCGGCTGGGCGAATGGCTGCCATAGACGCGGGCGAGCTCGGCATCGCCGGGGCAGGGCGCGCCTTCGATCGCGGTGCGAGCGATGAAGAGGAACAGCCCCTGCAGATCCTCCGGCAGCGTGCCCGACGCCTCGACGGCCGCGCGCCAGCCCTCGCTTTCGGCGATGGCATCGCTGACGCCGGCACGCGCGACGGCCAGCCTGCGGCGGAACTCCTCGAGGCTGAGATGCGTGCGGCCGAGACGGCGCATGCGGCAGCGGACGGTGAAATCCTGATAGAGCACGGCGACCTGCCGCGAGCGGGCCTCGGGATCGGCCATCAGCTCGCGCAGGATCTCGGTCATGATCGCCTCGCGCTCCGCCGGCTCCAGCTCCAGCTCGGGTTCGGGCTCCGCTGCCGGGGCCGGGCGATAGTTCTCGATCTGGCGCAGCACGTCGTTCGCGGCCGGGCGCGGGCGCGGGGCCGGGCGGAGTGTGCGCTCCAGCGGCGGCGGCTCGTCCTCTCCGGGCGTGAAGATCAGCCGGCCGGCCTCTTCGGGCGCCTGGTCAGGCAGAGGCATCAGCCCGGGGGCGCCGCCGCGATCGACCGAGGAGACGGGGCCGATGCGCAGCGGCAACGGCCGCTTCGAGATGGCGGGGCCGAGCGCCACGAACTGGCCGCGCTCCAGATCGCGGAACATCTCTGCCTGGCGCCGGTCCATGCCGAGCAGATCGGCCGCGCGGGCCATGTCGATGTCGAGGAAGGTGCGGCCCATCAGGAAGTTGGAAGCCTCCGCCGCGACGTTCTTGGCGAGCTTGGCGAGGCGCTGCGTCGCGATGACGCCGGCGAGCCCGCGCTTGCGGCCGCGGCACATCAGGTTCGTCATGGCGCCGAGCGAGAGCCGGCGCGCTTCGTCCGAGGCCTCGCCCGCCATGACGGGCGCGAAGAGCTGCGCCTCGTCGACGACGATCAGCATCGGGAACCAGAGCGAACGGTCGACGTCGAAGAGCCCGCCGAGGAAGGCGGCGGTGGCGCGCAGCTGCTCGTCAGCTTCGAGGTTTTCGAGGTTCAGCACCACCGAGACACGATGCTGGCGGACCCTCAGCGCGACGCGCTGGAGCTCGGCTTCGCCGCATTCGGCATCGACCACGACATGGCCGAACTGATCGGCGAGCGAGACGAAATCGCCTTCCGGGTCGATCACCGCCTGCTGCACCAGCGGGGCGCTCTGTTCGAGCAGGCGGCGCAGCAGATGCGACTTGCCCGAGCCGGAATTGCCCTGCACGAGCAGGCGCGTCGCCAGCAGCTCGGCGAGATCGAGCAGGCCGGGTTCTCCCGTCCTCGTCGTGCCGATCTCGATCGCTGTCGTCATGCCGGTCTTCGTGTCGCCTTGCGGGCCTGGGTGCGGGGCAGGGGGCGCTTCTAGCATGTCGCAGCCCGTGCCGGGCGCGGCATGGCGCCGCCTTCCACAGGCAATGCGGGCGACCGGTTCAGCGGCGCTCGATCGCGATCTCGTTCGCCGCGCGGGCGACGATATCGACGATGACGAGGCCCGGCCGATCGATCGCCGGGTGGAAACGCGCCTCGCTCGTCCGCTGGACGAAGACGACGCTGGCGAGCGCCGGATGCGCGGCCAGGCGCGACTGGGCCAGAGCGGGTTCCATCGCGCCGGGCAGTACGAGATGGACCGGTCGCCCGGCCTCGAAGCAGGCATGCAGATCGCCCAGCGCGAACAGGCCGAGCGGCAGCAGCTCGATGCCGGTCAGAAGCGCGACCCCCAGCCCGCTCGCGAGCGCCGCGAGGTCGCCTCCGACGAGGGTGGTGACGATCCGCGCCGACAATTCCGGCCGCAGCAGCCGCGACAGCTCCAGCGCCTTGCCGAGCAGCTCCCGCTCGGAGAGCGGGAAGGGGCCGGCCATCGTCGCCGCATCCGTGACCCGGATGCCGGCGCGGCCGGGCTGCGGCGGCAGCGGATGGGCGCCCTCGCTGGCCATCAGCGCTTCGAGCGGGGCGACGCCATCGGGAATATCGGGGCCGAAGCCGCCGACGAAGCGGGTGCCGAAGGCGCGCATGGCCAGATTGCGCAGCACCAGCAGCGGCCTCAGCGACCCGACGCGGCTCGTCCCCAGCGCCATCACGGCGCCGCTGCGCTCGATCAGCGCGAGCAGTTCCAGCTCGTTGCCATGCAAAGGCAGCAGCACCGGCGAAAGCCCGGCCCGCAGGCTCGCCATCGTCGCGAGGATCGCTTCCGGCCCCATCGGGGCGAGGATCGCGACGCCGGAGCCCGGCCGCGCCTTGTTGATCGACAACAGCCGCGCCAGCCGGTCGATGCGCTGGTCGAGCTCGAGAAAGCTGAGCGAGGCCGGGCGGACATCGCTCCAGCCATGGCGTCCCGGCGGGTCGCGCAGAGCCGCTTCATAGCCCCGGCCCCGGGTCAGCGCGCCGAGCAGCGTGTCGAGATCGAGCCCGTCGAGCAGGTCGGCCGCTTCGTCCTGGTCCACCCGCATCCCGCGCTCGTCAGTTGGCCTGGGCCGGCTGCGGCAAGCGCGCCAGCGTTTCGTTGGAGAGGAAGAAGGCCGGCTGGCGGCCCGTCATCACGACATCGCGGCTATGGGCGAGCCAGGTGTCGGGCAGATAGTAGAGCGGGACGACATAGAAGCCGGAGACCAGCAGCCGGTCGAGCGCGCGGACAGCGGCCACGAAATCCTCCCGCAGGCGCGCGCCCAGCAGCGCCTTCAGCACCGCATCCACCGCCGGGGACTTCACGCCGGCATAGTTGAGCGAGCCCTTGCGATCGGCATTGGCCGAGCCCCAGCGGCCGATCTGCTCGTTGCCGGGGGAGGCGGAGGCCGGCCATGTCCACTGGATCATGTCGAAATCATAGGCCGAGAGGCGCCGCCAATACTGCACGTCGTCGATCAGCCGGACATTGGCGGTGACGCCCAGGCGGGACAGCGACTGAGCGAAATTGAGCGCGAGGCGCTCCTGCGGCCGGCTGGTCACGGTGATCTCGAAGGTGAAGGGCTGGCCGGCACCGTCGCGCAGCGCCCCGTCCTTCAGGCTGAAGCCGGCCTCTTCCAGCAGAGCGAGCGCCCGGCGCGCGCTTTCGCGGTCGCGGCCCGAGCCGTCGGTCTGGGCCGGGCGCCATTGGCCGGACAGGATGTCGTCGCGCACCGCTCCGGGAAAAGCCGCGAGCAGGGCCTTCTCACGGTCAACGGCCGGCACGCCGAGCGCGGACAGATCGGAATCGGAAAAAAAGCTGCCGGCGCGGCGATAGACCCCATAGAACAGGTTGCGATTGACCCATTCGAAGTCGAACAGCATCCCCAGCGCCTCGCGCACCCGGATATCGGCGAAGATCGGCCGGCGGGTGTTGTAGACGAGGCCGGTCATACCCTTGGGCGTGTCGAAATGCAGCGACTGGCGCTTGATGCGGCCCTCGCGCACCGCCGGAATGTCGTAGCCCGTCATCCAGCGGGTCGCGTCGCCCTCCAGCCTGACATCGTAGAGCCCGGCCTTGAACGCCTCGAACAGGGCGTTGGCGTCCCGATAAAAATCGTAGCGGATCTCGTCCGCGTTGAAGAGGCCGCGCAGCACGGGCAGATCGGCGCCCCAGAAATCGCTGCGGCGCCGCAGCGTCAGCGATTCGCCGGGCCTGACATCGGCGACGATATAGGGGCCCGAGCCGAGGGCGGGCCTGAAGCTCGTCTCGCCGAAGGTCTCGGGGTCGGTGGCGTGCCTTGCGAAGATCGGCAGGGCGCCGATCACCAGCGGCAATTCCCGGTTCGCGCCGGTGCCGAGCTCGAACTCGACGCGCGTCGGAGAAGGCGCGGTAGCGCGGGTGATGCCGCCGAGGCTGGCGCGGTGATAGGGCTTGCCCTTGGTCTTCAGCATCTCGACGGTGAAGAGCACATCCTCCGCCGTCACCGGCGCGCCGTCGGAAAAGCGGGCGCGCGGGTCGATCTCGAAGGCGAGCCTGGTGCGGGCCTCGTCCAGCTCGACGCTGCGGGCCAGCAGCCCATAGGCGCTGAACGGCTCGTCGGCGGAGCGCAGCAGCAGGCTCTGCTGCACGTATTTCGGCACCGCATCGGGTGCGACGCCGAGCACCACCAGCGGGTTCAGGCTGTCGAAGGTGCCCTGGATGCCGAAAACGATGCGCCCGCCCTTGGGGGCGTCGGGGTCGGCATAGGGCAGATGCGGAAAGCCGGGGGCCAAGGCCGGCGCGCCATGCATCGCGATGCCATGGGCGGGCAATGGGGCGGCCGGCGAATCGGCGCGCGCCGCCCGTGCCGCCGCCAGAGCGAGCGGTGCGGTCGTCAGCAGGAGTGTGACGGCGCGGCGCGATGGCGTCGCGGTCGATCGTGGCAAATCCATCGCGTGACCTGATTCCCTGCCGTCAGGATAGCATGGCGCGGCGCGCGCGCAGGCAGCTATATCGGGCGGATCCGTGCTTGTCCGTCCGTCCGGTGCGGGCACGGGCAGTGGGGCGCCGCGGTGATTCCGCCATCGGCGCGGCCTCTCGGATTTTTTGCGCAAAGTGGTTTCCACTTTGCGGTCCAATGCTCTAAAGGCGGGGCGGGTGTCATTCAAACGCCTCAATCGCCCGTGATGTGCTCGGCTTGCGGTGGCCGGTGCAGCGATGCGATCGAGCCGCCAGCGGTGACGCACGCGGCTTGCGAAGTCGTGATTCCCGAATTCGCCTGTAAGGAAAGACAAGAATGTCCGCTTCGTTTCGCCTGTCCTCGTCTGCCCTCGGGCTCGTGCTGAGCGCGGCCGTCGGCTTCGCGCCCGTGGCGGCCTTCGCGCAGGCCCAGCCGCAGCAGCGCCCTGCCGCCCCGGCCCAGCGCGCTCCGGCGCCCGCCCAGCAGCCGGCGCAGAACAACAACGCCGCCGCGCAGAACGGCCCGACCGTCGTGCAGGTGAAGCCGGAGCCCTCCCAGACGAGCTGGACCAAGGTCTGCGGCAAGGACCAGGCCGCCAACAAGGAAATCTGCTACACCACCCGCGACTTCGTCTCGGATCAGGGCCAGCCCGTGCTCGCCGCCGCGATCTATGACGTCAAGGGCGACCCGAACAAGATCGTGCGCTTCCTGATGCCGCTCGGCCTGCTGCTGCAGCCCGGCATCCGCTTCGGCGTCGACAGCGCCCAGCCGGTCGGCGGCCGCTATGCGATCTGCTTCCCCAATGGCTGCTTCGCCGAAGCGCAGGTGAAGGACGACTTCATCAACGCCATGAAGAAGGGCACCAACCTCAATGTCAGCGTCCAGAACCAGGGCGCGCGCGAGGTGACCTTCCAGATCCCGCTCTCCGACTTCGCCAAGGGCTTCGACGGCGCCGCCATCGACCCGAAGGTGCTGGAAGAGCAGCAGAAGCAGCTGCAGGACGAACTGGCCAAGAAGCAGGAAGAGCTGCGCAACCGCCTGGGCGGCGGCGGTGCCAATGCCGCGCCGGGCGCTGCCCCGGCCCCCGGCGCCGCTCCCGCTCCGGCGACCCCGCCGAAGCCCTGATCCGGTTGCGGTTTCGCGATCGACACGAAAGGCCGGTCCTTCGGGACCGGCCTTTTTTCATGGCATCGCATTCATGAGCCATTCGTCCCGAGGAGGCGAGCCGATGCGCTGATCCGTGACCAGGCTCAGTTCAGCCCCGCGCGGTCGATCGTGTAGCGGCCCTTGCGGTCGCGGCGGAAGAATTCGCGCGCGCGAGGGTGGCGGACCGGCAGGCCGGATTCGTCGTCGACGAGGTTCTGCTCCGAGACATAGGCGACATATTCGGTCTCCTCGTTCTCGGCGAACAGATGGTAGAAGGGCTGGTCCTTCGAGGGGCGCATCTCCTCCGGAATCGCCATCCACCACTCCTCGGTGTTGGCGAAGACCGGATCGACGTCGAAGATGACGCCGCGGAACGGGTAGATGCGGTGCTTGACGACCTGGCCGATCCTGAACTTGGCCGAACGCGCTTCCATGACAATCCCATAGCGAGGCCGGGGCACAGGCGCCCGGCCGATGTTTAGCCGCCCATGCTCAAGGATTGCGTCGCAAATGCGTCGGAATCAACCGCAGCCGCCGCCGCCGATCATCACATTCCGTAGTGCCCGGCGAGCACGGGGTCCCTTGCGGCAACCTGTCGCGCCAGATCGACGATGACCTTGGCCTGCTTCCAGGTGGCGTCGTCCTGCATCTTGCCGTCGATCATCACGGCGCCCGAGCCGTCCGGCATCGCCTCCAGAATGCGGCGGGCGAAGGCGACCTCGCCCGGATCGGGGCTGAAGACACGCTTGGCGATGTCGATCTGGGACGGGTGGAGCGTCCAGGCCCCGGCGCAGCCGAGCAGGAAGGCGTTGCGGAACTGGGCCTCGCAGGCGGCGCCGTCGGAAAAGTCGCCGAAGGGGCCGTAGAAGGGCTTGATGCCGGCCGCCGCGCAGGCATCGACCATCTTCGCCAGCGTGTAATGCCAGAGATCCTGCTGGGCGACGGCGCGGGCGCCGCCCTCCGGCGCGGGATCGGCGATCACCTTGTATTCGGGATGGCCGCCGCCGACGCGCGTGGTCTTCATGGCGCGCGAGGCCGCCAGATCGGCGGGCCCCAGGCTCATGCCGTGCATGCGGGGGGAGGTGGTGGCGATCGCCTCGACATTCTTGACGCCCTCGGCCGTTTCGAGAATGGCGTGGATGAGGATCGGCTTGCGCAGCTGGTGCCGCGCTTCCAACTGGGCGAGCAGCTGGTCGACATAATGGATGTCCCAGGGACCCTCGACCTTGGGAACCATCACCACATCGAGCTTGCCGCCGATCTCGGCCATGATCGTCGTGATATCGTCGAGAAACCAGGGCGAGTTCAGCGCGTTGACGCGCGTCCACAGGCCGGTCTTCCCGAACTCCACCGCCTTGCCCATGGCGATGAAGCCGTCGCGCGCCGCCTGCTTGGCCTCGACCGGGATCGCGTCCTCGAGATTGCCGAGCACGATATCGACCTGGCCCGCGAGTTCGCCGACCTTGGCGCGCACCTTCTCCAGATGCGGCGGCACGAAATGGATCATCCGCTCCAGCCGCAGCGGCAGCTCCCGGAACGGCTCCGGCGCGCCGATCGCGAGCGGGCGGAAGAACTGGCGCGGCGTCTTGACGGTCATCGGAAGGCCCATGCTGCACTGCGACAAATCTGCGGCAGGGGCGGGCGGGCGTCCATGCTGCTTTCGGCGAGGATACGGGAGGCTAAGAGCAAATGCCTGGGTTTATTTTCCTGATTTCGATTTCAGGTATTTTATCCTAGGCATTCTGTCCGGTCGTGCCGATTTTGGCGCGCGAAAGCGGTGTGACCGCGGGCCGCATCGGATGACGCGGCGTCCGGTCGGCAGCGGGATTGTCGGAGGACGCAGTGACAGGTGCCGGCCGCGATGCTGCGGCCCGGACCAGCCTGTCTTACGACCAGCCCGTCTTAAGACCAGCCCCAGGGCTCGTTCTCGCCAGGCGGCGCGAAGATGTAGCGGAAGCTCGGCACCGGTCGGACGTTGCTCTGCACGGCCCAGCCGATGCCGAATTTCGATTCAGGACCGGTGGTGATCGCCTGCGGCTTCGGATCGGCGTTGTAATGCATCTCCTGGCCGCCGAACCAGCCCCATTCGGCGATCTGCACCAGAGCCGTTCCCCCCACGGGTTGGAAATAGTCGATCAGCCCGACATGCTCATAGGGGGCGGCCGCGCAATGGGTGACGATGACGTCGCCGGGCTTCACCTCGGCCGCGCTGCGGCGGGCGCGCTGCGGCTGGGCGTAGTCCGAGATGTGGGCGGATGGGTTGCCGCCCACGAAATTGCCGACGAAGGCGTTACAGTCGAGCGTCATGAAGCGATCGGCATAGTCCTTGGCCGTGGGCGCGGCGCACATCGCACCGGCACTGTCCTTGTCCCCGGGGGAGCCGATGCGCCCGATCACCATCGCGAGCCGCAGGACGTCGATGATCTCGTCCGGGCTGCCCTTGCCGTCGAAGGCATGGGTGATCGTGTCGGCATAGAACGGCTCGGTCGCCTCGATCTTCGAATCGGTGTCGGCGAGATAGAACGTCTTGCCGCAGGGCGTGTTGGCATTGCCGTGATGGGTCACGCGCAGCGCGCGGATGAAGGCCTGGCATTCGGCGTGGACGAATTTACCGGCCCCGCTCACGCCGTTCCGGCTGTCCCAGCCCGACCCGTAATAATAGAGCCCGGCGCTGATCATCTCGTCGCCCCAGGGGCTTGGGAAGCTCAGATAGGTGTAGCGGTCGAGATACTCCTTAGGCGTCATCGAAAATCCCCCACCCAGGAGGTCGACGCGCGTGGCGACCAGCCTTCCGGGCAGGCTGAATACTTCGCCGGCTTTCCGGAACGTCGAACTCTGGCAACAGGTTAGGGGCGTGGCGTCGGGGCGGTCAAGCCGAGCGCAGCGCGACCGTGCCGTCGCGGAATCATGGCCGCTGCGCGCCTGGCGAGGCTTGCCCGGCCAGGCTTCGGCGCTATGCATCGAAGCATGTCAGCGTCCTTCCCCCACCCGCCCGTCGATTGCCCGCGCGATGGCTGAGCTGCCCGGCATCGTCAATCTGGTCGCACCGTTCTTCGGGCTGATCCTGCTGGGGTTCGCGATCGGCCGCTGGAAGCGCCTGCCGGAAGAGGGGCTGGCTTGGCTGCAGTTCTTCCTGATCTATGTCGCGCTGCCGCCGCTGTTCTACCGGCTCATCGCCGACAAGCCGCTGAGCGAGCTGGCGAATTGGCGCTTCATCGCGGCGACCACCACCGCGACCTTCATCGCCTTCGCCGTATCGCTCGCGATCGGGCTCAGGAGCGCGCGGGGCGATCTGCCGCAGGCGGTGATGCAGGGCGTCGCCGGCTCCTATTCCAATATCGGCTATATGGGCCCGCCGCTCATCCTGGCGGCGCTGGGGCCGGAGGCGAGCGCGCCGGTCGTGCTGATCTTCGTCTTCGACAGCTTGCTGCTGTTCTCGCTGGTGCCGCTGCTGATGGCCTTTGCGGGTGTCGAGAAGACGAGCCTGCTCGCCACCGTGGGGCAGGTGGTCTGGCGCGTGCTGACCCATCCGTTCAACCTCGCCACGCTCGCCGGCGTGCTCGCCAGCTATACGCGGTTCGAGCTGCCGGTGGCGCTCGACCGGATGGTGCTGTGGCTGTCGCAGGCGGCGGCGCCCTGCGCGCTGTTCCTGCTCGGCGTCACGGTGGCGCTGCGGCCGATGCGCTCGCTGCCGGCCGGGGTGCCGGCTCTCGTCGCGGTCAAGCTGCTGCTGCACCCGCTGATGGTCTGGCTCCTGCTCTCGGCGATCGGCGGCATTCCGCAGAACTGGATCTATGCGGCGGTGATCATGGCGGCGCTGCCGCCGGCGCTGAACATCTTCGTGATTTCGACGCAGTATCGCACCGGCATCGAGCGCGCCTCGGCCTGCATCCTGATCGGCACGATCGTCTCGATGGTGACGCTGACGGGGTTCCTGTGGCTGGTGAAGACGGGCAGGATGGTGGCCGACCTGTTTCACTGACGATTGGCGAGGGCGCCATGCTGCCGCTGGACGATCTCGTGGTCCTCGATTTCTCGACGTTGCTGCCGGGGCCGATGGCGAGCCTCTTCCTGGCGGAGGCAGGCGCGCAGGTCGTCAAGATCGAGCGGCCGGGCGGCGAGGACATGCGCGGCTTTCCGCCGCGCTTCGGGCAGGTTTCCGCGCCCTTCGCGGCGCTGAACCGCGGCAAGCAGAGCGTCGAGATCGATCTGAAGGCACAAGGTGCGCTGGAGCGACTGACGCCGCTGATCCTTCAGGCCGATATCCTGATCGAGCAGTTCCGGCCGGGCGTGATGGCGCGTCTGGGCTTCGGCCATGAGGCGCTCGCCGCGCTCAACCCGCGCCTGATCTACTGCTCGATCAGCGGCTATGGGCAGGACGGGCCGCGCGCGCAGGAGGCCGGGCACGACATCAATTATCAGGCGCTCGGCGGGTTGCTCGGGCAGTCCTTGCAGCGGGGGCAGGAGCCGCCGCTGCCGCCTTCCCTCGTCGCCGATATAGGCGGCGGCACGCTGCCGGCTGTGATGAACATCCTGCTGGCGTTGCGCCGGCGCGAGCGGACGGGGCAGGGCTGCCATCTCGACATCGCCATGGCAGACGCCATGCCCTCCTTCGCCTGGTACGGGCTGGCACAGGGCCATGCCACGGGCACGTTTCCGGAAGGCGGGCAGGGCCTGCTGACGGGACAAAGCCCGCGCTACGGCCTCTATGCGACCGCCGATGGCTGGTTCCTGGCCGTCGGCGCGCTGGAGCCGAAATTCTGGAGCGGCTTCTGCGAGGCGATCGGCTTGCCCGAAGCGCTGCGCGACGATGCCGTCGATCCGCCAGCGACCCGGCGCGCCGTTGCCGCCCTCATCGCCGCCCGCTACGCCGCGCATTGGCGCGCGCTGCTGGAGCCGCTGGATTGCTGCTGCACCGTGGTGCGGACACTGGACGAAGCGCGGGCCGAGCCGCAATTTGCCGCGCGCGGCCTGTTCGCCACCCATGTCCGCGAGCCGGGCGGGCGCCAGATGCCTTCCACGCCCGTGCCGCTCGCCCCGGTCTTCCGCCGGCAGGCCGAGGCGCTACGGGGCGTCGCGGCGAGCGGCGAGGATACGGATGATGTGCTGGGGTGATCCCCTCTACGCCCGCAACCGATCGTCCGAAACGCCGCCCAACCCTCGCCGCATCACGAAGCGGCGCAGCGGGCCGATGCGCGAGAGGGCAAGCAGCCCCGCCCCGCGCAGCAGATCGGCCGGCAGGAAGTCGGTCAGGAGCGTGCGGTTGAGCATGTCGACCGCGCCGGTCCGCAGGCGCACATCGGTGCGGCGGGCCGTGTCATAGGCGCCCGTCACGCGGTCGCTGCCGGGATCGGCCGCGCCGCCCACGGCCTGGGCCAGCGCCGCCACATCGCGCAGGCCGAGATTGAGGCCCTGTGCGCCGATCGGCGGGAAGACATGGGCCGCCTCGCCGATCAGCGCCATGCGCGCGGCGGCGAAGCGATCGACCGAGAGCCCGCCCATCGGCACCTTGCCGCGCGCGCCGGACAGGCGCATCGGTCCGAGGATCGACTGGACCTGCCGCTCGACCCGCAGGGCGAAGGCGGCATCGTCCAGCGCCGCGACGGTCTCCGCCTCAGCCGGATCGAGCAGCCAGACCAGCGAGGAGCGGCGGCCGGGCAGGGGCACGAGCGTGCAGGGGCCGCTGCGGGTGTGGAATTCGGTCGAGGTGTCCTTGTGGTCGCGGCGGTGGTCGAAGATGGCGGTCAATGCCGTCTGCGGGTAGCGCCAGTCCTTGGTGGCGATGCCGGCGGCGGTGCGGACCTTTGAGTTGCGGCCATCGGCCCCGACGACGAGCCTTGCACAAAGCGGGTCCAGGCCCTCTCCGACAAGCCTCACGCCGTCCGGCTCCGTTTCGATCTGCTCCACGAGCGCCGGCAGCATCTCGATGCCGCCATGGGCCGCCACAGCCTCGGCCAGGATCGCGGTGAGATCGGCATTCTCGATGTTCCAGCCGAAGGCTTCCATGCCGAGTTCGGCCGCCTTGAATTCCACCGGGGGCTGGCGAAACAGGCTGCCGCTGTCGTCGACCATCCGCATGATGGACAGGGGTGCGGCCTTGGCGAACAGCGCCTCGCCGAGGCCCAGCCCTTCGAGAAAGCGCCACTGGCCGTCGAAGAGCGCGACGGTGCGCCCGTCGCGCGGGGTCGCGACCGGCCCGAGGAGCGCGACGCTGCGGCCCTGGCCCGCCAAGGCGAGCGCCGCGGCGAGGCCGACGGCTCCGGCGCCGACGATGGCGATGTCGATGCGGCGAGGGTTCTGTGTCGTCATGGGCTGAAGGCCTAGCGCGCCGCGCGGCGCTTGGCCACGGTCCGTAAAGTCGCAAGCGGCGTTTGCACGCAGGGCGGATGCGGCGTCGGCTCGCTTTCGTCTATGCTCGTCCCATCACAGAGTTCGGGAGACGCCCACCATGGTCAAAGCCATCCGCGCCCACAAGACCGGCGGACCGGAGGTCCTGCAATATGAGGACGTCGCGCTGCCGCAGCCGGGCCCCGGCGAGTTGCTGATCCGCAATCACGCGATCGGGCTCAATTTCATCGACACCTATTTCCGCTCCGGCCTCTACGCCGCGCCGCAGATGCCCTTCACCCTCGGCAATGAGAGCGCGGGCGAGGTCCTCGCGGTCGGCCCGAACGTGACGGAGTTCAAGCCGGGCGATCGCGTCGCCGTCGTCTCAGGCCTCGGCGCCTATGCCGAAGAACGGATCGTGCCGGCCGCCGCCGCGGTCGCGATCCCGGACGGCATCGCCTATGAGGCCGCCGCCAGCATGATGCTGAAGGGTCTCACGGCCGAATATCTGCTGCACCGGACCTATGCGGTGAAGCCGGGCGACACGATTCTGGTCCACGCCGCTGCCGGCGCGACGGGGCTGATTCTCTGCCAATGGGGCAAGGCGCTGGGTGCGACGGTGATCGGCACGGTCGGGTCGAAGGAGAAGGCCGATCTCGCCAGGGCGCACAAGGCGGATCACGTCATCAACTATCGCGAGGAGGATTTCGCCGCCCGCGTGAAGGAGATCACCGGCGGCAAGCTCTGCGATGTCGTCTATGACGGGGTCGGCAAGGACACCTTCCTGAAATCGCTCGATACGCTGAAGCCCTTCGGGATGATGGTCTCGTTCGGCAATGCCTCCGGCGCGGTCGAGGCCTTCAATCTCGGCCTACTCGCGGCGAAGGGCTCGCTCTATGTCGCGCGTCCGACGCTCAACACGCATACGGCCAAGCGCGAGACGCTGGTCGCCATGGCGAAGAACCTGTTCGATGCCGTGCTGTCCGGCAAGGTGACCGTGCCGGTCAACGCGACATTTGCGCTGAAGGACGCGGCTGAGGCGCATCGTGCGCTGGAATCGCGCGGTACGACGGGCTCGACAGTGTTGATTCCGTAGCGCGGTTCCGGGTCGAACCAGCCGCTCCGGCGCGGGAGAGCTTTCCATCGCTACCATTGTCATTCCGGGGCGCGCCGAAGTCGCGAACCCGGAACCCATGGCTGGGCTGGACAATGATGCAACGCTGCCGGTGGCTCGCCTCGTCGTGGGTTCCGGGTTCTCCGCTCCGCGAAGCCCCGGAATGACATCGGTGTTTCCGCGCTTTATCGGCGCGCTCGATCGCCTGCCTCAGACGGCGATGCCGTGCAGGTCGTAGGCGTCGGCGCGCTCGATCTTCACGGTGACGATGTCGCCGGGCCTGAGCGGCCGGCGGCTCGACACATAGACATTGCCGTCGATCTCGGGCGCATCCCATTTCGAGCGACCCTTCGCGACGGTCGGGCCGGCCTCGTCGATGATCACCGGGATGCGCTTGCCGACACGGGCCCGAACGATGCGGGCCGAGATCTCCGCCTGCGCCTTCATGAAGCGGTGCCAGCGGGCCTCCTTCTCCTCTTCCGGCACGAGCGGCAGGCCGAGATCGTTCGCGGGAGCGCCCTTCACCGGCTCGTATTTGAAGCAGCCGACGCGCTCCAACTTCGCTTCCTTCAGCCAGTCGAGCAGGAACTGCACATCCTCTTCCGTCTCGCCGGGGAAGCCGACGATGAAGGTCGAGCGGATGGCAAGGTCGCGGCAGATCTCGCGCCATTTGCGGATGCGGTCGAGCGTCCGGTCCTGATGCGCGGGGCGGCGCATCGCCTTCAATACGTTCGGCGAAGCATGCTGGAAGGGGATGTCGAGATAGGGCAGCACCAGCCCCTCCTGCATCAACGGAATGACCTCGTCGACATGCGGATAGGGATAGACATAGTGCAGCCGCACCCACATCCCCATCTGGCCGAGCTCGCGGGCGAGCTCGTAGAAGCGGGTACGGATCTCGCGGTCCTTGAACATCGAGGGCGCATATTTGATGTCGAGGCCGTAGGCGCTGGTGTCTTGCGAGATCACCAGCAACTCCTTGACGCCGGCCTTGGCCAGCTTCTCGGCCTCGCGCAGGACGTCGCCGATCGGCCGCGAGACGAGATCTCCCCGCAGCTTCGGGATGATGCAGAAGGTGCAGCGATTGTTGCAGCCCTCTGAAATCTTGAGATAGGCGTAATGCCGCGGCGTCAGCTTCACGCCCTGGTCCGGCACCAGATCGACGAAGGGGTCGTGCTTGGGCGGTACGGCCTGATGCACCGCCGAAACGACGCTCTCATAGGCCTGCGGCCCGGTGATCGCGAGCACGTTCGGGAAGGCGTCGCGGATCTGCTCGGGCTCGGCGCCCATGCAGCCGGTGACGATGACCTTGCCGTTCTCCGCCATCGCCGAGCCGAT
>NZ_JBMDWH010000246.1:0-5060 GCF_048595345.1 Allobosea sp.
GCGCCTCTTCCCTTCTCTTCACCCGAGGTTGCTGGAATGAACGGTGCCGACCGCCTTTGCGACACGCTGCTGGTCAACGGCGTCGATGTCTGCTTCGCCAATCCCGGCACGTCCGAGATGCATTTCGTCGCGGCGCTCGACCGCAAGCCGCAAATGCGCTGCGTGCTCGGCCTGTTCGAAGGCGTGGTGACGGGCGCCGCCGACGGCTATGCCCGCATGGCCGACAAGCCGGCGGCGACCCTGCTGCATTGCGGCCCCGGCATGGCGAACGCGCTCGCCAATATGCACAATGCCCGCCGCGCCTGGACGCCGATGATCAACGTCGTCGGCGACCATGCGACCTATCACCTCCAGCACGACGCGCCGCTGACCAGCGACATCGAGAGCCTGGCCCGGCCGATGTCCCATTTCGTCCGCCGCATCGAGTCGGCGCAGGATGTCGGCCCGGCGATCGAGGAAGCCTATGTCGCCTCTCTGACGCTGCCGGGCGTCACCACGGTGATCCTGCCAGCCGATTGCGCCTGGAACAGCCTCGAGCCCGCCGAGCTCAAGCCGGCGACGTTGCCGGCGCTCAAGAGCATCGACGGCGCGACGCTGCGCGAGGTCGCGGCCGGCTTGCGCAAGCACGGCAAGCGCGCGGCGATCATGCTGACGGGGCTGGCCCTGCGCGAGCAGCCGATGGAGATGGCGGCCCGCATCTGCGCCGCGACCGGCGCGCAGATCTTCGCGCAGATGTCGAACGGGCGCATCCAGCGCGGCGTCGGCCGCGTGGCGATTCCGAAGGTCTATTACCCGGTCGATATGGCGCTGGCGCAGCTGAAGGACGTCGATTACCTCGTGCTGGTCGGGGCGCAGGTGCCGGTCGGCTTCTTCGCCTATCCGGGCAAGCCCGGCCGGCTGGTGCATGAGGGCTGCGAGGTCACCGCGCTCGCAAGGCCCGGCGACGACCTGCCCGGCGCGATCGACGCGCTCGCCGACGAGATCGGAGCGCGCAAGAGCGCGCCGGCCTTCATCGCCCCGCCGCGCACGGAGATCCCCGCGCTTCCGACCGGAAAGCTCGACGCCGACAAGGCCTGCGCGATCGTCTCGACCCTGCTGCCTGAGAACTGCATCGTCGCGGACGAATCGGTCTCGTCCGGCCGGATGTTCTATTTCGACTGCCATAGCGCGCCGCAGCACGACTATATCCAGCTCACCGGCGGGGCGATCGGCGAAGGCATTCCGCTCGCCATCGGCGCGGCCGTCGCCTGCCCCGACCGGAAGGTGGTCGCGATGCAGGCGGACGGGTCCGGCATGTACACGGTGCAGGGGCTGTGGACGCAGGCGCGCGAGAAGCTCGACATCGTCACCGTGATCTTCGCCAACCGCACCTACCAGATCCTGCATGGCGAAATGCGCGCCGTCGGCGTCAATGATTTCGGCCGCAACGCCACGCTCATGCTGAACCTCGACGAGCCGGCGCTCGACTGGGTGCAGATGGCACGCGGCATGGGGGTGGAAGCGGCGCGGGCCACCACGGCGGAGGAATTCGCCGATCTGTTCAAGGCGGCGCTGAAGCGAAAAGGGCCGTTCCTGATCGAGGCGGTGATCTGAGGAAGCCGGCCGCGCGTTTGCATGGTGCCCGGGCCGCCAGCCATCATGCTGTCGCGAAGCCCCGGCATAGCGACGGCATCAGCATCAGGAGCACCGCATGACCCGTGACGAGATCCTCAAAGCCCCGTCCATGCCGGTGTTCAGCCCGAGCTATCCGCATCCGCCGAACCGCTTCATCCGCCGCGAATACCTGATCATCACCTACGAGACCGATCCGGATATCATCCGCGCCGCCCTGCCCGAGCCGCTGGAGCCGGCGCCGGGCAATCTCGTCTTCTACGAGTGGATGAAGATGCCGGATTCCTCCGGCTTCGGCGATTACGAGGAGAGCGGCACCGGCATTCTCGCCACCTACAAGGGCGAGCCCTGCAATTTCTCGGTGCAGATGTATCTCGACGACGAGCCGCCGATCACCGGCGGGCGCGAGATCTGGGGCTTCCCGAAGAAATACGGCATTCCGCGGCTGAAGGTGGCCAAGGATACGCTCACCGGCACGCTGCATTACGATGGCGAGCGCGTCGCGATGGGGACGATGACCTACAAGCATCGCAGCCTCGAGGACCAGCTCGAGAAGGTCCGCGACGGGATCGGCGGGCTCAACGTCAATCTCAAGCTGCTGCCGGATGTCGACGGCAAGCCGAAGGTGGCGCAGCTGGTCGGCTACAACCTCACCGACATTACCGTCCATGGCGCCTGGGAGGGCGAGGCCAGGCTGCACCTGATCCCGCACGTCAATTGTCGCGTCGCCGACTTCCCGGTTCGGAAGATCGTGCGGGCGCGTCATCAGGTGGTCGATTTCACCCTGCCCTTCGGCAGGGTGCTGCACGACTACCTCGCGGATTGAGCGGCCCGGGTCAGGCGAAGCCGCCGAGAAACGCATCGAGGCAATCGCCGATCGCCTCGATCGCATAGCCGCCTTCCTGCACCACCAGCGTCGGCAGGCCGAGCGCCTTCACCTGCCGGCCGATCGTGCCGAAATCGGCGGCCTCCAGCTTCAGCACGCCGATCGGATCGTCCTTATGCGCGTCATAGCCGAGCGCGACGACCAGAACCTCCGCCCCGAAATCGCGGATCGCACGGCCGGCGCGGTCGACCGCCGCCTGCATTTCAGCTCCGCCGGCCCCATGCGCCAGCGGCAGGTTGAGGTTGAAGCCTTCGCCCGGTCCGTTGCCGCGCTCGTCCTCGTAGCCGGTGTAGAAGGGGTAGTAGTTCGCCGGGTCGGCATGGACCGAGATCGTCAGCACGTCGTCGCGGCGGTAGAAGATCTGCTGCGTGCCATCGCCGTGATGGGCATCGACATCGAGGATCGCGATCTTGCCGAAGCTCGAGCGCAGGCGCTGGGCGGCGATGGCGGTATTATTGAGGTAGCAGAAGCCGCTGGCGCGATCGGCGCGGGCATGATGGCCCGAAGGGCGGCAGAGCGAATAGACGGCGCGCTCGCCGGCGATCACGGCATCGGCCGCCGTCACCGCCGTCTCGGCCGAGAGCAAGGTCGAGCGCCAGCAATGCTCGCCGACCGGAACCGACATGTCGCCGAGATACCAGCCGAGCTGACCGATGAAGCCGGTGGGGCGGCAGGGCGGGCGGACATCCTCCTCGGGCCGGCCGCTCCAATAGGGGAAGGTGCTGGGCCAGACCTCGGGGCCGCGCTCGGCGGGCAGGTCCTGCCAGTTGGTCCAGGCTGTTTCGAGGAAGCGCACGAAACCGGCGTCATGGATGGCGAGAACCGGCTCCGTTCCATGCGCGGCGGGGCGCTCCGGGGCGATGCCATGCTTCGCCAGGGCCGCCAGCAGCCGCTCGGTCCGCTCCGGCAGGTCCTTGGGCGCGACGACGGCGCCGAAGCGCAGATATTGCTTGGGATCGTGCAGGGCCTGATCGGGATGGTAGAAGGCGCGCATCGGCGAAGGATCCTCTCAAGGCGCGGTCGCGAAGCGGCAACCGGAGCCGCATCCTAGCAAGCTGCCCGGAGCCTGCCAGTCTCGGAGCGCCATGGGCCCCTGCAACCACGACGGTGCGGCCAGGCCATCACGACACACAAGCCCTCATCCCAAGGAGCGCCGAAGGCGCGTCTCGAAGGATGCTCCAGCGGTCACAGGAGCCTCTTGGGCATCCTTCGAGACGCCGCTGCGCGGCTCCTCAGGATGAGGGCTTTGTCCGGACGAGGATTCGTGAGCGCTGGTCCTCAGCTCCGAACGGGCGAAATCAGCGCGGCGAACTCCTTCGCCAGCACCGCGATGTCGTGCCGCTCCGGCCGATACCAGTCGGTCGAGTGGTTGAGGGCGCCGAGCAGGAAATTGCGCAGCACGTCCGGCGCACGCTCCGGCGGCAAGGCGCCCTCGCCCTGCAGCTCCGCGATCAGTTCGCGCCAGACGTCCTCATAGGCACGGCGCACGGCCCGCACGCTTTCGGGCGCGGGCGCGGCACCGAAATTGAAGACCTTGATGCTCGCCGAGGTGTAGTCGCCATGGCCGTGCAGGGCGGCGAGATGGCCATGGATCGCCGCTTCCAGCCGCTCGCGCGGCGAGGCGGCCTGCGTTTCCGCCAGCGCCGCCCTGACGCCCTCATGGACGAAGCGCACGCCGTCATTCACCACCGCCTCGACGATCTCTTCCTTTGAGGCGAAATGGTAATAGAGGCTCGCCTTGCGGATGCCGACCGCCTCGGCGATCTCGCGCAATGTCGTCTGATGGTAGCCGCCCTCGCGCAGCAGCCGCGCGGCATGGTCGAGGATGCGGCGGCGGGAGATGGGTTCGACCCGCTGATCCGGTTCGGCGATCGCGGTCACCGGAAGCCCCCTTCGTCGTTCCCGGGCTTCGCGCCAGCGAAGAACCCGGAACCCACGACCGGGTGCGAGAGCGCTCGGTCGCGAGATCGACGGAGGGCAGCCGAGCCGGCCCCGCTCACCCGGTCGTGGGTTCCGGGTTCGCCCCTTCGGCGCGCCCCGGCATGACAAATGGTGGTCACAGGCGCTTCGCCACCTCTTCCAGCATCACCTCGGTTGCACCGCCGCCGATGGACTGGACACGTGCGTCGCGGGTCATGCGTTCGATCGTGCTTTCGCGCATATAGCCCATGCCGCCATGGAACTGCAGGCAGTCATACATCACCTCGTTGACCAGCTCGCCGCAATAGGCCTTCACCATCGAGACCTCGCGGGTGGCATCGAAACCCTGAGCGTCGAGCCAGGCGGCGTGATAGACCAGCTGGCGGCCGGCCTCGACCTTGCCGGCAAGCTCGGCCAGGCGCTGACGGATCGCCTGTTTCTCCCAGAGCGGCGCGCCGAAGGCTTTTCGCGTCTTCACATAGTCCAAGGTCAGGTCGATCGCGGCCTGCGCCTCGCCCATCGCCATCGCGCCGATCACGGTGCGCTCGTTTTGGAAATTGCTCATGATGGCGTAGAAGCCGCGGCCCTCCTGCCCGAGCAGGTTCTCGGCCGGGACCTTGCAATCGACAAAGGAGAGTTCGGC